>JACFMY010000175.1:4749-12545 GCA_019455155.1 Caldilineaceae bacterium
ACTCCCATCGCGCTCACCAACACACTAAATGTGTGGCGCGTCGCTGACACACTGGTCGATTTCAGCATTCAGCACAACCCGGACATTGGAATTCGCCAGAGCACAGTCAATCCTGTCGTCGGTGAATGCAACGACGGCTACCTCAACGACATCCAGGGGCGTCACGTGCGTGCCGAACATGTGCTTGCGGCCCTTGGGCAGGCAGCCGCTGGCCCCGTCGCGGAAGGCGCAGTCGGCGCAGGCACCGGTACAAGCTGCTATGGTTGGAAAGGCGGTATTGGCACGGCCAGCCGGCGGTTGCCTCCGTCACTGGGAGATTACACCGCCGGCGCACTGGTACAAACCAACTTCGGCCGCCCCGAGGAGCTGATGTTCGCCGGGATTCCAGTGGGACGGCGCCTGCAGCCGCCCGCGCCGGTGCATACGGTTGAGCACGGATCGGTGATGATTGTGCTAGCAACTGACGCGCCGCTGGATGCCCGGCAACTCCATCGCCTCTGCGTGCGCGCAGGCGCCGGGCTGGCGCGCACGGGAACAACCATTGGCCATGGCAGCGGGGATTTCGTGATCGCGTTCAGCACTGCATACCGCGCCCGCCTCGCCGCAGCAGAGGGACCAGGGACCGTTGAGCGGCCCGGCCTGGCCGATGAAGGCCCGACTATGGCGGGGCTCTTTCCTGCTGTGGTGGAAGCTGTCGAGGAAGCGGTTCTGAATTCGCTCTGTGCGGCCACGACAGTGGAAGGTCGTGACGGGCACGTGCGGCATGCGCTGCCCGTTGCGCAGATCGGATAGGCAAAAAAACGGCCGGCGCCCGTCGCGGCTCCGGCCATCTTCTGTTGGCATGCACGCTCTCACCAGCCGGCAGCCAACCTGCGCTGAGTGGCTGGGTCTATCCCCTCAATTTGCCACCAGCTTCGCGTTCAACGCGGCGGACGATGCGCTCGCGCAGTTTGGCGACATCCGTGTCACGCAGGCTGCTCTCTTGACTTTGATAGGTCAGGCGGAAAGCTAGCGATTTGCTGCCGTCAGGCAACGGCTCACCCCGGTACAGGTCGAAGAGTTCCAGCTCAACCAGCAGCGCGCCGGCAGCGGCTCGAATGACATCCTCGACCATGCGCACCGTGACACTCTCATCGACGACAAAGGCGAGATCTTCCACCACGGGTGGATAGGGGCTGATAGGCTGCATAGGATCGAGGCGCCATTGCGGGCGGATCAGCGGTGCGATCGAAAGCTCGGCAGCATTGATACGCACAGACGGCAGACCAAAGGCGGAGCGTACCTGGGGATGAATCTCGCCCATGAGGCCGAGACTGGTGCCCTGCACCACCACTTCGGCGCAGCGGGGACCGAAGGTATTGGTGTCAGGCCGTGGCCGGTACTCGATCTCGCCACTCTTGAAATCCAGTCGCTCCAACAACGTCTCCACCACACCTTTCAGGTCATAGAAATCCATTTCCTGGCTGGACTCGTCCGTGCTATAGAAGCTTTGCGGCTGGCGCGGTCCCACCAACGTAATGCTCAGGCGACGGTCTTCCAGTGGCAGTGTGCCATCGCCCTGTTCAGGCAGATAGACGCGGCCGATCTCGAACATTGCCAGGCGCTCAGCATAGCGCAGGTTATAGGCCACGTTCTCCAGCGCGCTGACTAGCATCGACCGGCGCATGGCGCGGCGCTCCACGGCACTAGGGTTGGCCAAGACAATATGGGGCGCCGTGCCGGCTGGTTGCTGGGGTGTGAGCTTATCATGGTTCTCGGGCGAAGTCAGCGCGTAGTTCACGGTGTCCTGTAGCCCACAGCCTATGAGGATATCGCGTATCTGCTCCTCAGTTTCGGTGACTTCATTGCGATGCTGGGTGGGCAGCGCATCTTCCATCAAGGTCGCTCCCACATGTTCGTAGCCGATCACGCGCGCCACCTCTTCACAGAGGTCGGCGGGGTAGCGCACATCGAGCCGGTGCCAGGGCGGCACACATTCTAGCAGGGGCTCGCCCGGCACCCGGTGCAATGCAAATGTGGCATCGGCCGGGGCATCATCGGCCGGTTCCCCTACCTGGCGTACGCGGAAATCCAACCGGCGCAGCGCGTCGGCCATCTGGTCCAACGTCACGGCCATGCCCAGGATGCGACGCATATCGCTGGCCGTCGTATAGACGACTACCTCCTGTTGTGGCACAGGATAGGCGTCCGCGATGCCCGGGACAATACGGCCGCCTGCATATTGGCGGATGAGGTCAGCGGCGCGGCGCGCGGCAATGGCGTTCAGCGCGGCAGGAATGCTGCGGCTGAAACGATAGCTGGCCGCGCTAAAGAGCTTTAACTTCTGGCCCGTGCGCCGGTTGTTGATGCCTTCGAAGCAAGCGGACTCGAGCAGGATGTTGCGCGTGGTTTCGGTGACCTCGCTTTCCTGGCCACCCATTACGCCGGCGATCGCCACAGAGCCCAGGGTATCGGCAATCATGAGCATAGAGCTGTCCAGCGCGCGCTCAACATCGTCAAGCGTCGTGAACTTCTCGCCTTCTGCGGCCCGGCGCACGATGATCGTCGGCGTCGCGTCGCCCGCCTGCCTGGCGCGGCGTACGAGTGTATCGTAGTCAAAAGCATGGAGGGGCTGCCCATATTCCAACATCACATAGTTGGTGATGTCCACCACATTGTTGATGGGGCGCATGCCGGCCTTGATCAGTCGCTCCTGCATCCATTTGGGTGAAGGGCCGATGGTGACATCTTTGATCAGAATGCCGGTATAGCGATTGCAGAGTTCTGGCTCATCAATGCGCACCGACACATAGTCGGCCACCGAGTCCGCGCCCTCGACCGGGAAGTGATCGGGGGGCAGGTGTAGCGGAGCGCCGGTCAGCGACGCGACCTCCCGTGCGACGCCAATCATGTTCAGACAACGCGCCATATCGGGCGTGAGGTCAAGCTCGAATACAATGTCGCCCAGGTAATCGCGCAGGGGAACGCCGACTGGCGCGTCTTCGGGCAGAATCAGGATACCTTCGTGTTCGTCACTCAAGCCCAACTCGCGCTCAGAACAGACCATACCGGCCGATTCCACACCGCGGATCTTGGATGCCTTCAGCTTCTTTTTGGGGCGGGGCAGCTCGTCGCTGTAGGCGTCGACCAGTACCGCGCCGGCGCGGGCAAAGGCCACCTTCATCACGGGCAGGGTGGCGGCATCTTTGTACACAAAGAGATTTGGCGCACCAGTAACGACCCGCTGCGCCTCAGCGGCGCCATAGTCGACATCTACCAACACAAGGCGATCCGCATCGGGATGGGGCAGGACACGCGCGATTTGGCCGACCACAATCGTCTCCGGATCCCACCAGTCGCCCACGCGGTGCATTGCACTGACTTCCAGTCCGGCTAGCGTAATACGCTCTGCCAGTTCTTCTACCGGTACGGTTATGTCTACATATTCCTTGAGCCACGACAATGGCACCAGCATAACAAGCTCCCGCAATCATTTCATTGGACCAGAAAGGACCGTGAGTTGCGCAGCGTTTTCGGGGGGTCACCTGAAGCTACGTACTCACATGCATCCCTCGTCATTCACAATTCCCCGGCCCCTTGTTCCTGAATGTTTTCATCCACCAGCTGGCGATAGATCAGATCCACTGATAGAGCGCGCCACTGCCCCCAAACACGACGGTCGCCAATCAGATTCCGCAGATCATTGGAGACGTCGGAGAGCTGGCGCGGTAACACAGCTCGAAAGGCCGAGATCTCATTGTCGCGCACACAGACGGGCTGGGAAAAATCGGCGCGTAAATGAAAGACATAGCTAGCGAACTCAGCGGTCTCCTCTTGAAAATGGAACTTGTAGATGAGCAAGCCCAGGAACCGCTCGATCGAACATTCGAGACTGGTTTCCTCCTTCACCTCGCGAAACAACGCCGTTTCCACCGCTTCGTCCCAATGTACGCCGCCTGAAAGCGCACGGTAGATGTGTGCTGGATAATGAGCCTTCGCATGCAACCAGATCCGTTCAGCAGGATCTTGAATGGCGAAGACTACCTCGGCCCGGCGATCGCTGTCGGGACGCCACCGGTACCGGCGAATATAGTCATCGGCCTGGAGCGTATAGGTCGAGCGTACCGCGCTGCCGTAACGCTGCTCCAACTGGCTGACCTCATCCTCTTCAACCATGCGACGTCTGATCGGACCAATTCGAGTCAAGGGTCTCTGCTCCATGGTCTGGCTGCTCCTGTCTCTGGTCAACCGCGGGCACAGCGGCCAACATTTACCAGCATTGTCTCCAGCATATTCTGATATGCGCTTACAACCGGCGTCACGACGCCTCTTGACCGTATCAGCATTGATACGCTCTCCACCGAGAGATTATTCTCAGCTCGTTCAATAGCTACCGCCGGTTCCGGCGCGTTTGAGCCAGAAGTGCGCCCATCCCGAAGAGGCCAAGCGTCGCCAGCGTAACGATCCCGCCGATCGTGCGTGGGGGCGTGTCCTCATATACCAACAGCAGATACCCTTCACCTGGTGGAACCTGGACAGTCATTCGTCCCAGTGTGCCAGTCGTCTCGGGGATGATCGGTACCTGCTCTACCCGGCGACCATGTTCACCATCTAGCAGGTAGGCATTCCAGCCAGGATAGTAGAAGTGATTGAAGACAACCGTTTGCGCCGAGCCGCGCCGGTTGTCATAGTAGATCTCCTCGCTAATCGTATTGTGAGCGACTGAGCTGGCACCAAACGTCTTGTAGTCAAAGATCGAATAGTCTAGCTTCGTGCTGACTGGCTCCACGGGCCCCCCAGCTTCGTCCTGGCTGATGTAGTAGTCGGCCATGGGACTCCAGGTCGGGATCTCCTTCACCCAGGCTGTGCTGCCGGTCATTTCGTCGGACGATTGCTGAAAGCGCATGAGTCCAGCCAGATTGACTTCTCCTTCGGCCGGTTCCTGGATCTGGAGCTGCAGGTACGAATAGCTGCCCAGAACAATGACCATAGCGGCGGCCAGGAGCGGTACAGAGAAGTGGCGCTCGTGTCCCAGCACAGCGGGGTGTGCAACCAGCCCGGCCAAGGCACTGACACACACTGCGGTCAACACCAGCCAACGCCAGGGAAACTGGGCAAACTGGAGTATTGAGCCGGCCAAAGGCAGTTCCCACAGCGGCGTGGCCCACTGGCTGGTCAGAAACGTCGCCACGACCGCAACCACGATGAAATAGCCAATCTCCCAACGCAACCGGCCAGCGACCTGCCATACCAACAACGAGCCTACGGTCGCAAAGACAAGAACTGCCGCGCCGATCTGAAAGCTGATCGGATCCTGCGGGCCAGGAGTACTGACGCCAAAACCCCATTGAGGACTAAAGAATTGGTGCCAGTAGACAAAGTGGCCGTGGAAATCGTAGCGACCGTCAAACCACTGATCGACCCGTACAAATCCCCGCTCCAACAGCATGGGTAGCCAGAAAACCGCGCTCAGGCCCAGACCACCTACTGCACCCACCGCTGGTGGCCAGGCGTGCCGCAGCCAGCGAACCAACCAGCCGGACCAGGGACGGGGCAATGGTGGCCTCGCGTCGGGCACGGAGCTGATAATCGTCAGGAGCAGGACGTAACCGGCTAACAGCGGCGTAAAGAGCACAAAGACCAGGTTGCTGGTCAGCATGAGGCCGGCATAGGCAAACGCCAACCCGGCCACCCAACGGAAAGCCGGCCGCACCACGGATTGCCGTGCTGTCCATAGGCAGAGCGGCAGCCATACAAACGCCATGCTCTCGGCCAGGTTGGCCCGGATGTACAGATTCAGGAGATGATACGGAATAAAGGTATAGGCGATCCCCGCTACCAACGCCGCTGGCCGGCCCAGCCAGGCACGTACGAAGGCATACATGGCCCCGGCGCTCCCCACGATACTCAGGGCGAAGACGATCTCAACGGCAGCCACAAAATCAAAGCCGAGAAAATGATGGAGCAGTTCGGCCAGAAAATGGCTAAACAGGCCGTAGATATTGAAGAACGGATACCCGTAGCCGAAGGCGAAATCGGGGCTCCACCGTGGCCACCAGATACCGTCCTGGACGAGCCGGTCATATTCAAACAGGAAATAGACGTGGTGCCGCGCGTCGTTGGCGCCCCAGAAATAGCCAGGCAGGAGAAGGGGCGCCACCGCCAGGAGCGACAGCGCCATCGTCAGCCACAAGAGAGGATCACGCCACAACACCAATTCTGCCGCCTGCTCCTGCTGGCCTGTGGGAGCTGTCTCCACCGCGAGATCATTGGCCATAGAGCACCATCTTGTCGTCGATTCCGCCGTCTACGGGCAGGCGTCGCCCGTCACGCCAGTCATAGAAGCCAAAATAATAGCGCAACGGAGAGACGCGGCTTTGGGCAGGTAGCTCGAGCCGGTAAGTCTCGGTAAAGATTTCGCCTGGGCGCCAGCTTGTGACCGGTCGCTCGCCGCCCAACGGCTGTACATCAAGCTGAGCTACCACCTGTTCGCCTGTTTCTGCGTCTGTTTCCTCGCCCCTGATTGCCTGAACAAAGACGTTGTAGTCAAAGTTCTCAGGGCGCAGGGCTTGCCAGGTAACGGTCAGCTCAGCTGCTGGCGGTGCATCGAATTCAACGAGCCGCGCGCTGAGCACGACAATATGATTATCGCCAACGATGGCCAGTGGCCGTGGCGAGGGCTGTATGGTTGTATAATCGGCTGACAGATAGGGCATACTGGCCAGTACCGTGACGGCGAGCAACGCAGACCAATAGACGGGTGTATGCAGGTCCGGCAACGTCACCGGCAGCGCGCCGGCCATCATCGCCAGGAGTGGTGCAGCCAGCAACAAAATCTGCCACGGATAGGTCAACAGCCGGTCAGCGCGGGTCAGAAACCAGAATGGCCCGCTGATCTCCAGGCTCAACGTGACCAGGACTAGCACCCCCGCTGCACAGAAGAGCAGCAAGCGGCGCAGGCCAGGATTCAGCAGTGGCCTGGTGACTATCCACCAGCTCCACAGCGCCATCACGCCAAAGATGACAGCAACAAAGCCCAGTTGAAAAGGGTATTGGTCCTGCCACCCAGCGATGCTGGGGGCAATCTGCCATGTCACGCCGAATAGCTGGAACAGCTGCACAAAATGATCCTGAAAGACTTGGGGAGACTCTGCGCTTATGCTCCACAGCGGAACCAGGCTTGCCAATCCGGCTGCGCCGGCTACTGCCACGGTCAATACCGCCAGCCGCTCACGTTCTACTACCAGGGCGTACACAAGCAGCAATACAGTGGCGAAGACAGCTAACCCCGCCTGAACACGCCATATCCAGAGGATGCTCAAGACAGCCACAGCCGCGCCGACAGGGGAGTTGCGCTGGCTATAGCTGGCCAGACCTGCCAAGGCCAGAGGCAGGAGGGCGATGATAATGGCGTCAGCCAGGCTGCCCCGGACATAGACAGTCGCCAGAAACATGGGCAGCAGCATGTAGGTGACGCCCGCCAACCCCGCGCCGCGGTCCCCGAGCCGCTCAGAGAGCCAGACATAGATTCCGCTGCCTCCCAACACGAAGCAGAGGATAAAGGAAACGCGGACGGCCAACAGCGGATCCGCGCCCAACCGAATGAGCGGCTGCGCAATCAGAAAGGCCGCGCTCCCAGTCCCACGCCAGAGATCCGGTGCGGTGGCGATCGCGGCAATTGCGGACGGCTGCACCGCGTTGAAGACGGGGATGTACCCGTCCAGAGATTGCCAATAGCCGGGAAAGGTAGCCGGCGCCCAGGCAAAAATGCTTAGCAGCAATACCGTCCAGAAACCAATCCGCACGGTTCTGCCTTC
>JACFMY010000176.1:0-4321 GCA_019455155.1 Caldilineaceae bacterium
AGAACCTGTCGCTGGGACAGCCCTATGTGGCCAGCGCGGCCGCGGTGTTCCTGATCAGCGGCTACTACGAACGGCTGCGGTGGAAGTATGGCGAGCGTGCCTTCCGCTACATGTGCATGGATGTGGGGTTCCTGGCCCAAAACATCTACCTGGTCGGTGAGGCGCTCAAGCTTGGCGTCTGCGCCATCGCGGGCTTTGTGGACGACGCGGTGGAAGATCTGTTGGGTATCAACGGGCAGGACGAAGTGGGGCTGTTGCTGGTAACTGTCGGCTCCCTGTAGTGCAGGATCACCCTGGAGCGCAGTCGCGACTTCAGTTGCTCTAGCCAGGCCAACAACGAATGAATTCGGTACTACGATGTCGCCTTGGAGGGCACCCTCACGGACAGCGGATGAGACCTTGCGCCCACAGGCACGCGCCACAGACGGGGTACTCGTTGCTGATGCAATCCTCCAGGTTGTCGAGCGACAGGTCGCAGCCGCCGCAGAAGGTGCACGGCGGGAAAGCGAAGCTCTGGACCCGCTCGCGATAGGCCACGTAATCGGGATCAGACCAGAGGTCCATGAGGCTGCGCTCCTGCACATTGCCGATGATATGGCGGTATGAGACGTGAGGCTTGTTGTGCAGATAGCTGTGATGCGTATGCAGCAATGGCCAGCACGGGCTCACATCGCCGTTCCAGCCAACCGTCATGGAGCCGGACTCGATGTAGTCGCAGACGTCGTTGCTCCCTCCCCACCTGGCGCCGGCATAGCTAACATTGAAACCAGACTGGAAGGCCGCAAAGAGCGCCTCGCGCGTGGTCTCGTCGAAGTCCATCTTGGGCAGGCTCAACTGTGGCGTCTGCTGTGACGAGAGATAGGTCACGGAACGCATCGACTCCGTATAGAGTACCTGGTCCTTTAACTCTTCTGTGACAGGCAACACGTTGCTCACGGAGAAATGCATGGCGCCAAGCTGCCGGGCGATGCGCAGCACTTTGGGCAGATCGTCGATGTTGCGCTTCATAGCCACGAAGGCCACACCGATCTGCGGCTTGCCGCTTTTGTGCCCCTTGCGCAGGGTGCGAAAACGTTGCAGGTTGGCCAGCACATTAGGCAGCTCCGCGCCGAGCCGCACATCGGCGTAGCTCTCCGGCGACGCCCCGTCGATGGAGACCCACAGCAGATCGAGGCCGGCTTCGATCAACTGGCGGCTGCGCTTCTCTGTGAGCAGCGTGCCATTGGTGATGAGCTCCACACGGGCGCCCAGTTGCTTGACCTGGGCGACCCATTCGACCGTGTGCCGGTGAAAGAGCGGCTCGCCGATACCGCCGAAATAGACAGTCGGCGCCGGGTCGATCGCGGCCAGCCCTTCCAGGATCGACGCGAAGGTGGCATCGCTCATGCGCCCAATGGAGCTCTGCCAGGCGTTGCGGAAACAGGTGACGCAGTCCAGGTTACAGCCGTTCGTCGGCTCGATGTACACCTTGGCCAGGTGGCTCAGGGGCCGGTGCATGCGAATGGTATTGCCGTCGCGTTCCAGCCGCAGGCGCGCGCCGGGCTCCAGCCCCATGCTGCGCCGCATCTCCGGTGAGATGACCAGCCGCCCTTCCTCGTCGACGTAACCCCATTCAACCGCCGGCGCGGGCGCAGGTGGCCGGGTTGGCGCGCCGTTGCGTGAGATGAAGGAAATGGGCAGCAGTGACATAGGGATATGCTCCAGTCTTGCCGGGGATCGCGATTGTACATGCAGAAAGTGATATGTATCTTAGCCCGCGCGGGAGCCGCTGGGGACGTGACGAATGTCCTGAAAGCGGTGGACAAGAGAAACCAGGGGGCGAGTGTTGGGTATAGAAGGCCCACAGCTTGGCCGCGTGGCGGGTGGGGTCAAGCAATTGTGCGGCGTCCGGCGCGGTTTTCGCCTGGTGGCCGCGTTGCGCCATCTAGAGGGCGTCGCGTATGCGTTCCCGCAGATACGCGAACAGAATTCTCATAATCCCCAGCACCTTGTAGTTCACCACATGGCGCCGCCAGAACAGCTCCCGCTTGTCGCAGACCGTGGAGACACTGAACGCGTAGATCTCCCCCTTGAGATCCTCGTGATCCTCACCCGCTCCCTCGTCGAGGGCGTGCAGACGATCCTTGAGCCTGCGCGCGTGTTCGATGCGACGAGCTACCTCGCGTCCCCTGGCCCTGGCGATGCGCCCATATTTCAGCTTCAGGCTATTCAAGGCCTCGGCTGCATCGTAGGTGGCCGAGATCAGCTCCTCGCGATCCATCCACTGTGTCTCGTAGTTCAGGATGTGCTGCCAGGAAGGCTGGACGAGCAGTTGGCGATGCTCTTCCAACGTGTGGGCAAATAGGCGATAGCCAAAGCGCGCGGGATCCTCGAACCCCCAGCTGCCCGGATCCAGAAAGGGACCCAAAGGCGACACAAAGCAGGAGAGGCGCCTGTCGGAGTGTTGGAACAGATGCTCGCAATAGCGGATCGTATCCTCCACAGATTGTTGCGTCTGGCGCGGCACGCCAATCATGAAAAAGACATCGATGCGCTGGCAACGCAGCTTGAGCGCCTCCTGGATCACTGCCTCCATCTCTGCGTTGGTATAGGCCGTCGTCTCATCTTGAATACGGCGAATCTCCTCATCGTGGCTCTCGGGGGAAAGCTCCAGGCTCCAGTTCTTCACCGACGCGTCGATGGCCTTTAGATAATCCAGGGGCGGCATCTCGAAGAGCTCGAAGGCAATGTCGTTCTTGAGATTGACCTGGCGCAGCAGATCCAGCACCTGGTACGCGTAGTCGTCTCCGGCCTGGCGCAGGTCCCCGACGATGAAGATGGGCCCCTTGGAGATGCGACTGATATCGATCATGTTCTTGACCAGGTTCTGCGGGCTGCGAAAGAGCGGCTGGCCGCGCTGGCTCAGGGCAGTGCAGGCCTGGCGTGAGGCGCCGCAGGTCACACACTCGTGGGCACAGCCATTGACGCTAAAGACCGCGGTGATGGGATTCTGCCACCAGCCGTTAAAGGGCAAGACGCTCTGCAGATCCCGGTAGCGCAAGATCATTCTCACCATGCGCTCAGGCATCAGGTCCACGTAGTCGAGCGCCTTGGGCATGAAGCTGAACGGATTGATGCGCACCTCGCCGTTGGCTTTCCAGGTGAGATTGGGCACCCGCTCCAGCGTCTGCCCGTTGTCGAGACAGGTCAGCAACTCGTGCAGCGGCGGCTCGACCGAATCACCGCGCAGGACGTAATCCACAGCAGGGTATTGGATGAGCTCCCTATGAAAATAGGTGGCAGAAAGGCCGCCGAAGATGACCGGCACATTGGGGTGGATCGCCTTGACGAGCTTTGCCACTTCGATGGAGCCATGGGCATGGGGCAGCCAGTGCAGGTCGATGCCGACAGCCTTGGGCTTGAGGCGGGCGAGAAAGGCAGGGACATCGAAGCGCCGGTCGTTCATCATGCGCAGCGCCAGATTCACGATCCGCACCTTCAAGCCGCGTTCCTCAAGGTAATTGGTCATGGTGAGAAAGCCCAGGGGATACATTTCGAAGACCGGGGAAGACGGGATCAGGTCGCTGACGGGTCCATACATTATGGCCTGTTCGCGAAAGTCGTAGACACTGGGGGGATGGAGCAGAAGCAGGTCGATCTGAGACATCAAATCCTCCAATGTGGTGTTTCGCTGCTTTTCCTCATTATGACCCAATTCGGCGATTGCACAATGGCCTTCTGGCCTAAATCTTGGACAATAACGCGTGCGCGGCAACGCCAAAAGGTATTGACAGTGGCCGAGAAAACATTTACATTGTAAATGTTTTCTCGGATCGTGATTGTGGATTCGTGAGTTCGTTTTTCCTCGCAGGCGCTTTCGTTCACAGCAGATCATATGCCTACCAAGTCGATCAAGGACGTGGCGCGACTAGCTGGCGTCTCCATCGCCACAGTGTCCCGGGTGCTGAACGGCAACGAGCGGGTGAAACCCCACCTCCGCGAACGGGTCACGCGCGTAATGGAAGAGATCCAATATGTGCCGAGTGGCATCGCCCGCAACATGCGGCGCCAGAGCCAGAAATCCATCGGCCTGATCATCGCCGACATCCAGAACCCCTTCTTTACCGACATTGTGCGCGCCATCGAGGATGTCGCCTACCGCAACCGGTACACGGTCCTGCTGGGCAGCTCCGATGGCAGCGTGGAGAAAGAGCGTCTCTATCTGGAACTCCTGACCATGGAGCGTGTCTCCGGCCTCATCCTTGTGCCTGTGGCGGAACGCGCCGAAGCTTATACCGTCAACCAGCCGACGCCCATGGTCTTCATCGACCGGGCGGTTCCC
>JACFMY010000176.1:4337-12281 GCA_019455155.1 Caldilineaceae bacterium
ACGAGGCAACAGAGCATCTCATCAAGCTGGGCCACAGGCGGATTGGCCTGATCACGACGCCTGACTCCCATGACGTTGGCCGCCAACGCCGGACCGGCTACGAGCAAGCGCTGCGCGCCCACGGGTTGCGCGTGACACGTTCCCTGATCCGCACCGGCGGCCTGCCCAAGGAGCGTGGCGGCTACAACGCTGCCGTGGAGCTGCTCGCGCTGCGGCCGCGACCGACCGCCATACTGGCCGTCAACAACGTGCGCACCATCGGCATGCTCCAGGCTGTCAAAGAGGCAGGGCTCCGCGTTCCCGACGACATCTCCCTCATCGGATTCGACGACTCACCCTGGCTCTCGCTGCTTACGCCGCCCATGACGACTGTAGGCCAGCCGGTCTACGAGATCGGAGCAGAGGCGACGCGCCTGCTCATCCGCCGCGTCACCGGCGAGCTGGATTCCCCACCCAGCACGGTAGTTCTTCCCCCGACCCTGTTCGTCCGCGAGTCGACCGCTCCCCCCCGAAGCGTCTAGACAACCAACGCGTGGAGGCCCCAAGTTGGGGCGCCCACCGGCATACTGGCGTGTGGCCGTACATCCGGCTGCTTCGCCCTGTCATCTGTGTTCAGTGGTTCGTTTCTCGTTTTGGGGAGCACCGGTTTAACCAGATTTTGGAGGGAGAGCAAACATGTCAACCTTACCGAGAGTCTATTTCGTTCTGTTGGTGGTCGCGCTGGCAAGCCTGGTCGCTGCGTGCGTGGCGCCGGTGGCTCCCGCCGCGCCCGGGGCAGCGCCGGCGGCGGGCGAGCGCGTCTTGACCATCGGTATGTCGGGAGATGTTGAGACGCTCGATTCGGATTTCTCACATTTCCAGCGTTCCAACGAAGTCAACTACAACACCCAGGATCAGTTCTTCCTATACGGCTACAACGAAACGCCCGATGGCTATGCCATGTACGATCCGTCCCAGATCAACGGTTCGGCCATCGAGGCATGGGAAGTCGCGCCCGACGGGCTGAGCGCAACCCTCACCGTGCGCAGCGCCACGTTCAACCACACCGGCAACCCGGTTACGGCCGACGATATCGTCTACTGGTTTGAGCGCGGCATCAACACGAAGTCGGGCTATCTGTGGAACATCAAGAACGCCAACATCGATTCGTGGGAGAAGCTAAGCGACACACAGGTCAAGGTCAACTTCTCGAAACCCAGTCCCTTCTTCTTCTACCTCTTCCGCGACCAATCCCAGGCGCCGGTTGACTCGGTGGCAATGCAGGAGAACGTCGCAGATGGCGATCCGTGGAGCACCCAGTGGAAGGCCAAGAATGAGGCGGCCAGCGGCGAGTACTACGTGGAGTCCTATACGCCCGGTGTGGAGATGGTGCTGCGCGCCAACCCCAATTACTGGGCCGGCCCCGCCTACTTCGACAAGGTCGTGCTCAAGGTCATCCCCTCATCGGCTGACCGTGTGCTGCTCCTGCAGGAAGGCGCCATTGATATCGCGCGCGACCTGAGCCCTGATGAGCTGGACAACCTGCGCAACGTCCCCGGCGTGAGCGTCCTGTCGGTGCCCACACGCAACCAATATATCGTCGGGTTGAACAACACGATCGCGCCGTTCGACAACAAGCTCGTGCGCCAGGCGCTCTCCTACGCCGTGCCCTATGAGAGCATCGTCAACCATGTCTTCCGCGGGCGCGCCCTTGAGTCCCACGGCCCGGTGGCGCGCAAGGGCAACGGCTTCACCGAGGGACTCTGGCCCTACACCTACGACCTCGAGAAGGCCAAAGCGCTGCTGACAGAGGCTGGCTATGCCGACGGATTCGAGTTCACCATGGACATCCAGTCGGGTAACCCGGTCATCGAGGAGCTGGCCATTCTGCTGCAGAGCACCTTCAAGGAGATCGGGGTGGAGATGACCATCGACAAGCAGACCGCCGCCATCTTCGCCGAGCGCCTCGACAAGAAGACTCATCAGGCGTGGCTGCGCGATCTGCTCTGGTATGTGGACGATGCAGCGTACACGGGCTTCGCCTTCTACACCTGCGATAACGTAATCAACTGGATGGCCTACTGCAACCCTGACGTGGACACAGTGATCTACGAGGCTGCCGCCATCTGGAAACCGGAGGACCAGGACAGGAAGACCGAGCTCACGACCGAGATGCAGCGCATCATCATCGAGGATGCACCCACGCTGATGCTGGCCGAGACCAATCTCGAGCTGGCCATGCGGGATGACATCGCGGGATACGTGCATCTGCCGGACAACATGCTCTGGTACTACACGTTGCACCGCGCCGAGTAAACGACGCAACTTGTGTGGGCTCGCCGGCCCCAACGGGCCGGTTGAGCCCACACGTTATGTTCATGTCTGCTGGCGCGGCGCTTGCCCTTGGCGCGGGATTGGCGGCGCCGAGGTGACAGGCACGCATGATGTCCTGCGCCCAGGCCAGCCCACCGGCCCAGGGCGCTTCGAGGAAGGCACCAGACAAGGAAGCTGAACGAGGGAATCAGATGAAGGAGTGGCTCTCAGAATCCGGCAAGTATGTGTTGCGGCGGCTGCTCTCGATCGGGCTGGTGCTGCTCGGCGTGGCCACCATCACCTTTGTCGTGACCCGCCTCTTGGGCAATCCGGTTTACCTGCTGGTTGGACAGCAGGCGGACCAGGAGATCATCGACAACATGATCCACCAGATGGGCCTGGACCGGCCGCTTCCCGAGCAATATCTGCGTTACCTGGGCGCGGTGGCCCACGGCGATCTGGGCATCTCCCGGGTGACACAACGCCCGGTCCTTGTCGAGATTGGCTTCCGCCTGCCGGCGACGTTGGAGCTCGTCCTGGCGGCCATGGGACTGGTCATCTTTGTGGGCATCCCTGTGGGCATCCTGTCCGCCGTGCGCCAGAACGGCGTCGTCGATCGCATTGGCCAGTTCGTAGCGCAGGTTGGCATCAGCGTGCCCAGCTTCTGGATGGGGCTCATCCTGATCTATGTGTTCTTCTTCCGTCTGCACTGGTCGCCCCCGCCCCTGGGCAGGCTTGCAAGCACCATTCCTCCTCCGGCGCGGGTGACGGGCTTGCTGACGGTGGACAGCATATTGACGGGCAACTGGCCGGCCCTTGTCTCGGCCGCCAGCCATCTTGTCTTGCCCGCCATCGCGCTGGCCCTGGTGTCAGCCCCGTCCACCTACCAGATCACGCGCAATACCTTGATCCAGGTCTTGCGCAGCGACTACATTCGCACCGCCAAGGCCTACGGGTTCCCGGCGCGCATGATCTACGTGCGCTATTCCCTGCGCAACACCATCGTGCCCATCGTGACGATGCTGGCTATGACCTTCGGTTTTCTCATGAGCAGCACTGTGTTGGTGGAGACGGTCTTTGCGTGGCCGGGCCTCGGGCTCTTTGCAGTTGATTCCATGCATAATCTCGATTACGAGCCGATCCTGGGTGTGGTGTTGCTCAGCGCGTTTTTCTACGCGCTCGCCTACTTCGTGGCTGACGTGGTCACCCTGGCCATCGACCCGCGCATACGCGCCCACTAGCGGTCCATCAATGGTGATGCCGTAGTAACGACATTAGTCGTGGTTCAGTTGTCCAGCGCGACTGAAATCGCCACTACGAAACTCAAGTTTGATTGTTGATAGAGGACAAGTCCGCAGGCCATCAGGGGAGAATGGCAGATGTCAACCCAATCTACGGCCCTGCCCATACGGGACAACCTGGCCAGATGGCGTGAGTGGCGTCACGCGCGGTGGGTCTTCTCGCCTGCCACCGCGATCCTGTCCCTGATGCTCATTGTGGCCGTCTTTGCGCCGCTCCTGGCGCCCTACGACCCGGTCAAGCCCAATCCCGCGGAGAAGCTGCTGCCGCCATCGAGCCTGCACTATTTTGGCACCGATCCCTACGGCATGGACGTCTTCTCGCGCGTGCTCTACGCCACGCGCACCGATCTCACCATCGCCATCAGCTCGGTCCTGCTCGGTATCCTGGTGGGCATGCCCTTGGGCGCGCTGGCGGGCTATGCGCGGGGCACGATGGATGAGATCCTGATGCGCCTCACGGAGATCGTGCAGGCATTTCCGCAGATCCTCTTCGCCATGGCCGTGATGGCGGTGGCCGGCAACAATGTGATCAACCTGATCTTGATCCTTGCCCTCTTGAATGTGCCGGTCTACGTGAAGATGGTGCGCAGCGTTACGCTGCCCCTGCGCGAGAGCGATTTCGTGCTGGCCGCCCGCTGCGCCGGCCATAGCTCGCTGTCCCTTGTGGGCCGGCACATCCTGCCCAACACCCTGGTGCCGGTCTTCTCGCAGTTCTCCATTAGCTGCGCGTTTGCGGTGCAGATGGTGGCCGGGCTGAGCTTCATCGGCCTGGGGGTGCGCGTGCCGGAGCCCGAATGGGGATCCATGATCAACCTGGGGGCCAGCTACATCGTCTTTGGCTACTGGTGGCCGTCCTTTTTCCCAGGCATGGCTACTTTTCTCGCCGCCTTCGCCCTGAATGACTTGGGCCAGCGTGTGCGGCGCACCGTCCTGCGCGAGTTATGAACGATCACGACAATATCCTGTTACGCATGGAGGATCTGCACGTCGATGTCGGCCAGCCGCCGCACCGGGTGCACGCGCTGCGCGGGGTCTCCTTGACCATGAAGCCGGGCCAGCGTCTCGGCATCATTGGGGAAAGCGGCTCCGGCAAGACCATGGCCGCCCTCTCCATCTTGCGCCTGCTGCCCCCCACGGCCACGACGCTGCGGGGCGCCATCTGGTACCGGAGCCAGAATCTCCTGGCGCTGCCGGAAGAGCGCCTGCGCGCGGTGCGCGGCAAGGAGATTGGGGTGGTCTTCCAGAACGCGCTCACCGCGCTGAATCCCCTCTTCCCAGTGGGACGCCAGATCGCCGATGTCTATCGCTTTCATGAAGGCGTGGCCGCGGACGTGGCCTGGGACAAAGCTGTAGCCACGTTGGACGACATGGGCATTCCGGATCCACAGCGCAGGGCGCGCGCCTATCCCCACCAGTACAGCGGCGGCATGGCCCAGCGCGCGATGATCGCCATGGCCCTGGTCTGCTCGCCCAGCCTCCTCATCGCGGATGAGCCGACGACGGGGCTCGACCTGACGATTCAAGCCCAGGTCCTGGATCTGATCCACGACCATGTAGTGGCGTCGGGCGCGGCGCTGCTCCTTATCTCCCACGATCTCGCCGTCATTGCGGACATGTGCACGGATGTCGTTGTGATGTACGCCGGCGAGGTGTTGGAGACGGGGCCCCTGCGCGAGATCTTTGCGGCGCCCAAAAGCCCCTACACCAAGGCGCTCATTGAGTGCTTCGGCGTCAATGTGCAAGACCGCCGGCTGGCCTACATCGCGGGGCGCGTGCCGGACCTGCGCCAGGAGCCAGTTGGCTGCTCGTTTGCCGCGCGCTGCCCGCTCGCGGACGCCATCTGCCGCCGCGAGCGCCCGCTGTTGCGCCAGATTGGCGCCAACCACGAGGTCGCCTGTCATTTTGCCTGAGCCAGCCAAGGACGGAGTCTCCCAGAACACATGGCTACGGACAACTCACCACCCGCCACCAAGCCGATCTTAAACCTGCAGGGCATTGCCAAGCGTTTTCAGGTGCGCCAGAGCTGGACACAACGGACCTCGGTCATTGCGGTAGACGACGTCACCTTCCAGGTCATCCGGGGCCGCACCGTCGCGCTGGTGGGTGAAAGCGGCTGCGGCAAAAGCACGGTGGGCAAGATCCTCCTGGGCCTACTCGAACCCGATGCTGGTGAAATCTCATTTCAGGGGCGGACGCTCTCCAGCGTCACGCGTGAGACCCCGGAGCAGTTCCGCCGCGCCGTGCAGATGGTCTTCCAGAATCCCCTGGCCTCGTTCAACCCCATGTTGAGTATCGGCGACACGCTGGTGGACGCCATGCGTCTGCGCCACGACCTGAGCCAGGCGGCGAAGCAGGAGGAAGCGGTGCGCCTGCTGGAAGTCGTCGGTCTGGAAAGCGACTTCATGCGCCGCTATCCGCCGGACATGAGCGGCGGCCAGCTCCAGCGCGTCAGCGTGGCCCGCGCGCTCGCCACTGCGCCCAGCGTCATCTTCCTCGACGAGCCGACCTCTGCCCTGGACATGTCGGTGCGGGGGCAGATCGTCAATCTGCTTCTGGAGCTGCAGTCAACGTTGGATCTTGCCTACGTGTTGGTTTCCCATGACCTCGACGTGGTGCGTGCGCTGGCCCACTATGTGCTGGTCATGTATCTGGGGCAGGTCGTCGAAGAGGGACCTGTCGATGACGTGTTGTCGCGGCCGCTCCACCCGTACACGCAGGGGCTGTTGTCGGCCACGCTGCTCGGCCGCGCCGCGCGAGAGCAGGGCCGGCCGGTCGTGCGTGTGCGCGGGGAAGTGCTCCAGTTGTCGCCAGACTATACGGGATGCAAGCTCACCCGCCGCTGCCCCTTTGAGCTCGAGCGCTGCCGGCAGGAGCCACAGGCGCTCCAGACATTGAGCATGGCCGGGACAGACCAGCGGGTGCGCTGTTGGCGCGCCCAGGAAATCCAACAGGGCCAGGCAAGCACTGAAAAGCTGGAATCCAAATCGAACGTGCCTTAAGCGGGCAAAGGAGATAGCCATCATGGCCATTGTCATCAAGAGCAAAGTGCTCATCGTGGACCCGGAGACGCCGCCCATTCAGCAGGGCGTCGTCGTGGTAGAAGGCAAGCAGGTCTTGGCTGCCGGCGAGCCAGGCAAGGTAGAGGTGCCGCCGGAGAGCACCGTGCTCGACTGCTCAGAGGAGACCGTCATGCCGGGACTCATCGACAGTCATCTGCACATCACGGCCAACAATGCGTTCCGCGTGCCGCTCTTCGAGCACTACACCATCGACACCCCTACCGCGGTCATGCGCGGGGTCACGACCATGCGCAGCGACCTGGCCAGCGGCGTGACGACCGCGCGCACGTTGGGCGACCGCCTGGACCTGGAGCTGCGTTTCCGGGAGGCCATCGAACGGGGCGAGATTGTTGGTCCCCGCCTTGTCATCTGTATTCGCGCGCTGCGGCCTAGCCATGGCACGGCCAAGCTCCTGGCCTATCCTGCCGACGGTCCCGATGAAGTGCGCCTGCGCATCCGCGAGAACTTCGCCCTGGGGGCACACGTGGTGAAGCTGTTCGTCAGCAACGTTCAAAACGGGGAGACATTCCTGGACTACATCCAGGGCGATCTGACCGGCGTGCCCTCTTACTCCAAGGGAGAGATCGTGGCGGCGGTCGAACAGGCGAAGTTCCTGGGCATGCGGGTCGCCACCCACGCCATCGGCGGCCCGGCCATGCGTTGGGCCATGGAGGCGGGGGTGGACAGCGTCGAGCATGCCAACCTGATGGAAGAACAGGACCTGGAGTACTTCGAGCGCTACGGCACCTATCTGAGCGATCCAAATCTCCATCTTTTCTTCGACGACGAGATTGGGTTTCCCAGCTTCGAGACGTGGAAGTATGACTGGTGGCGGGCCAAGGTGCTCGATGCGCGCGAGCGCACGGCCAGGTTCTTGCCCGAAGTCGTCAAGCGGACTGGAAAGGTCTGTCTGGCCGGCGACAGCACGCACGCGTTCCTCTGGCGCGAGGCCAAGTACCTGGTGCAGCTGGGCTGTTCCACCAAGGCCGCGCTCCTGGCGGTCACCAAGAACAGCGCGCAGCTGCTCGGGCTGGGCGACAAGATCGGCACGCTGGAGCCGGGCAAGTACGCTGATATCATCTCAGTGGCTGGCAATCCGCTCGAGGACATCACGGCCCTGCGCAACGTGAAGCTGGTCATGAAGGAAGGTCGACAATACGACCTGCGTGACTGAGTCGTCTTGCCTTAGTTGTCTGTCAATCGTCATTCATTAGCCATTCGGTAGTAACGAATTCATTCGTTCTTCACCTGTCCACAGCGATTGAAATCGCCACTACCGAACTCCAGTTTGA
>JACFMY010000177.1 GCA_019455155.1 Caldilineaceae bacterium
CAGGCAACCCAGGAACAGGAGACGGACCAACAGCAATAGCCACCTTGTGGACAGCGCTCGATTGCGGCCGGCCATCAAGCAGATCCGTCCAGTTGCTTGCCATTGGACACACAAAATGAAACCAGCATTCGCCAAACCGCCTAAACAAATCCTTCAAATCCCTTTTGGATCAGCCTCTCTTTTGAGTTCGCGATCCGCATTACAAGGAGCTAGCAATGAGTACATTCACTAAAGAGACCCCTTCCAAAGCGTCGCGGTCGCAACAGCCGGCCGGTATTGGATCAACAGAACAGGGTGCGCCCCGGCTATGGGCTCGGCTTGGACGCAAGATCGCGTTGAGCTTGCTGCGCACAATTGCCGGGCTCGTAGCCATTCTCTCATTGCTTCCTGTTATGCTGCTGCCGGCAACGACCTCAGTGCCGTCCATACTCATTTTGCTGCTGGCGCTGGTCGATCTGGGCCTCATCGTGGTTCTGTTCCGGTACGCGGCAGCACCAGCGGTTCAACTCGCGGCCGTGGGCGGTCTGGCGGCAACCTCAGTCGCGGCTGTTGTGTTCTCCCAATGGTTTGCAGCTACGCCCGCCATCAATGATGGCGCTGGCCGTCCCCTGCCGGGCAGCATCGCAGTCATGGAAAAGATCGAACTGAACAGCCGCGAGCAGTGGATCACCGTACGTGGCAAAGATGTCAACAAGCCGGTCCTGCTCTTTCTGGCTGGCGGGCCCGGAGGCAGTGAGCTGGCGTGGACACGCAGCTATCTCGCCGGCCTGGAGGATCACTTCGTGGTCGTCAACTGGGAGCAGCCAGGAGCGGGCAAATCGTACTATGCCACGGACTTCACCGACCTGACGGTGGCGCGTTACCTGGCAGATGCCCATGCGTTGGCAGAAGCGCTACGCGCTCGCTTTCACCAGGACAAGCTCTATGTATTGGGAGAGTCGTGGGGCAGCATTCTGGGCATCAAGCTGGTGCAGGCGTTCCCCGATCTGTTCCACGCCTTCATCAGCAGCGGGCAGATGGTCAACACCGTGGAGAATGACGTAATGGGCTACGAACTGGCCCGCCGCGCGGCCGAGGAGCAGGGCGATACGCGCACAGCCGCTACCATCCGCGGCAATGGCCCGCCGCCCTACTTTGGCGATGGCGCGTTCATGAAGTACGCGACCTATCTAACCTTCCTCAATAGCTATATGGCTGCCCGGGCGCCGGGTGAAGGGCACGGCTACAATCAGCTGGTAGGGGTCTTCACGGGCTCGGAGTACGGCTTGCTCGACAAGGTGAATTGGGTGCGTGGTCTGATCGACGGCTTCAGCGCGGTCTATCCGCAGCTGGTCGACCTGGACTTCACGACCCAGGCCGCGCGGCTCCAGGTGCCGGTCTACTTCGTCGTTGGGCGCCACGATGTGAACGCCATGGCCTCACTGGTTGAACGCTACTTTGAGATACTGGAGGCGCCCCACAAAGAACTGATCTGGTTTGAGAAGTCTGGACACACCCCTCTCTATGAGGAGCGAAATAGGTTCGTAGAGGTCATGGCCAACCAAGTGGTAGCTCAGACATATCCCCAGGTGAAGACAGATACCGCTAGCGCTGACGTTACCAGCGCGACAGACGTGCAAGCCTTCCTTGACGAGCTACTGCCCCGCCAGCTGCGCACGCATCAGATTGCCGGCGCCGCGGTCGCGGTTGTTGTGGATGGACAGCTGCTCGCCGCAAAAGGCTACGGCTATGCTGACCTGGGGACGCGAGAGCCAGTGGATGCGGACCGCACCCTCTTCCGCACCGATTCAACCGGCAAGCTCTTCGTGTGGACAGCGGTCATGCAGCTCGTGGAGGCGGGCAAGGTCGACCTGGATGCTGACGTCAACCGCTACCTGGACTTTCAGATCCCTGGCACCTTTGCGCAGCCCATTACACTGCGCCACCTGCTGAGCCACAGCGCCGGGTTCGAAGATCAAGGCTACTTGTTTGCCCGGCGCTCAGAGGACCTTGTGGAGCCGGGGCTGTTCCTGGCCCGCGACATCCCTGCCCGCATATGGCCCCCAGGCCACGTATCCGGCTACTCCAACTACGGCACTGCGCTGGCCGGTTACATTGTCGAGCGCGTGGCGGGGATGCCGTTTGAGCAATATGTCGAAGAGCACATCTTCGCGCCTTTGAGCATGGAGTGCAGCACTTTCCGGCAGCCGGTACCCGCGGCCCTGAACACAGACCTCACACGAAACTACCGCTACACGGGCGGGCAATTCCGTGAGATTCCCTTTCAGTATCTGCAGGTGCCCGCAACGGGTGAGGGCCACATGAGCGTCACCGATATGGCGCAGTTTATGGTCGCCCATCTCACCGATGGCGACAGCGCCATCCTGCGCGCAGAGACCCTGCAACAGATGCACAGCCGTCTCTTTGCCCACCAACCCCAGGTCAATGGCTTCGCGTACGGCTTTGCCGAGACGACCACAAACGGGCAACGCGTCCTACGCCACGAGGGCAACAATCCAGGCATGTCCAGCACCGCATTGTTCTTGCTCCCCGAGCACAAAGTGGGGGTGTATGTGGCCTACAACAGCAACGGTGGGTTTGGTCCTGGCGAGGAGCTGCGCCGGGCGTTTCTCAACCACTTTTATCCTGCAACCGCCGCACCTCCCACGCCTGGGCCGTTGACGGACGAACAGAGAGCGCAGATCAGCGGCAGCTACCGCTCGACGCGCATGTTCCATACCACCTTTGGCAAGATCGTGCGTCTGCTGGGCGGCAATTTTGCGGATGTGGTTGTCCAGGCGAATGCGGATGGCACCTTCACTACGCACGGCATCGGCGCCACGCCCCGCCAGTGGGTGGCTGTGGAACCGCTGGTGCTGCGGCCAGCTGACGGCGCGCTCGACGCTGAAGGCGATCTGAGATTCTCGACTGGCGCACAGGGGCAAATCTCGATGCTCTTTGTGGAGAACAACCCATACCGGGCCTTCGAGAAGGTACCCTGGTACGAGACCGTGTCGTTTCACACGCTACTGGCAGGCATCTGGCTGGCGCTGTTTCTTCTTGTGATTGCGGCGGCTGCGGTCACGTGGCCTATCCGCAGCAGATGGCCGGCAATGGGCTTCATGGCCGCGAACCCGCTCGCCTGGCGCCTGTTGGTGGCCGGCTGCGTAGCGGGGCTGCTCTTTGTAGTTGGACTGCTCTTGGTTACGGAAAATGCACTGCTGTACGGCGTCACACCTGGTTTGGTGGCGGTACTGGCCCTGCCCGTGGCCGCGCTACTGTTGGCAGGCGCCTCGCTAATTACCACGGCCGCCGGCTGGAGCAGCAGCCAGTGGAGTCCTGTCACGCTCACATTCTACGCCGTGAGTCTCATAGCCATGGCGGGCTTCGCGTGGTGGCTTCACTACTGGAATCTGCTGGGCTGGCGTATTTAGCGGCTCACGGCGGCGCAGGCCGGCGTCTGCCGGCCTGCGCGCTGCCATGTGTCAGGCCCGCAGCATGCCACGAGGACACGCTCAGGGGCTGGGCCATTCAGCCGATAACGGTCGCCGAAGTATGGATCTGCCCTCTCCGCCGCGACAGGAAACGGGTGTCAACTGTCACGCCGATGCGCGGCAGGGTGAACTGGATCGGGCTTTCGTCTGTATCATGGCCCTCTTCACAGGCAGCGACGATCTGTGCCATGAGCATGCCGAGCACCGGCGCCGTCTTGAAGGAGGAGCCGCTGGTGCCGATGCAGACGTAATATCCGGGCACGTCGGTGCGATCGACGATGGGGTACCAGTCGGCCACGGTGACATCATAGAGATCGGCCAGACCCCGTGGTCGCCCCAAAGTAACCTCAGGGAAGCGTTTCATCAGACGCAGGCACTGGCGCCGGCGATATGGCTGGGTGATTTCGCGATTGATATTGTCTGGGTCATCCACGAATTCGAGCACGTCGCACTGCGGGTCTGTGGAGCCGACAATGATATCGCGGCCGCCAGCTTCGGGGCGAAAGTAGATGCCGCCGTCCAGGTCACCCACCACAGGTAACACGGCGTGACCGCCGTCGCCTGCCAGTGGATTCTCCAGCGCGTGTACCTCGCGGCGCAGGGCGCGCGTTTCCAGGGGCAGCGTCACGCCGGCCAGGCGGTTGGTAATGGCCGAGTGGGGACCGGAGACATTGACCACAACCTCAGTGTCCAGCGATGTCCCCCCGGCCAGCTCGACCACGAAACGCTGCGCCTCCACCTTGCGGATTGCGGTCACCTGGTGGCGGAACAAGAAACAAACGCCCTCGCGCTCCCCGGCCCGTCTCAGGTTCTGGGCGGCCAGGGCTGGATAAACAACGTAGCCTGCGTCTTCTTCGAAAACAGCGCCCTCGATGAGATGCTCGCCAGGCTCGAAAAAGCGTGGATCGTCGAGCGCGACGGGCGGGTAAAACGAGGAAATGTCGAGGAAGGGAAAGCGCTCGTTTATCTCCTGGGGCGAAAGGACACTTACCTTGATGCCCACCCGCTTCATCTCCGCCACAATGGCAGCCACGCCGGCATCCAACTTAGGTGGAATAAAGAGCATGCCGGGCCTGTGAAAGGCGATCTTTTCGTCGTCGACGGGTCCCAGGAAGTCATCCCAGTTGGCCCAGATCTGCGCGCCCTCGTGGGCCATGGCGATCATACCCGGCTGTGCATAGTAGCGACGCACAATGCCGCAGGACGAGGACGTCGAGCCGTGGCCAGCATCGCCGTTCTTGTCGACCACAGTCACGTCAAAACCGTGGCGTTGCAACTCGAGCGCCACGGCGCAACCCACCACTCCCGCGCCGATAACACAAGCTCTCATGCCCCTGCCTCCGCTCCTTGCACGATATGTTCTGATAAATTGGGTAGGCTAGACCTTCGGAATACCAGTCCAGTTTATCATATTTGGCGGCAGCAAATGAACCGGCAAAGCGTTGTTGCAGTGGGGCTAGCTGTATCCCCATTAGCGCCGGCGTGAACAGATCAAGAAGAACGGTGCGCAGTTTGCCGAAAAGCCCGGCCATATGGTAATCAGGGGACGGCCTGCCAGAGCAGGCGTCTGGCTCATTCATAACAGCTTTTCAGCAGGAGGATCCATGCCCATCCCTCGCCTTCTCGTTGCTGGACAATCTTCTGGTGTCGGCAAGACAACGATCACAGCAGGGCTCATTACCGCGTTGCGCAAGCGGGGGCTAGCCGTCCAGCCCTTCAAGTGCGGGCCCGACTACATAGATCCCACCTACCTTACAGCAGCTGCTGGCCGCCCCTGCCGCAACCTGGACACGTGGATGCTGACGGCTGAGCAGATGATAGCCAGCTTTGACCGCGCCTGTATGGGGGCAGACACTGCCATCATCGAGGGTGTGATGGGTTTGTACGACGGCGCTACCTATACCGAGGAGACTGGTTCCGCCGCGCACGTTGCGAAGCTGTTGGGCGCGACAGTCCTACTCGTTCTCGATGTGAGCAAGCTCGGGCGTTCCGCAGGCGCACTGGCACTGGGCTACCGGAAATTTGATCCGTCGCTGCGGCTGGGTGCCTTCTTGCTCAACCGCGCTGGATCCGATAGCCACGGGCGCGGCTGCGCCCAGGCCATCACCCAGGCTACGGGCCTGCCCGTGCTTGGCTGGTTGCCTAAGCAGAGCAACCTTCACGTCCCCGAGCGTCACTTGGGTCTCGTTCCAATCGGTGAGCGAGCCGGCCTCGAAGGCTTCATTCAGGCTGCGGGGGAAGTCATAGAGACCTGGTATCAGGTAGACGACCTTGTGCGCATCGCACGAGACGGCTGCGAGTATCGAAGCACAGAGCAGGTCGAACCAACCAAAATGGACAGGGACAAGCAAAGCGCCTGGCTACTGCGCCGTCACGACAAGGACGATCCACGTCTGGATGGCTATAGCTGCGGAAATCTGCTGGCAAGCTATCTGCACGTTCATTTTGCCCAACGTCCAGCACTCGCGCGCCGCTTTGTCGTCAAGCTGGAGCGGGTATATGCCTCGACGCATTCGACCGCAAGCACACGAGATACTGTGCCTCCTGGTCATATGGACGGCCCCTAAGATGACAACATCCTGTGCGATCTTGTGATTTTGAGCACAATGTTGACGTAAGTATGCGCCTCTGCTAGACTCATGCATCTCGCTCCCCACTCTCCTTGACTGGCCAGATCGCACAACACGGCTGTGCGATTCGCGCTTCTCCCCAGCCAAGGAGTGTACACCAGTTATTCCCAGGTCGGTCCTCTATGGTCAGCTGCAGCGCGACCTGCCGGATCGATGCGACGGGTGTGTAGTATCCGGTGCCGTGGTTTGCCAGTAGCCCCCGTAGTTCCTCGCTCACTGTCTATGTGCAAAGCATCACCAGTGCAAAGTTCGGCCAGCGAATTTGTGTGGAGCCATTACGTGCGCCAGGGCCAGACGCGGGTCTTGGTCATTGGTCTGGCCGCAGGACGGAACCTATGTTTGTGACCAACGAAGGAGGGAACCAACATGCGCAGGACACGCTATCTCGTCACGCTTACGCTCATCTTGACCAGTCTCTTTGTTTTCGCTGGGGCCGCCAGCGCCGATCCGCCCAGCCCCCAGGACGCGGATCCGCACACGCAGAACATTCATGATATGGGGCACGACCGGGCGCCGGCGAGCCTATTCTATGGCCCTCCTGACATCCACACCGATATTGCCTTCTGGGGCCAATACGCCATCCAGGGAAACTGGACTGGTTTCCGCATTCTGGACATCTCCGCGCCGGGGAACCCAAAGCTCATCTCCTACACAGAGTGCAATGGAAATCAGGGCGACGTGGTGGTCTGGCAAAACATCGTGGTGCGTTCGTGGAATTCGCCGGCTCTAGGCACTACCTCCTGCGGTGGCCAGACGGTGCCGGCCGGGTTCGAGGGCCTGCACGTCTTCGACATCAGCAATGTAAACAGCCCTGTTCTGCTGGCCGCGGTCAACCTGAGCAACGGGGCGATCCCGGGCAGATGTGGATCGCACACCGCGACGGGTGTGCCCGATCCGGCCAACAACCGTCTCCTGATCTACAACTCGGGCAGCCAGTGTGATGGGATCGATATCGTGGAGGTGCCGCTCAACAATCCCGCCGCGGCGGCCTTCCTCCGCCTTGAGCCCGCGGGTCGCAACTGTCACGATACCAGCGTGATCCTGGGCGACGCCATGCTCGCCGCCTGTGCAGGCGGCAATGGCTACACCATGTGGCGTCTCAACAGCGGCGCGCTTGAGGATCCCGAGCTGCTCTACTCGAGGTCGATTCCGGGCGTCACCATTGGACACTCAGGCAGCTTCTCGTGGGACGGCCGCGTCTTCGTGTTTGGTCACGAGCCAGGCGGTGGTGTCGGAGCCAGCTGCGAGGCCTCCGACCCGATCACAGACAGGTCGTTCTTCTTCTTCGAGGCGGCGAATGGCAACCAGCTTGGCATGTGGACGCTGCCACGGCCGCAGACAGCCCTGGAGAACTGCACACTGCACAACTTCAACGTGGTGCCGCTGCGAAGCGGGCGTTATGTGATCGCCCACGGTAGCTACCAGTCGGGGACGAGCATCGTCGACTTCACCGATCCCGCCAATGCGTTCGAGGTTGGCTATTCCGATCCGCCGCCGATTGTTCCGCAAGACCTGGGTGGGGCGTGGTCGACCTACTGGTACAACAACTTCCTCTACGAGACCAACATCACCGAGGGGTTGAACATCCTGCTGTTGAGTGACAGCGCCCGCGCCGGGGCCATGAGGCTGCCATACCTGAACCCGCAGACGCAGGATTTCACGATCGCGGCGCCTGGTAAGCGTAAGTAGCTACACACTTTAGAGGTTCTCGGACCTTTCTGGCGAAGAGGCTCAACTCCCTTGGCGAGCGTACTCAACGTCCAGCGTGTCCATTCTCCCGTACGGCCTGGACCGTTCACCCAGAAAGGTCCGAGAACCTTCAGCGCGATATCCGCATCTAGCCGGCGCGCACAAAGCGCCCACCACTGATGGCGCCATTCGTCGCTGTATGACAGACTTTCCATCTCGCAAGCGACGGGCGAAACAAACCCCCGTCGATCACGCCAGCTCTATCTCCTAGCGCGGGCGAACAGGCCGCCGGTTCTAGCTTTCAAAATCGCGTGCCCGCGAATAACGCCCCTCTTCGACAACCCATTTTGACACCTGCTCCAGTCCCAATCCTAGACAGTCTGTGCGCGCCTATTGACTTATGAGTCAATCAGGATTATCATCGGTCATGCATTGACTTGCGAGTCAATCGCTCATATGTTGCAAGACGAAGCGTGGAAAGTGAGATATGGCGCGCAAAAAAGACAACGTGGAATCCCTGGACGACTCTTCTAATTACAACCACAAGATCATGTCCATGGAAGAGGAAAAGCGCAACCGCCTTATTCAGGTTGCCATGCAGGAGTTTACCAAGGGCTACAGCCTGGCCAACACCGACGAAATCACAAGAAATGCAGGGATTTCGAAGGGGCTGCTCTTCCATTACTTCGGCTCGAAAAAAGGGCTGTTCCTGTTTCTCACCAGGTACGCCATCCAGACTGTGCGCCGCGAGTACCTCAAGGTCACCTTTGATAGCCAGGACTTTCTCACAAACATCTGGAAAGTATCCTTGGTGGCCAGGCAGTTGTCCTTTCAGTATCCGGTACTCTACAGATTCCTGGGTAAAGCGGCTTTCTCGTTTACCGAAGTATTTCCGGAAGGCGTGCCGGGCGATCTCTCCGGTGGGTTCGAAGAGATGATGCGACAGATCTACCAGAATGCGGACCGATCGTTGTTCCGCAGCGATATCGACGTGGACAAAGCGTGCAATATCGTCATCTGGACCGTAAAGGGCTACTCGGACACGCTACTCGCCTATGGCAGCGAGCTCGACAACTACCAGGCGCATTATGACGAAATCGAACAGGAGCTGGAAGAATATCTGCAGATTCTCCGCAGAATCCTATACCGGTAACTCCATAAAAGGAGAGGCATTTCTATCATGTTGGCAGTTTCAAGGATGGAGCGTATGTTCATTGACATTTCAAACTTAAAGAAAAGCTATACGTCAGGCGTGGTTGTCACTGACGTTTTGAAGGGAATCGGGCTACAGTTGGAACGGGGCAAAATCGGCGTCATCCTCGGGCCATCTGGCTCAGGGAAATCTACGCTCATGAATATCATCGGCGGCATTGACCGCGGCGACAGCGGCAGAGTCATTGTCGACGGGATCGAAGTCAGCGATTTGAGCGACGATAGGCTCACCGGTTACCGGCGCGAGCATGTCGGTTTCGTCTTCCAGTTCTATAACCTCGTGCCCAATCTTACTGTCGGTGAGAACATCGAAGTCGTCTCCAACATCAGCAAGGAGCCGCTGGACACTGACGAGGTCCTGGCGGCTGTGGCAATGCAGGACAAGAAACACCGCTTCCCCCGGGAGCTGAGCGGCGGCGAGCAACAGCGCGTCTCCATTGCCAGAGCGGTTGTGAAGAATCCCAGGCTGCTGCTGTGCGACGAGCCAACGGGCGCACTCGATTACGTCACCTCGCGCCACATCCTGCAGCTCTTGCAGCAGGTGAACCAGCAATACGGTACTACCATTTTGATGGTCACGCACAACACAGCGATTGCCGCGATGTCCAACCGGGTATTTAAGTTGCGCGGCGGGGAAATCGTGGAGGAAGCGGTCAATGAGACGACTGTTGCGGCAGAAGGGATTGAATGGTGATGGCGCTCAATCACAGAATCACGCGTGTCCTGCTCGAAAACAAAGCGCAGTATCTCGGATCCATTGTGCTGATCATCTTCAGCACCTTCACTTTTTCGTTGATGACCCAATTTGCCATGAATTTCGAGCGGCAAGCCACTGAGTTCGAAACCAGTTCCCTGCAGGAAGATGCAGCCTTCACCACAGAGCAAGCGATCGCAGATCTGCCAGCTCTTGAGGCGGCGGCGAACGCGCGGATCGAAGCTGGTACCACGCTCGACTATACGCTGCCTGATGGGAAAAAGCTGCGCATCTTTAGCCAGAGTGAGCGGGTCAACATCCCGGCCATTGTCGACGGTGAAGCATTGGGCGAAAGCGGTGATATGCTCATCAGCCCAGTTTTTGCGGCCGCAAACGACGTCAAAATCGGCGATGTGCTGAATATTCTGGACAGGCCGTTTACCATAACCGGTTTTATGGCGCTGCCGAACTATATCTACCCGCTGCAATCAGAAACGGACATCATGCCGCAACCGGGTTTTGGCATCGCCGTGATTAGCAAGGCGGATTTCGCCGCCCTCGGCCAGGGAAGCACCTTCTACGCGGTGAGATTCAATGATACCGCTCAAGACCCCCTTGCCCAGTCTGCCCAATTTCGGGAGCTTCTAACGAGCCGCGGGATCGATATCGTGCAGTGGACGGACATCGAAGACAACAAGCGAGTCAATATTGTCGCCGTGGAGATCGAGATTCTCAATCTTGTGAGCCGGGCTGTACCAGCCGGGATCCTATTGTTGACTAGCATCATGGTCGCTAACGTTATCTGGCGGCTGATCGACCGCGAAGCGCCTGTCATCGGCGCGTTGTACGCGTTGGGCTACAGAAGAAAGGAAATCCAACGCCATTACCTGATGTTCCCGCTGCTGATAGCCCTGATAGGCGGCATCATTGGCACCATTCTCGGTACATTCCCAGTACGCGCAATGGTTGCATTCATGTTTACCGCGTTCATTGTTCCGCTGACGACCATTGAATATAGCCCCGTGCGTATGCTGATCAGCGTGCTCTTGCCCGTCCTCTTTCTTGGCGGTAGCGGCTACTTTGTCATCTGGAGAGAGCTGCGCCATGCGCCTGTGGAGCTGATGAGAGGCAAAGCGGAGCAGAACAAGGTCAATTTCCTGGAGCGTGCGCTCAAGCTTGACAGACTCAACTTCGCAACGAAGTTCAGGATCAGGGAACAGCTGCGCAGCCTGTCCCGGCTCGCTTTCCTGCTCGTTGGCATCATCGTGGCGACCATGCTTTTGCTCTGGGGTTTTGCCCTCAAGAGCGGTTTTGACAACATGTTGACCAGTGGCCTGACAGACGTTTACCACTTCACGTACGAGTACAAGTTCGACAAGCCGGGCCAGGCACCGTTGCCGGCGGATGCCGAACCCATCTCGGCCGCCCTCTTTGTTCCGGAAGGGGATGACAGAAGGGACTTTTACGTCAGTGGCGTCAAGCCGGACGCTACCCTGATTACGCTCGAGGACGAAACCGGCGCCAGCTTGAGCATGGACCAAGTGATCATGACGAGACCCCTTGCCAACCGGCTGGAAGTAGTGGCAGGCGACGCCGTGAACATCGTGAGAAAGCCGGATGGGCGCATCTTTTCGGTGCAGATTGACGCTGTTTCCAATACCTATGCGGGCGCCTTTATCTTCATGCCGCTGGCGGACTATTACGAGACATTCGAGGTGCCGGAGGGAAGCTACACTGGGGCATTTAGCAATGTGCTGCTGGAGATTCCTGAGAGCCAGCCCTACACCGTAATCACCATGGAAGAGAAGATCGCCGGCGTCAGGGAAGCCATTGCGCCTACGGAGGCCATGATCGGCTTCCTGGCGACGGTGGCCTTTATCATCGGTGTGATCGTCATCTATGTTGTGACCTCGTTGATCGTCGAGGAGAACCGGAACGTCATATCGCTCATGAAGATATTTGGCTACCGGAAGCGAGAGATCAACTCGTTGATTCTGAACAGCTCAACGATCGTGGTGGTGATCGGCTATCTCGCCGGCATCCCGTTGATTCTTGCCGCATTGGGGGTCTTGGTTCAAGCACTTGATGAGCGGGTCGGCCTGGCCTTGCCGCCTCTGACGATCAGCCCGCTGTACCTGCTAATCGGCTTTGTTGTTGTGCTGCTCGCATATGAGCTGTCAAAGCTGCTGTGCAGGAAAAAGGTCAATGCGATTTCCATGAGCGAAGCCTTGAAAGCGGGTATAGAGTAATAGACAGATCTTCATACTCATCTTTATTGATGTCTTGCGGGCGCAATGCCAAGGAATACGGCCGCGCGACATCATTGCGATACTCAACTCCAAGAGCGCCAGCGTCAGGATTTCCCCCTATTATCACCTTGGACCCAGTGCTGACGTATTGTGTATCAATTGGCGGGCCCAACCCCAGAACACATTTAACCCTCTTTTGTGCTACCTCGCATTTCGATGTATAGTTCGTCCAATCGGAACTATATTACAGATTTCCTTATCCTATCCTTTATACTAAAGGTTAAGAAGAACTTCATCGCA
>JACFMY010000178.1 GCA_019455155.1 Caldilineaceae bacterium
CATCTGCGCGCTCCTGACCCGGGCTGGGTACGAACCTGTGTATCAGGTCTCATGCCGCGACCGCAACCGCATCGCGATCCAGGGTGATCTGCTGGGTGCGGCAGCCATGGGTGTGCGCAACGTGCTCTGTATCACGGGCGATGATGTGACGGTAGGCGACCAGCCGCAGGCCCGGCGCGTCTTCGACCTGGACAGCATTCAGCTGCTGCACACGGCCCGAATCATGCGCGACAACGGCGTTTTTCTGAGCGGCCGCAAGCTGTCGGTGCCGCCACCTCTCTTCCTGGGCGCGGCCGAGAATCCATTTGCCCCACCCTATGATTGGCGGCCGCAGCGTCTGGCAAAGAAGGCGGCGGCAGGCGCTGAATTCGTGCAGACCCAATACTGTTTTGATGTCCCGCGGCTGCGCTCCTTTATGGCGCAAGTACGGGACCTTGGCCTGCACGAAAAGCTCTTTATCTTGGCGGGCGTCGGCCCATTGCGTTCCGCAAGCGCGGCTGAGTTCCTGCGCACCAGGGTGCCAGGCGTCCACATTCCGGACGCAGTGGTGGAGCGGCTCAAAGGCGTGCCGAAGAGCAAACAGCGCGCCGAAGGCAAGCGCATCTGCGTGGAGATTATTCAGCAGGTGCGCGAGATTGAGGGGGTGGCCGGCGTACACGTGATGGCCTATCGTCAGGAAGAGCTTGTCGCTGAAATTGTCGAAGGGGCGGGGCTGTTGCCGCGACCGTTTCGTACAGAGCTGCCCCACCCTGTACGCGAGCGCAAGCTACCGCGGCCGCAACACGCGAGATAGAGTGAGGATGCGACTGGCCGGTAGGGACGCGGTCTGGGCAGGCAGCGCCGGCCGCACCAGTCTGCCGCATCCGCGCGTAATGTACAAATACATAGGAGGTGGTTCGCTTGGCGGAAACCATTATCAGCTCGCGTACGAAGGTGGTACGCATTGGTCCTGACCTGCCATTTACCATCATCGGCGAGCGCATCAACCCAACGGGCCGCAAGAAGCTGGCGGCGGAGATGGCTGCCGGCGACTTTTCACGCGTCATTTGTGACGCAACCGCGCAAGTAGAGGCGGGCGCACATATGCTCGACGTCAACGCCGGTATTCCCCTGGCCGACGAGCCGGCCATTCTGGCCGAGACCATACGGCTGGTGCAGTCGGTGGTGGAGGTCCCCCTTTCCATCGATTCTTCGGTGGTAGCCGCGCTGGCGCGCGGTCTCGAGGCTTATGAGGGCAAGGCGCTGGTGAACTCGGTGACAGGCGAGGAAGAACGGCTGGAGGCAGTGTTGCCCCTGGTGAAAAAACACAACGCCGCAGTCATTGGCATCTCGAACGATGAGACGGGCATCTCTGAGGATCCAGATGTACGCTTTGCCGTGGCCAAGAAGATCGTCGAACGGGCCATGGATTATGGTATCCCGCGCGAGGATGTCTTGATCGATCCCCTGGTGATGCCCATCGGCGCGGTGCGCTATGCCGGCCGGCAGGTCTTTCACATTGTGGGGCGCTGCCGCGATGAGCTTGGCGTCAACACCTGTTGTGGGGCATCAAATGTCTCTTTTGGCCTACCTAACCGGGGCCCGCTCAATGCCACCTTTCTGGCGATGGCAATCGGTGCAGGTCTCAGCTCGGCCATCACCAATCCCCTGGAACCGGCCATCAGACAAGCAATTCTGGCCGCTGACGTGATGACGGGTAACGACGAGAACTGCCTCAACTGGATCGCCGCCAGCCGGACCGGCGACGGGGATGGCGGCGATCCAGAGGGCGCGGGCCGGCCGGAGCGACGCGAGCGGCGAATACGGAGGAGGGGGTGACCACAGGACTCATAATCTGCGGCGCGCTGGCGCGGGAGGTGCTGGCGCTCATTGAACGGCACGGCTGGGACGCCGAAGTGGCGGCGGTGCCGGCCGGGTTTCACCTCTTTCCCGAACGAATTACGCCAGCGGTGGAGAAACGCGTTGCACAGCTGCGAGAGCAATATGCGCGGCTCATCGTAGTCTACGGTGACTGCGGCACGGGCGGCAGGTTGGACGCGGCCCTTGCGCGCCTTGGCGTCGAGCGCATCGCTGGTCCCCATTGTTATTCATGGTACGGCGGCACACTCTTTGACGAGCTCATGGAGGACGAGCCAGGTACGTTTTTCCTGACCGACTTTATGGTGAGGCAGTTTCGCACCTTGATCCTCAAGGGCATGGGCCTGGACCGCTACCCCGAGCTGAAGACCGAATACTTCGTCAACTACCGCCGGCTGGTTTACCTGGTGCAGAAGCCTGACCCGTTCCTCATGGAACAGGCCAAAGCGGCTGCCGCGTATCTGGAGTTACCCCTGGAGATCCGTGCTACTGGTTATAACGATCTGGAGGCGCAGTTATTAGCGCTGCTACAGGTCGGCGAATTGATGGCAGAGTAGGCATTTCTCAACGAGGAGGAAGTAAATTATGGCATATCAATTAACGAGTTTGCGCACGCCGGTACCCAGTGACTTGGAAATCGCCCAGGAAGCCAGGCCCCGGCCAATCACTGAAATCGCTGCAGAGGCCGGCATCTTGCCCGACGAACTGGAACTCCACGGCAAGTTCAAAGCCAAGGTTTCATTGTCGGTGCGGGAGCGGCTAAAAGATCAGCCCAACGGCAACTACATTGTCGTTACCGCGATTACGCCCACACCTTTGGGCGAGGGCAAAACCACCACCACCGTAGGGGTGAGCCAGGCGCTGGGCGCCCATTTGGGCCGCAAAGTCTTCACATGCATTCGCCAGCCCAGCCAGGGGCCTACTTTTGGCATCAAGGGTGGCGCGGCTGGCGGCGGCTACAGCCAGATTTTACCCATGGAAGAGTTCAATCTTCATCTGACGGGTGACATTCACGCCATCACAGCGGCCAACAATCTGTTGGCTGCAGCCATCGACACCCGCATATTCCACGAGCAGGACATGGACGATGAGAAGCTGTTCAACCGCCTCTGTCCGGCCAAAAACGGCAAACGCTACTTCACGCGCACCATGTTGCGCCGCCTGGAGAAGCTTGGCATCCACAAGACTGACCCCAATGACCTAACCCCTGAAGAAAAGCGTTGCTATGTCCGTCTCGACATCGATCCCGATACGATTACGTGGCGCCGGGTGGTAGATACCAACGACCGGATGCTGCGCGAAATCACCGTTGGGGAAGGGGACAAGGAGAAGGGACGCACGCGGCGGACCGGTTTTGACATCACGGTAGCCAGCGAGATCATGGCGATCCTGGCGCTGACCACGTCGTTGGAAGATATGCGCGACCGGCTGGGGCGCATGGTCGTGGCGCTGGATCGGAGCGGCAAGCCAGTGACCGCCGAGGACATTGGCTGCGCAGGCGCGCTGGCTGTCTTGATGAAGGACGCCATTATGCCCACCCTGATGCAGTCGTTGGAAGGGACGCCGGCGCTGGTTCATGCGGGCCCCTTCGCCAATATCGCCCATGGTAACTCATCCATTGTGGCGGACCAGATCGCGCTCAAGCTGGTCGGCGAAGATGGCTACGTGCTGACTGAAGCGGGCTTTGGCGCCGATATTGGCATGGAGAAGTTCTTCAACATCAAGTGCCGCTACAGTGGCCTGGTCCCCAACTGCGTGGTGCTGGTGGCCACGGTGCGTGCGCTGAAGATGCATGGCGGCGGTCCCAAGGTGGTGGCGGGCATGCCCCTTGCCGAAGCGTATACGCGGGAGAACCTGGAGCTGGTGGAGGCCGGCTGTGCCAACCTCATGGTCCACGTACGCAATGCCCGGCGCTTTGGTGTGCCCGTGGTCGTCGCGGTCAACCGCTTCCACACCGACACGGACGCCGAAGTGAAGCTGGTCAGGGAAAAGGCAATGGAAGCTGGCGCGCTGGATGCCGTCGCCTCTGAACACTGGGAAAAGGGGGGCGCGGGCGCCGTCGCGTTGGGCGAGGCAATCATCGCCGCCTGCGAGCAGCCGTCGAACTTCCGCTTCCTCTACCCGCTCGATCTTCCCATCAAAGAGAAGATTGAGACCATCGTCACGCAGATCTACAACGGCGCCGGCGTTGAATACTCACCCAAAGCGGAGGCACAGATCGAGGCCTATACGCGCAACGGCTTCGACAAACTGCCCATCTGTATGGCCAAGACGCACTTGAGCATCAGCCACGATGCGGATCTCAAGGGCGCGCCCGAGGGATTCACGGTGCCGGTGCGTGAGGTACGCGCCAGTGTGGGAGCTGGATTCCTGTACCCGCTGTTGGGTACCATGAGCACGATGCCGGGGCTGCCCACGCGGCCGGCCTTTTATGATATTGACCTGGACCCAGAGACGGGTGCCGTGGTTGGTCTGATGTAGCCAGCGGGCCTCTGGTGACAACAGGTGAGCGGTAGGCGTACGTCACAGCGCCTACCGCTCACCTATTGCACAGTTCAGGTTGGTAACCTGTCTCAGTGAGACGGAACGACCACAGCCTGGGCTGGCCCGCGCTGTCCAGCTGCAGGCCCGGGACGGCATCCTCAACGCTTGTGCCACGTCATCCCTGGATAGTCACGGAAGAATCCAACCGCTTCGAGCAACGGTTGGGCAGCGCTGTGCAGAACCGGCTCGCCGTTCCATTGTGTCACCTGCACGCGCGTTTCGAAGCTGGCCACATGTAGAAGCCAGCTTTCAAGGCTACGGCGCTGCAGCTCCTCGCTGGCGCCTTCCGTTGTCGACAGCCGGCTGCCACTGTCTTCGATCACCAACACAGGCAGTCCCCGGCTGAGCACCAACCACGTTGAAGGCACACGGGAAAAGGTCAGCGCCGCGCCGCTCGCTGTCGTGGGAGTGGCTGCGTTGGCAGGACCGTAGAGGTTTGCAGGGTCGCAGGCATTCATTAGGACCAGCGGTTCGTCCGGCCCGGCAGCGGTTGCGCGGGCGTCGTTTACCGGTTTCTGCTCCCCTCCTGCCAGGTGGCGCAAGCGCTCGACCACTTCCGGCAGCGCGAACTGAACCCCGGCCAACCCCTGGACGAAATAGCCGCGGCGGATCTCACCGCGCAGCTCCAGGCGTTGCAACTCCGCGTAGATCTGGCTCCAGTTCCACGCACCATACTCATTCTCTAATACAGCATAGGTCACGACGCCATAGCGAGCTAACAGCTGCCGCGCCTGCCGGGCCGCCTGTTCGGCGGAGGGCAGCGGCTTGCCGAGTACCCCAAAACGATGCACGACCGCCCAACGACCGGCCTGACCTGCCGGTTGGGACAACGAGTCCGCCTGTTCCAGGCGCTTGCGCACCTTGCGCTTCGCCGCCTGGTATTCGCTCCGGCTGGGCCGGCGGAGGCTGCCCAGGCGCTCGGCTTGCGAGCCCAGCCGTGCAGCAAGCTCCGCCTCCAGCTTGCTGAATGGCTCGCGTGGCGCCTGTGATCCCCCGTGCTGCATGAGACCCTGCAACACCGCCAGGCTATCATTGGTCACCAGGCCCGCCAGAGCCAGTTCCAACAGCGCTGCTTCCAGGGCGGTATTGGCTAGCCCAAGGCCCTCTTGCAATTCGGACTGAAAGAGCGCGCCTTCGCTGCGCAGAAACGCGTAGACCGCCTGGGCGTCAGCGCCGAGCGCGTTCATATCAGCAGGCGCTGCCTCCAGGTAGATGCTGCCCTCGCCACGGAAGAGAAAGCGGAAACGGCTACGGCGCGGGTCTGCGCCGCCTGTGCCCACCCAGACCAGCTCACCACTCTGGCAGAGCGCAGCCAGCTCGGACGGATCATAGCTGGCAAGCCGGAGAGGCAAAACATCGCGCTCCCAGACGCGCCCGATAACCGGCGCCGCGCGCAGCTGTTGGATTGCCTGGCGCAGCGCGCCCGGGCCGGCCAGCCGTTCTTGCGGGTGGATATGCTGCCAGCGTGCCAGAAAGTCGGCATAGACGGTGAAGGGGACCGGGCGGATCTCCTGGCGCAGGATTGTCAGGGTGCGGCGATGCATCTGTTCGAGGGTGCGGCGGTCCACAAACTCTGGCGGGGTCGCGTCGCCCCTGCTCGTTTCGATAGCTGGCGTGAAGCGGCCATGCACCACCTCGCGGTGCTCGACCAGGTGGTCCAGCGTTTGCTGAAGCCAGCCCGTGGGCAACGCGTAGCGGGCCTGGATCGCCGCGGCCGTGACGGGCCCAGCATGCCCCAGGAAGCGCACGAGGATGCGCTGGCGCGCTTCGTCAGGAGTGATGCTTGGGGTAGCGTTTTGGCCTATCTCCAGGTCAAAAGCGGCGGCGTACTCAGCTGCGTACTCGGCGGCAACCCAGCGCGGGACCGGGCCGTGCGTGGTTGGGATCGCCGCGGAGACGATGCGTTGATCGCCCGCCAACTGCCCGATCCACCCGGACGGATCGACGGCGCACCGTTCGGCAACCTCGGCGGACGACAGATCGCCCAGCTGCTGGAAAAGGCTGGCAAGTTCCTCCACCGTACGTGCGTGTGTACCTGGCGCCATATGTTGCAGGCGGCTGTGTACGGCAGTCACGGCTTCCGGCCGTAGCAGATCCGCCAGATTGACATCTTTGAGCAGGTCCTGTAGGAGCTCGCGGTTGACCGTGAGCTCCTGCAGCTGGCGCTCGGATTTGGGCGCGTCCCACTCATACATGTAGATGCTGATGAAATCCCACATAAGGCTTTGGGCGACGGGCGAGGGGGTCAACGATTCGATCACTGTGACTTGAATCTCGCCGTTGCGAATGCGGTTGAGCACGGCCTCCAGGTGGGGCCAATCCATGACTTCTTCGAGGCAGTCACGATAGGTTTCGGCCACGATGGGGAAATCATCAAAGCGACGCACAATCTGGAGCAGATCCTTGGCACGTAGCCGTTGCAGCCAGAAGGGCGTGCGTTTCCCCCCGCGCAAGCCGGGCAGCAACAGCGCGCGTGCGGCATTTTGGCGAAACTGTGCGCCAAAGACAGCCGAGCCGGCGAGCTCACGGAGGATCCGCTCGCGTGCTTCATCCGGCCCGACCTCTGTGACAAGGTCGAGCGGTATCTCCGCGTCGGCTTCGGGAAAGCGAAAGAGGATGCCGTCATCGTTGCTCTGAACTTCGACGTTTACGCTGGTCCGCTCGCGCAGGGTGCTAGCCAGCGCCAGCGCCCACAGACCATTCACCTTGCCGCCAAAGGGTGTCTGGATGACCAGCCGCGGGTCGCCGAGAGCATCGTCGAACAACTCGACGAGCACCGTCCGGTCCGAAGAAATGGCGCCGGCATGGTCGAGCTGGCCTGCAACATAATCCATAACATGCCACGCGGAGTTGGTGTCAAGGGCATAGTCGTGGCGTAGCCACTCGATAAGCGCCTGCACCGGCGCACTCTCTTCGTGTGTCCGGATCTCCCGGAAGGCCGCCAGATCCAGCTGGTCATGCACGCTCTGTAGCCGCTCAGCCACCGCGCGGCGAAACGCGCCCACCCGTTCGCCCAGATCGAATGAGCGCCACGGGAAGTCACCGCGCCAGAAGGGCATACGCGGCGTCGCGCCTGCGGCGTCGGCGACGATGACCCGGTCATCGGTCATCTCGACCACGCGCCAGACCTGCGAACCCAGCAACAGCGTGTCTCCAACGCGCGTCTCGTAGACAAACTCCTCATCCAGCTCGCCCAATTTGGTCTTGCCATCGCTGAGATAGGCGCCAAACGCGCCTCGATCCGTGATCGTGCCCCCGTTGGTCAGCGCCAGGAGCCGGGAACCTGGCAGGGCAGAGAGACGGTCGTTCACGCGGTCCCACACCAGCCGGGCGCGCAGCTCGCGATAGGCCTGGCTGGGGTAACGGCCAGACAGCATCTCCAGCACCGCGTGGTACGCGCGTTGCGACAGGTCGGAGTAGGGATAGGCGCAGCGTACCAGATCATAAAGCTCATCCACCGGCCACGGCTCGACGGAGACCATGGCCACGATCTGTTGGGCGAGCACATCGAGGGAGTTGCGCGGCGTGTAGGTCTGCTCCACCTCACCGCGTAACATGCCGCCGGCCACGGCAGCCGCCTCCATGACGTCCTCACGGTGGGTAGGGAAGATGCGCCCACGGCTGGTCTGGCCCACAAGGTGTCCGGAGCGGCCCACGCGCTGCAATCCCTGGGCGACCGTCTTCGGCGACTGGAGCTGCACGACCAGGTCCACGGCGCCAATGTCAATGCCGAGCTCCAGTGAGGAAGTGCCGACCAGCGCCGGCAGGCTGCCCGATTTGAGCGCCTGCTCCAGCGCCAGGCGCGTCTCCTTGGACATGCTGCCATGGTGGGCCCGTATGGGATCGGGCGCCAGGCCCCGACCCGCACCAAACATGCCGATTCCTTTGGCCACACCCCCTTCAATCAGGGCTCGTTTGGGGCCATCATTGTCCCCTGGCCCATATGCGGATGCCTCTCCTTCGGCCGCCATCTGCTCATTGATCCAATCCGCGGCACGCTCGGCCAGGCGGCGATTGTTGACGAAGATCAGCGTCGTGCGATGCTGGTGAATGAGCTCGGTGACGCGCGGCACAATGGATGGCCAAATGGACTCGCCCGTCAGGTTACGAAAATCCTCGACAACACTCTCCACGCGCAGGTCCAGTGGTTTGCGGTAGCCAGCGTCGACGATGGTGACCGGTCGTGGGGCAAGGGTCCGTTCTCCATCGCTCTCTTGCCAGCTATTGCCGCCCAGAAAGCGTGCCACCTCAGCCAGTGGCCGGATGGTGGCCGACAGGCCGATACGCTGTAGGGGTTGGCTGGCAAGCTGTTGCAGCCGTTCCAGGCTTAGCGCGAGATGCACGCCGCGCTTGGCGCCCGCTAGCGTATGGATCTCGTCCACGATCACGGTGCGGACGGAGCGAAACATCTCGCGTGCGTTGGGGCTGGTCAACAGGATGTAGAGCGATTCAGGCGTTGTGATCAGGATATGGGGCGGCTTGCGCAGCATGGCCTGGCGCTCACGCGAAGGGGTGTCGCCGGAGCGCACCGCCACTGCAATCTCGGGCAGTGCCTGGTTCATCTCGCGCGCGGCCTTGCGAATGCCGGCCAACGGCGTACGCAGGTTACGCTCAATGTCATTGTTCAGGGCTTTGAGCGGCGAAATATAGATCAGGCGCGTCGTGGGCATGACCTTGCGGGAGCCCCGCCGCGCACCGCGGGGCTGACCGTCCTGAGCATCTGCCCCTTCAGCGAGCAGCTCATGAAAGAGCTGGTCGATACCCCACAAAAACGCGGCCAGCGTCTTGCCGGAACCGGTAGGCGCCAGGATCAGCGTATGCTCGCCGCGCTGGATCGCTGGCCAGCCCTGAGCCTGGGGTGCAGTGGGCTGGCCCAGGGTGCGCTCAAACCAAAGACGGGTTGGCGGTAGGAAGGCATGGAGCGGATCTTGCACAGAAGAAACGGCCATCGAGCGTACTCCATTCGAACATTTGTGCGTATTGTCGATTATACCACAGCACACGGAACGGCGGTCGATCATTTGCAGCCGATTGTGCCGTGTGAGAGAATTATGGCAGAGATAGGTTACGTCAGGGAGTAGGAGCTGCAAGTGACGCCCAAGCGTCCGCCCAGGTTGTCGATCTTTTCTTATCAGCCGCGCACGCCGGTACCCGTCGAAGACGAGAAGCTGGTTGCGCCCGAAGCGGCGCGGCCGGTCGAAGCCCCCCAGGAGGAAGAGGCGGCTCTCGTCGAGGCGGCGCGCGAAAATCCTGAGTCCTTTGGCGCCCTCTACGAGCGGTATGTCGACCGCGTGTACTCGTATATTCTCCATCGTGTTGGCAATGTCCAGGACGCAGAGGACCTGACGGCGCGTACCTTCTATCGCGCGCTGGATAAGCTTGCCATGTACGAAGATCGCGGCCTTCCCTTTTCGGCCTGGCTCTTTCGCATTGCACATAACCTGGTGGCCAACTGGCACCGCGATCACAGCCGGCGGCGCTTCTTATCGTTGGACAAGTTCTGGTGGCAGAGCGAGGAAACCAGCTCACCTCAAGAACAGGTGGAAGATAAGGAAGAACAGGAAGAGCTATGGAATGCCATCAGCCGGCTGCCTGAGGAGCGGCGCAATCTGTTGCTTTACAAGCTCAACACGACGCTCTCTAATCTTGAGATCGGCGAGCTAATGAATAAGAGCGAAAGCGCCATCAAATCGCTCTATTTCCGCACGCTGGCTGCTCTGCGCAAGGATCTGGAAGCGCGCGGTTTGGGCAAGCAGGATGGGGCACAAGGCGAGCCAGAGACGGCCACGAGTACGACGTTTTCTGAGGAGCAAACCTGATGGAAGAGCAATGGAAGGGTGAGACGGTACCCCAGGTGTCGCCAGACGAGAAGTTCCGCCAAGACTTGCACCGCGCTTTGGAGCAGACCCATCGCCAGCAAATGGCGCAGCGGCGGATCACCGGCCAGCCCAAGCGCGCCCGCAGATTGACAAAGCGGCGCCTAACCCTCGTCGTCGCGCTCATACTGCTCGTCAGCTTCATGGGGTGGCTGTGGCTGAGCTATCGCCGTAATCGCTAGGTGGTTTGTGGCGTGATGGGCCTGTAAGCGGGTCTCACAACGGTTGTCAGCAATAGATCAGGCAAGGTGAAAAACGCGAAACGGCGGCCCTGAAAGCCGCCGTTTCGTTTGGGGATCACAGCCTATGTGTTCACGAGCCATGGCCGCTGGCTGTGCGGCCCGATCCTTGATAGCCGGGCGCGATCGCTGGTGCCACCTTGCTCACCCGCTGCACCAGATACGCTGGGCTGGCGCTGCTTGTGTTCTTTGCCCGCCGCGGCAAGCCTACCTTCCCCCACATGGGGCCGATCGGGTCGATAAATGGCCTGTAGCAGTTTGGACATGGATGCCTCCTTCCGCTGCCGTTGCTGCGGCGCAGATCGCTGGAGGACCAAAAAGGCGAGAAGTAACTGCCCGCGTGGGGAGATGTCAAGTTCCGCAGGACGATCGCCATGGTGCAGACTGAACCCACCGAGCAGATTGATGCGGAGATCGGTCACGGCGTGATTGCTGTGCTGGATAGAGCCGGGTTGCCCCTAACGAAACGACAATCGGTGCGCTGTGATACGGTTGTCAGGCAGCTGTTACAGAGTCGTCCGGTTGTGCAGAATTTCGATATAGCGCTCTGTGGGTGATTGCTCGGAGGCGCCGGCGCCTTCCTCTTCTTCAGCGCCAAACTCGCCGCCCGTCAGCCGTGTGGGACCCATGCCCGGTACCTCAATCATCCCCTGGGCATCGCTTTGTGCCAGTTTGAGGACGCCCTCTGCCATGGCGGCGCCAGCTTCTTCCCGCTGGCGTACAGCTGCGCTGCCGGCCAGATTCTTCAGCTCGGCGAGTAGCCCGACAAAGTCGTGCACCGGCTTGGCCAATACACCCACGACGACGCCAGTGAGTGCGACATCCCAGTTAACTGGTACACCGCCGAGAAATCCGAGCGCCAGCGGCTGCAGCGCGGCAAAGAGATGAAGCGAGAAGAGGCTGGCCAACAGCACGCCAAGGATAGCGCCGAGCAACACGCTCGTGGCGCTTTTGAACTTAAGGTAAATGGAACCCTTGAGGTCTGCGGCATTGAGCCTGCGGGTATTCAGCAGCAGCCACTCGACATAATTCCAGAGCAGCTCCATGACCCGCTCCACGCCCAACGCAAGAACCAGCATGGCCAGGATCAGCGGCCACAGAGTTGGGGCAGGCTCGCTCGCTTGGGCCAGGGGCGCCGCCAGGGCCAGGGCTGGCCAGCTCAATGCGGCCAGCATGGCGGCAAAGGGTAGCAAGCGCTTTGCGGCTGGCAGATATGGTGCGAGCCGGTGCGCTGGATACCCGGGAAAGCCGCCAGTACGAAATCGTTGCATGAAGATCCGCTCCCTTGTATTGGGCTAGAAGATGTCGGCCAGATCAGTCAACAGGCGGACGCCGTAACCTGTCGAGCCCCTCGGTGTCGTGGCGTCTCGCTCGTTATTGGTCCATGCCATGCTGGCAATGTCCAGGTGCGCCCAAGGATATCCTTCTGTGAAGTGCTCCAGGAACTTGGCGCTGCTGGAGACGCCGCTGCTGCGACCGGCGCTGTTCTTTACTTCGGCCATTTCGCTCTTGATGCTCTCCAGATATTCGTCCCACATGGGCATGGGCCAGACTCTTTCTCCGCTTTGGGCCGACGCCGCCATGATCGCGGACTGGAGCGTCTCATCGTTGCTGAAGAGGCCAGCTGCCTGTGGTCCCAAGGCAACGCCAATCGCGCCCGTAAGCGTTGCCAG
>JACFMY010000179.1 GCA_019455155.1 Caldilineaceae bacterium
CAGCGTGCGTTCGTCCTCTTCGCGGCACTGCACCGCCAGCGCGCCCTGGCCTGGCGCCGGCAACATGAGCTCCAGGGGCAAATAGCAGGCCGCCCGGCCAATCAGGCCGACCCGTACCAGCCCGGCCGCAGCCAGCACTGTGGCGTCATAGTGGCCCTCGGCCACCTTGCGTAGCCGGGTCTCCACATTGCCGCGAATGGAACGCACCTGCAGATCGGGCCGCACGGCCAGCAGTTGGGCTTGCCGCCGCAGGCTGCTCGTGCCCACGACTGCGCCGTTGGCCAGCACACTCAGGTCCGCGTCGCCAACGGCGCCGGCGTAGCCCGCGCCGCTGTCCTGTACGACAAGCACATCCCGCACATCCTCACGGTTGGGGATGGCGCCCAGGACCAGACCCGGGCTGTCGGCCACGGGCAGATCCTTTAGCGAGTGGACCGCAATATCGATCTCCCCGGCGTTGAGCGCGGCCTCAAGCTCCGCGGTAAAGAGACCCTTGCCGCCGATGGCGGGCAAGGGATGGTCCAGCGTGCGGTCGCCATGCGTGACAAAGGGCACAATCTCACAGCGCAGCGCAGGCCAATGCGCCTCAAGACGGCCAGCAATATAGTGTGTCTGCTGCATGGCGAGGGTTGATGTTCGGGAGCCTATACGCAACAGTTGCTCAGGCCGGCCGCGATCGTTCACGAACTGCCTCCGGCGGATTCGATGGTTCTGGGGTAGCTGCTTCAAGGCCGAACAGCTCGGCCACGGCATCGGCGTAGGCGTCAGCGTCGCCCGCGCCCGCCTTCGTCTGGAGGAGCATGGTGGGCTCGTGCAGTAGCTTCTTGACAATGGAGCGTGACAAATGTTGGATATGCGCCAGTGTATCGTCGTCGACGGCATGGCCCATCTGTTTGAGGGTCCGGTCCAGCTCGCGCTGGCGAATCGACTCGGCCTTGCGATGCAGGTCCGCAACCAAGGGCCGGATCGCAGACTTGCGCAGCTCTTCGGCAAACGCGGCCCGCTCTTGGGCAATGATGGCCTTGACCGCGGGGACTGCCTCCTGGCGCACAGCCAGAGATTCATCTAATGTCTCGCGCAGATCGTCGACCACGTAGATCCTGGCGCCGGACACTGTCGCTGCCGCAGGCTCGACGTTGCGGGGAACGCCCAGGTCGATGAGCGTGAGCGGGCGGCCAGCTCGTGTCGTAGCCGCCTCCTTCACCATGCCGGCTGAAATCACGTAGTCGGGCGCCGACGTGGCCGCAATGACAACGTCAACCTCGCCCAGCACGGTGATAAGCTGGTCAAAGGGCAAGACCTGGCAACCATATTCGCGGCCCACTGCGGCCGCTACTGCCGGCGTGCGGTTCGCCACAACGATCTTGCGCACACCACGGGCGCGCAGCGCCTTGACGCTCTGTTGCCCCATGAGGCCCAACCCTACCACCAGGGCCGCCGTCCGGTTGGCCCCACCGCTGCGACGGCAGGCAAGCTCAGCGGCTACGGAGCTCAGGCTGGCCGGCCGCGTGGCGATGGGCGTCTCACGCCGCGCCCGCCGCCCCGCGCGCAGCGCGCGCTGGGCCAGCTCCGTCAACAGCGGGCCGGTCCGGTGCAGACCTTCCGTGCGGATGAAGGCGTCTGCAACCTGTCCGAGAATCTCTGATTCGCCTAGCACAACGGAGTTGAGCCCACAGGCCACCTGCGCCAGATGGTCATAGACGGCCAGATCTTCCCAGTAGTAGGCATGGGTGCGGAGTGTCGCGCGGTCAGCGCCTGTCACGCGGGCAAACATCTGAAGGAGCAGGTCAAATGGGTCCGCGGCCGTACCCGTGACAACCGCATAGAGCTCCACACGGTTGCAGGTGGAAAGCAGCGCCAGTTCTTCCACGGGTGCAAAAGCCGGGTCGTCTCGCTGCACTGCGAGCCGTTCCAAAGAACAACGTACCACCTCGCGGAATTCAATGGATGCCGTGTGGTGGTTTATCCCTAACAAGGCCAAGCGGCGTCGCAACATGGTCGAAGAAGGGTGTTTGGGCTTATGGTTCGCTGATTTCGTCACCGGTTGGAAGCAGCCGAGGGCCAACGTACCTGCACAAAGCCAACCGAATCTATGTAATTCTCAGTAAATCCTCCTGATAGTAAGGTATAGTTAACGATCCGTCAAGCCCGCATTGGCGTCAAAACACAATTGCGCTTAATGGGGCGGCTTCGACAGGGCCTGGCTCCCTGGACCAAAGCGTAGCCGCCGGCCTGGCTGCGGGCGCGATCTCAGCCATATTGACGACCTCACCGACCACAATCGTTGCCGGTGAGCGCAGCCCGGCCGCCGCGACGCGCGCGGGCAACTCCGCCAGGGGAGCGACCACGACTGCCTGCTCAGGCAGGGTAGCGGCGCTGATCACCATGGCCGGCGTCGCCTGATCGCGGCCGGCCGCGATCAGGCGCTCCACCACGCGCTCGATGGCGCCCAGCCCCATCATGATGACAAGCGTGTCAGCCGCGGTGAGGGCGCGCCAGTTGGGCTCGTCCACAGCGCCGTCGACCTGATGTCCAGTGACCACAGCGAAGTTGTTGCTCAACCCGCGGTGGGTGACTGGCACGCCCGCCGCGGCCGCCGCGGCAACGGCACTGCTAATGCCCGGCACGACTTCGACGCGCACGCCCCTGGCGCGCAGATAGGCCAACTCCTCGCCCCCACGGCCGAAGACGAAGGGATCGCCTCCCTTGAGACGCACAACCCCGGCATGCTTCTGCGCCAGTTGGAAGAGTAACTCGTTGATCTCGTCCTGGCTCAGGGCGTGGCGCCCTGCCCGCTTGCCTGCGTAGACAAGCTCGGCCGTAGGCGGGGTCTCTGCTAACAGGGCTGGATTGGCCAACGCATCATAGACCACGACCCCAGCCCTACGCAGGATATCCCGTCCCTTCACTGTGATCAGATCTGGATCACCCGGCCCCGCGCCCACCAGGTAGACAGTGTGGGTTGCGGTGAGTATATTTGTTGGCATTGTTACTCCTTCAGGTACTGTCTGCTGCCTATTAATCACTATGCGAAATCAGATGAAGGCGCCGCCCGCGGCCGCGTACGATATGAGCCCGCGCCGCTCAAGCTCCGCCAGAATCCGCTCCACAATCGCTTCCGGACTCTCCACGTCCGTCTCCACCACCAACTCAGGCGCCGCTGGCGGCTCGTACGGCGCCGACACACCGGTGAATTCTGCAATCTCCCCCCGCTCCGCGCGGGCGTAGAGCCCCTTGGGATCGCGGCGCTTGCAGACATCCAGATCGCACTTCACCCAAATCTCCAGAAAGCGCCCCTCTGGAAGCCGGGAGCGGGCCAGGTTCCGATCCGCCTGATAGGGAGAGATGAACGTGCAAATCACGATCTGCCCATGGTCGAACGCCAGCCGCGCGACTTCCGCCACACGGCGTATGTTTTCCTGCCGATCTGCGGCCGAAAAGCCAAGGTCGCCGTTCAACCCATGCCGTACGTTGTCGCCGTCGAGCCGGAAGGTGTGGCAGCCGCGGGCATAGAGCCGTTCTTCCAGCAGGCGCGCCACGGTCGATTTTCCCGCGCCAGAGAGGCCGGTAAACCAGAGCACCGCGCCGGCATGGCCGTGCTGCGCTTCACGACGCTCACGGCTGATGGTGCTCTCTTCCCAGACCACATTGGCGGCGCGGGGTCTGGCCACGGCCTGCGGGGCCACCTCCTCCAGCTCCTGCGCAGCGCGGCGAATCATGCCCGCCGCCACCGTGTTGTTGGTACTGGGATCGATAAGGATGAAGCTGCCCGTAGCGCGGTTGATGACATAGGGGTCGAAGTAAAGGGGCTGGGCGGTGCTGATGACGGCGCGGCCGATCTCATTCAGTTGCAGGGTGGTAGCGGGCACACGGTGCAGGGTATCAACGTCGATGCGATAGGCCAGCTTGCTCACATAGGCCTGTACGTGGCGCGTTGTGTGCTGCAGGAGATAGGCGCGCTCACGCTTGAGGGGCTCCTCGGCTAGCCAGCAGAGGGCGCACTCCAGGCGATCCGCGGCCTGGGGCAGGTTGCGCCGGCGTACGATCATATCCCCGCGGCTGATGTCGATCTCGTCCTCCAGCGTCAGCACGATGGAATCGCCCTGAATGGCTTCCTCAGCGGCATCGCCGGCGGCCAGGATGGAGCGCACGCGGCTGGTGCGCCCCGACGGCAATACGGCGATCTCCTCGCCGGGCGTAATGCTGCCCGACGCCACCTGGCCGGCAAAGCCCCGAAACTCGCGGTTGGGACGCAGCGCCATCTGCACCGGAAAGCGAAAGTCAATGAGGTTACGGCTACCCGCCACGCTTACATGCTCCAGGTGATGGAGCAGGCTGGATCCCTGGTACCAGGGCATGGCCGCGCTTGTGTGCACGACGTTGTCCCCGCGCAGCGCCGAGATGGGAATGTAGGTGAGGTCGCGGATGGATAGCTTGCTGGCGAAGGCAGTGAACTCCTGGACAATGGCCTCGTAGACGCTGCGGCTGTAATCCACCAGGTCCATCTTGTTGATCGCGACGAGAATGTGCGGGATCTGCAGCAGGCTGGCAAGAAAGGCGTGGCGCCGTGACTGGGTCACCACGCCCTTTTCGGCATCTACGAGGATGATGGCCAGGTCAGCCGTGGACGCGCCGGTGACCATGTTGCGCGTATATTGGATGTGGCCCGGCGTATCCGCGATGATGAACTTCCGTTTCGGCGTAGCGAAATAGCGATAGGCCACGTCGATGGTAATACCCTGCTCGCGTTCCGCACGCAGCCCGTCGGTAAGCAGCGCCAGATCGACGCCTTCATCGCCGCGGCGGCGGCTGGCCAGCGTGATGGCCTCCAGCTGATCCTCGAATATGGCCTTGCTGTCGTAGAGCAGCCGGCCAATGAGTGTGCTCTTGCCGTCGTCAACGCTGCCCGCGGTGGTAAAGCGCAGCAGATCGCCGCCCACCGCGGGTAGTGTCTGTGGCGCTGCTGTCTCCGTAACCGCCTGCGCCTGTGCCGCCGGCGCATGGGGCAAGCGTTCTTCATGGAGAATGGCATGATGCATGGTTCAAGATCCTTCCTTGAGTACGGGTGTCGCGTCAGAAATAGCCCTGCCGTTTGCGGTCTTCCATCGCGGTCTCCGCGCGGCGGTCGTCAGCCCGGTTGCCGCGCTCGGTAACCCGCGCCGTTGCGATCTCCGCAATGATTTCATCCACTGTGGCGGCGGGCGACTCGACAGCTCCTGTGCCGGTGATGTCCCCGATGGTGCGAAAGCGCACACGGCGCGGCTCGATCCGCTCGCCGGGCAACAGCTCCAGGAAGGGCGCGGCAGCCAGCCACATATCTCCGCGGCGGATGATAGGTCGCTCGTGGGCGAAGTAGAGGGACGGTACCGCGATGGCACGCGCGCGGATGTAGAACCAAACATCCAGTTCGGTCCAGTTGCTCAGGGGAAAGACGCGAAAATGCTCGCCCAGGCGCTTGCGGCCATTGTAGATCTGCCACAGCTCTGGCCGTTGTTGCTTGGGGTCCCACTGGCCAAAACGATCCCGATGCGAGAAGAAGCGTTCCTTTGCCCTGGCCTTTTCCTCATCGCGGCGTGCACCGCCGAACGCGGCGTCGATCCGCAGCTCAGCCAGCGCATCGAGCAGCGTAACTGTCTGTAGCCCGTTGCGGCTGGCCAGCGGGCCTTGTTCCTCCACCACACGCCCCTGGTCGATGGAGTCCTGCACGTAGCGCACGACAAGCTCCACGTCGAGACGCTTCACCAGGTCATCACGAAAGGCCAGGGTCTCGGAGAAATTGTGTCCCGTGTCAACATGCAAAAATGGGAAGGGAATGCGGCCGGGATAGAAGGCGCGGCGCGCCAGCTCGGCCAGGACAATTGAATCCTTGCCGCCCGAAAAGAGCAGCACGGGTCGCTCGAATTGCGCCACGGCCTCGCGCATAACGTAGATCGCTTCGGCCTCCAGCTGGCGCAGATGCGAACGAAGATAATTGGTCACGGTGAACCTCCGCTTGCGTGAATGGCTTCAGTCCGCGGCCGCCGCCAGGGGCTGTCCTGCGCGGCCAGCCTCGCCTGCCGCGTGGGCGGCCAGCAGCCGTTCCGCATACGCCTGCGCGCTGGCCGTGCGGCCGGCTGCTAGCAGGGCCAGCAGATCGCTCTCCACCAGCGCGTACCAGAAGACAACCCGCTGGCGAAAGGACGGGATCTGTTGCGCCACAGCCGGTCGGAGCGCCGCGGCCAGATCCAGGAACGCAGCATATTCGTCCCCAAACTCGCGCTCGAACCGCTTGCGCAGCGTTACGGCCAGGGCCGGCGCGGCGCCGCCAGTGCCAATGGCGATGGTAAGCAGCCCGCGCCGCAGGAAGGATGCGCCATAGAAGTTGCACTGATCGGGCACATCCATGATGTTGACGAGCTGGCCGTTGGCCACCCCTTCTGTCCAGATCAGGTCGTGCACTTCTGCGTCCCGCGTGGCTGCGAAGACGACGCTGGCGCCGGCCAAGTCCCCGAAACGATAGGGACGGCGCCACCACTCGATCCGGCCTGCCGCGGCCAGCTGCTCCACCTCTGGCTGGGCGGATGGCGCGATCACCCGCACGCGGGCGCCCGCTTCCAGCAGGCCGTCCAGCTTGTGGACAATCTCACCTTTTGCGCCCACAAGTACCACCAGGCGATCCTCAAGTACCAGGTTGACTGGATAGGTCTTCATCTCGTTCTTTCTCCGTTTGCTACGACGTTATCTGCGCCGCTAAACCACACCGAGGGCGGGGGCGGGGCTGCCAACGCTCACACCGCGCACCCGCCAGGCCGGCTCTGGGGCACCAACTGCCAGTGCAGGCCGCATTCAGTCTTCATCTTGCCTGCCCAACGGCCCGCCCGTTCCTGCGCGCCGTTGCTCACCGGTCGTGTGCAGTGCGTGCAGCCGATACTGGCGTAGCCCTGGTCATGGAGCCGGTTGTAGGGCACACGGTTGGCGCGGATATAGCTCCAGACATCGTCACGCGTCCAGCCGGCGAGTGGGCTAAGCTTGAACAGGTTGTTGCGCAGGTCCCAGCTCAGCAACGGCACCTGGGCGCGGGTCGACGACTGGTCGCGACGCAGACCCGTGATCCAGGCTGCCTGGCCGGCCAGCGCAGCCTCCAGGGGCCGCACCTTGCGCTCGTAGCAGCAGGCGTCGGGCTCCAGATCCCAGAGCCGCGGACCATAGATCTCTTCTTGCGCTTGGGGTGAAAGCTGGGAGCCGAACGCCTCGACTCGGATGCCGTAATGGCGCTCGACCTCTTCCCAGACTGCGTAGGTTTCGGGAAAGAGAAACTGGGTATCGATGGTGACGATGCGGGCAGCCGGCGCCACCCGCAACAGGTGATCCAGAATGACCATCCCCGTGGGGCCGAAGCTGGTCACCTGGACCAGGCGATCGCCGAAGGTATCTGCACTCCAGCGCAGAAAATCCTCCAGGCTAAGTTCCTCGAGCTGCCGGTTGAGGGTGTCCAGAGCAGCGCCGCTCTTAGGCAGCGAAGTTGCGATAGGCATAGCCGATCTCCTCTTGGTTGGTTGGTTGGTCATGGAAGTGCGCCGCGTACGCACGCAGGTCGTCTACACCCACGCGCTGGCAGAAGTCCCCAAAACGCTCCCCAGGCTGGCGAGCGGTCTGGAAATAGTGGAGCAGCGGCCGGACCTCAGCCACCAACTGATCGCGCGGCACCAGATCCTTGTAAGGAGTGTTCAACCGGGTACCCCGGCTGCTGCCGCCCACGAAGATCATGTACTGGTCAGCAGAGCGCCCGACAAAGGCCAGGTCCGCCACGTAGGGCCGGGCGCAGCCATTGGGGCAGCCGGTCATCCGCACGCTGATGAGCTCCCGATCCAGCCCCAGTGCAGCCGCCTCAGCCTCCAGGCCATCGATCACGGCCGGGAGGGCCCGTTCGGCCTCGGCGAGCGCCAGGCCGCAGGTGGGCAGCGCCACACAGGCCATGGAATAGATCTGGATGGTACTCAGGCTTTCCGCCGGCGCAATGCCGTGCGCCTGCAACAGCTCGTCGACCGCGCTGCGGTCAGCGGGCTTGATGTCAGTGAGTAGAATATCCTGGTTTGGCGTGAGGCGGATGCCGGGCTGGAAGCGCTGGACAACCGCGCGCAGACCTTGCTTGAGCCGGCGGGAGTCAGTATCGGCGATGCGGCCGTTTTCGACGGAAATGCCCAAGAACCAATTCCCATCTCCCTGGGGTTGCCAGCCCAGGTGGAGCTCGTTTTCCAGGGACGGAATGGGCCGCCAGGCAGCCAGGCTGTAGCCCAGCCGGGCCTCCACCTCGCTGCGGAAGCGCTCCACTCCCCAGGCATCCACGAGGTACTTGAGACGGGCATGCTTGCGGTCGCTGCGATTGCCGTAGTCGCGCTGCACGGTCACGATCTTCTCTACGACGTCGATAACGTGCTCTGGTCGCACAAAACCCAGGGGATCGCCCAGCCGCGGAAAGGTATCGGCCTTGGTGTGGTTCATCCCCATGCCCCCACCGACGAGCACGTTGAAGCCTTCGAAGCTGCCGTCTTCCACCACGGCAATGAGCCCCACGTCCTGTGTATACACATCTACGCAGTTGTCACCGGGCAAGGCCAGCCCGATCTTGAATTTGCGCGGCAGGTAGCGCTTGCCATAGATGGGCTCTTCATCCGCCTGCTCCGCGACCGGCTCGGCAGCGCCGTCGTACACCTTCTCGTTGTCGATCCAGAGCTCATGGTAGGCGCGCGTACGCGGCAGCAGGTGCTGCGAAAGCTGGCGCGTCACGGCCAGCACCTGGTCGCGAACGTGATCATGAATGGGCGCAGGACAGCAGACTACATTGCGCACCACATCGCCACAGGCGCCCAGGCTGGTGATCAGCGCTTGGTTTAGCGTGGCGATCGTCTCTTTGAGATCGCCCTTGATGATGCCGTGTAACTGAAAGCATTCACGGGTGGTGATACGCAGCGTGCCGTTGGCAAAGCGGTCCGCCAGCTCATCGTGGACAAGATATTGTTCCGCTGTCAGGACGCCTCCGGGCAGCCGTGTGCGGAGCATGAAGGAATATATCTTCCCCCCACCCTGGGCCCGCGGGGTTCGCTGGTCACGGTCATCCTGTTCGTAGAGGCCGTGAAACTTGAGCAGCTGTTTGCTCTCCTCGCTGACGTTGTCGGTGGGAGCGGCCAACTCCTCGCGCAGATTGCCGCGCAGGAAGTTACTTTGCTCCTTGATGGTTTCGACCTTACTGAATTTTGGGGGCGCGTCGTTAGCTGTTTTTTGGGACATGAAGACCTCCTTGCATGAACTGGCAGCCACAGCTCCTGGGCGCGCGGCGCCGGAGCCTGCTGCGCAGCAAACTTGACAAGATGGGAGTATCTGCCGGCCTTACCCGGCCTGGCAGCTTATCTGGTTGGATTAGCTTGACGTGGTGCTATGAAGTTGCGGTAGACGCGCGGCGGAGCGGCGTTGCCCACCTGCGCGGAAGGCGGGAATGGCAGCCAGGTCAGTTGGACAGCACGCGGCGTACACGACGTTGCGCACGCGCTACGGGCCGGACCGGCCAGCCATGCCCGCTATCTACAGATGCAACAACAGCTCGAGGTGGCGAGGAGATAGCGGGGTGTAGGATGGCTGGCCAGGAAAGTATGCGTCAAATCGATGTCAGCGTGCACGGATGGTTCCTCCTTTGCCGTGCCGGGAGATGCGGCAACTGCCGCCGCTTCCTTTGGGTGAAAATAAAACAGGCCCATCGGAAACCTGATGGGCCTGTATCACCTCCAATGTAACTGATGTCTAACGCGACATCGCACGGGACCATCGAGTTTCCACCGCCGTTTGCAGGCAGCAACAATCATCCTGACAACAACAGGAAACGACCGCCATGGTGGTGGAAAGCATCAAACGCCCGGTATACATGGTGCTAAACGTCTCGTCCTAGATCGCTCGTTTTCAAACGCCTGTCTTGATCACCTCGCCGGCGCCCAACGGACGCCGTGGCAACAAGATGCATGGATTATAGACAAGCCCGCGATGTTGTCAAATCCACAATTAGTGCGCGGCCGCCTTTAGGGAAAGGGGGCTCGCTCGCTTTCAGCCCATGCGCCGCGAAGGGCTAGGTCCGCCGTGGCGCTCTGCTCCGCCGGTTCGGCAATGCGTCGATAATAGCGGGCTGGCTCCGCCTCCAACACCATTTCGTAGTGAGCGCGGATCTCGTCGATGACATAGGGACTGTAGTTATAGGTGAAGCGCTCCAACAGGACATAGGCCGGCTCGTATGTCTTTAACATCTCAAGGATCTGCTCCTGCCTGATGATGTCCGTCTCCAGGGTTTTGCGGCTGATCACCGCCACAGGCGGCGGCACGGGCACACCCGCCTGGAAGGCATAGAAGGGGTGGTCAGTGAAGATCCAGCCAGGATTCTCGGCCGCGTCAGCAGCCAGCTGATCGGCCACAGGCGGCACGTACAGGGGACGGTACAGATTCATCTGCACAAACTGGCGTTCGGGCAGCGGCTGCGGGTAGGTAAAGAAGATCCACAACACGACCCCAGCAAGCCCGGCGAGCCCGGCGCCGCCCGCGAGAGCAGCCGGCCACGGACGCCAACGCAAGCTGGTCCACACGGCCGCAAAGAATGCGTCGAAACCAAAGACGGTCAACCAGGCCAACGGCACATTGAGGAGGATCACATGGTGGTACCAGAGCGGCCGGTAGTCAGAGAACACAGCAAGCGTCGTCGCCAGCCAAAAGAGGGGTACCACGGCCGTTCGTTGGCGCTTCCACAAGGCATAAACAAGCCCACCTGCAGCCACCACCAGAAACGCCAGCTGCTGCTCCACAAAGTGAGGCAGAAAGGTGGCCGCCTCGGCGACGAACTTTTCCTGATTTCTGGTCAGTTCGCTGAAATGGGTTGCGAGCAGCAGGTCGAAGCGCAGCGCACCAAAGAACAGGGCCAACAGCAAAAAGACCGCGCCTGTCACGCCGGCGAATCCGGCGCTACGGGCGATCCGCTGGGTCACGCGCAGCCGTTCCTGCGGGGGCCGGCTGTCCCATAGAATCGCCACCATGGCCGCCGGCCCGACGATGCCCACCATTAACTTTGTCTGCAAGGCCAGGGCCATGAGAATGCCGGCCACCCCAATGCGCCACCATTGCAGGCGCCCGGTGACCAGCACAGCCATGGACAGGGTCGCCAGTGAGAGCGCGGGCAGGCCAATCATCACCGCGCCGCTGAGACGAATGTAGAACTCGGAAAAGACCAGCACCAGCACGGCCAGGATGGCGGCCAGCGTCGAGCCGCTCGCACGCGCTAGGAGATAGACGGACCAGAGCAAGAGCGCAGAAAGCACCATGATCACAATGCGCGCCGCGGCCACATCAGGTCCTGTGAAGGTAAAGAGCCCAGCCAGGGTCATCGTCATCAGGGGCGGCTGGTCGCTCCACACTTCCGTGTAGAGCGGATACCCCTGGCTAACGAGCATGGTCTTCATCAGGTTGATGCCTTCGTCGTAGTCCCAGTCATGGGGATCGAGATAGGGAGCGCGCCAGAAGAGGAACAGCAGATAGAGCAGGGGAAGAATCACCCCAGAGCGGACAACAAGATCCCAACCCTTACGCACGGGGGACATCGTACTCGAGTTTTGGTTCATAATTCACTTTTCCTGGCACAGCGCTGCGATACCCTCCTGTGCGGGTCTGCGCCCGTGCGCTGTACGCTTCATGGTATGCCAAAGTCGCGGAATCTCTAAAAAACGGCACCTCCAACTAAAGGGTTTTAACGAGGGCGCGTTATAAGCCGCGGTCTCGGCTGAAGGCCGCGTAGCGCCGTTCTCAGCTTGGCTCGTTGTGCAGATTCTCTCTACGCGTGATAAAAACAGAGATAATGAATCTTCCAATCATCAGGATTGTGGGAAATCTAGAATGAGCCACCAACCCGTGCTGATTGCCTCTGACCTCGAAGGCGTTTTTTTGCCAGAGATTTGGATCGCCGTGGCCGAACGTACCGGCATCCCCGAGCTGCGGCTGACAACCCGCGACATTTCCGATTACGATGAGCTGATGCGCTATCGCATGCGGATTCTGGACCAGCACGGGTTGACATTGGCCGATATTCAGCAGACCAT
>JACFMY010000180.1:0-4812 GCA_019455155.1 Caldilineaceae bacterium
ACACCGGCGTCGCCCCAGTCGTACCAGCCCCGCCGCTGCCGACGCCCGTCTATTACACGCCAACGCCGCTCCCCACATCGGCCTACGGCGTGTGGTATGGAGAATATTTCGCGAACCGGTCGCTTTCTGGCGCACCCGCGCTGGTACGCAATGATCCGGCCATCGACTTCTACTGGAACTACACCTCCCCCGGACCTGGCCTCCCAGTTGGTAACTTCTCGGTGCGCTGGGCGCAATCCCGCTACTTCGATGCCGGCACCTATCGCTTCTATCTCAGCAGCCGGGACGGCATTCGGATGTGGGTGGACGGGGGTTCCGTGCTCAACGAGTGGCGCGACGGTCCAGCCGGTCCCTATGTAGTCGATGTGGCACTCACCAGCGGCGTCCACCTGCTACAGGTAGCCTACTACGCCCGCTCGTCTCAGGCCTACGTGAGCGTTTCATGGCAGCGCCTGGAACCGACGCCGGTGCCCGGCTATCCAGATTGGAAGGGTGAATATTTCAGCAATCGAGATCTGTCCGGCTCGCCAGGCTATGTGCGCAATGATACATCCGTTGACTTTGACTGGGGAACTGTCTCACCTGCGCCCGGTATCCCCAACACCAATTACTCTGTACGCTGGACCCGTACCATTGACTTCTCCAGTGGCACCTATCGCTTCTACGCTCGGTCCGATGATGGCATCCGCGTCTATGTGGAAGGTGAGCGGATCATCAATGAGTGGCACGACAGCAGCGGCAGCACCACATATACGGCTGATAGATCGCTGAGCGGCCACAAACAGATTGTGGTTGAATATTACCAGCATAATGGTCCCGCGCTGGTGAAGTTCTGGTGGGAACGCATCCGGAAGACAGCGACGCCGACCAAGACGCCAACACCCACGCCGCTGCCCACGCGCAGCCCGTACGCCGACGCCAGCCCTGCCTCTGGTCCCGTTGGAACATCGGTGACTGTGAGCATCGGCGCGTTCCCCGCCAACACCACCGTTAACCTCTATCTGGGCGGCCTTGTCCGCGCGGCGGAGGCAGCCGCGAACACCGTCTACGCGACGACAACCACCGATCGTTTCGGCAACGGCGTGCTACGCTTCACCTTGCCAGCCACCTGGCCAGACGGGGCGCCAATCAAGGCGGGCAAGCTTCAACTGCTGGCGGCAACGGCCGATTTCAGCGCCACAGCTGGCGCCACCTTCGATTTCACAGAACCGCGGCCAACTGTCGCTCCCGTACCCTATGCTGTGGTGAGCCCCGATTCGGGCGGCCCTGGCACGCAGGTCGAGCTGCGTGGCGGCGGTTTCCCAGCCAATCGCGGTCTCAATATCTATCTGGGGACGGTCGTCAAAGGCATGACGGCGGCGGCCGCGCTTCCGCCCTATGTCACGACCAACAGCGATGCAAACGGCAATTTCGTCACCACCTTTGCCATGCCCGACAAATGGCCAGACGGCAGCACAGTCGAGACCGGTAAGTTGGTCATCCTTGTGGCAACAGGCGATTTTAGCGCGGAAGCCAGCGCCACCTTTGACTATTTCCGGCAGGCGCCCAATCCTGCGATCCAACTAAGCCCGGGTAGCGGTGGGCCGGGCACGCTGGTCACCGTATCAGGTAGCGGATTCCCGCGCAATACGGTTGTCAATGTCTATCTTGCGACGCTGGATGCCCAAACCGGCGGCGGGCCGCTGCAATCTTATGCTGGCGGCAAGACGGATGGTGAAGGCCGCTTCACGGTGACCTTTGGCATTCCCGCCACCTGGCCCAACGGGTCACCAGTCAGCCAGGACAGGCTCGTAGTCACCGCGGCCACAGACGGCTTTAGCGTGGAAGTCAGCGCCCTCTTTGTCAACACCGCGCCCGGACCCACATGGACACCCACGCCGACGCCCACACCAACGACAACGCCACAGCCGCCCACCCCAACCCCAACGCCGACGCGTATGCCATCTGTGCAGCTTGCGCCCCAGGCTGGCACGGCAGGCACTATGGTTACGGCCAGCGGGAGCGGTTTCCCGGCGAACACGGCCATCTACGCCCGGCTCGCGGTGCTGGGCGCCAGCAGTCCGGAAGGGCCCGTCTACGAGCGCTATGCAACGGCAACCACCGATATCAACGGCAGCTACTCCATGACGTTTACGATGCCTGCCACATGGCCAAGCGGCCAGCGGATCGCTACGGGGCGGCTGGTCGTGCTCATCTCTACCCTCGATTTTGCCTACCAGGCCAGCGCCACGTTCGACTATACGGAAGTCAGCGCAGCGGAAGAAGAACCGGCGCCAGTCCCAACGGCTACGGACACGCCAGTTCCGCCACCAGTGGAGCCTACGGCCACGCAAGCGCCCGTGGAGGAGGCGACCGCCACCTGGACAGTCGAGCCGCCCACCGCTCCGCCACCGGAGGAAGGCACAGACGCACCAGAAGATGGCACGCCGCCACCCTAATGGCCTGTCAACCATCAAACTTGAGTTCCGTAGTGGCGACTTCAGTTGCTTTAGACAGGTGAAGAACGACTGAATCGTTACTACGGAATGACTACAGAATGACGATTGATAGACCAGTAGCTGTTCGCTGTCGACAAGACCCCATCGCGGTAATAGTGAAACGACATCCACAATCACGCCAATTGCTGGAGGTGTACGATGATGACAGCAGCTTCTATCGCGGTCGTTCAGATGAAGATATCGATTGCTGACATTCGTCCACCTATCTGGCGCCGCGTGCTTGTGCCCAACACGATGACCCTGGATGAGCTCCATGTGGTGATTCAGGAGTCGATGGGCTGGGAAGATTACCATCTGCACGAGTTTATGATTGACGGAACCCGCTACGGGACGCTCGAATGGGATGAAACCTATGACGGTGTGGACGAAACCAAAATGAGACTCTCAAATCTCGTCCAAGATCCAGGGTACAAGTTTCATTACATCTATGACTTTGGCGATTACTGGCAACATGTGCTCGTGATGGAGCAGCTGCTGCCATTCGAGCCAGACTCCTTCTATCCCGTCTGTCTGAAGGCAAAACGGGCCTGCCCGCCGGAGGACGTGGGGGGTGTGTGGGGATACGCAGATTTCGTCAGCGCGATTCAAGATCCCAAGCACCCCGAACACCGTGAAATGTTGACCTGGTATGGCGAAGTTTACGATCCAGAGTTTGTGGATCTGGAAGCGATCAACGCCCAACTGCGGGCACTCTTCCGTGGCAAGCGCTGGTCGCAGCGCACGGTCCGGTAGTTGTGTTGCGACTGCCTGCCCTCCTCACGGCCTGCTCTTGCCGTGCCCGGCATAGTCCTACGTCGCGCGGCGGTTATTCGCTGCCATAGCCATGGCTGCGCCCAAAACCACGCGATCGATCCCCTGCCTGGTGTTATCCTTCGCCAGGCCTAACCAGCTGCCCCATTAACGCCAATCTTGCCCTCAGCAAGCGTCACCCCGCGGCCATTCGTAACCAGCCTCACGATCAGACCGCCGCGCGCGTCCTATGCTAGGCGCACACTAGAAACCAATAAGACGCAGATGGGAGAGCGAGGCATGGCAGCGAGCGAAGCAGAAGCGAACAGTGCGCGCGGCAACAAATCAGTGGCCAGCGAAAAGTGGAGGGTACTGCTCCTGCTCTCCCTGGCCGAGCTCCTGGCCATGGCCACGTGGTTTTCGGCCACTGCGGTCGTGCCCGCCCTGACAGAAAGCTGGTCTCTAGGCGACAATGGCCGCGCGTGGCTTACCATGTCCGTCCAGATAGGCTTTGTCGCCGGCGCCTTTGGCTCGGCAATCCTGAATCTGGCCGATCGCATCCCGGCCCGGCCCTTCCTTGCCACGTCGGCATTGCTCGCCGGGTTGGCGACCCTGGCCATCCCGCTGGTTTCAGACGGCCTGATCCCAGCATTGGTACTCCGCTTTGCTACCGGTGTCTTCCTGGCCGGCGTCTATCCCGTGGGCATGAAGATCATGGCCACCTGGACGCAGCGCGACCGGGGACTTGCCATTGGGTTGCTTGTGGGTGCGTTGACCATTGGCTCGGCCTCACCGCACCTGATCAACGCGTTTGGTGGTGTACAGGAGTGGCAGCCGGTCCTTTACCTGGCTGGCGCTTCTTCCCTACTCGGCGCGCTGCTGGCGCTCCTCTTTGCCCGTGAAGGGCCCTACAAGACGCAAACACCGCCCTTCAAATGGAAAGAAGTCGGTCTGATCCTGCGGGCGCGGCCCGTCATGCTGGCGAACATCGGCTATCTGGGCCACATGTGGGAGCTCTATGCCATGTGGTCATGGATTCCGCTCTTCTTTTTGGACAGCTTCTCTGCCGTCGGGGTGGCGCCTGTATGGTCCAGTGTCGCGGCCTTTGCCGTGATCGCCAGCGGCGGCTTGGGCAGCCTGATGGCCGGACGCTGGGCCGATCGTCTGGGCCGCACCACCGTGACCATCGCTTCCATGCTTGTGAGCGGCGCGTGTGCGTTGACGATCGGTTTCTTTTTCGGCGGGAACCCGTTGCTGCTCACAGGCATCGGCTTGCTTTGGGGCTTTACTGTGGTAGCGGATTCGGCGCAGTTTTCAGCCGCGGTCACCGAACTGGCCGACCGGGCCTACCTGGGCACTGCGCTAACGCTGCAGACTAGCCTTGGCTTTTTGCTCACGTTGTTTACCATCCGCATGATTCCGCCGCTGGAGGCGCAGCTCGGGTGGCGCTATGCGTTTGTTGCGCTCGCCATTGGCCCGGTCGCGGGCATCGTAGCCATGTGGCGGCTACGCCGCTCAGAGGCATCCGTGCAGCTGGCCGGCGGCCGCCGGTGTCGCCGCCCCCCGAATAGCGTTGAAAAGGGAG
>JACFMY010000180.1:4822-12082 GCA_019455155.1 Caldilineaceae bacterium
GCGGCCGCGAGAATGCCTGTGAAAGGGAAGCGTTGTCCTAAGGCTGGCGCCTTGGACCGCGGCGTATCAGGCCAGGAACTGCAACTGTTCCAGCTTCTGGTAGCTCTGGCCCCCTTCGTGCTGGTTATAGGTCCAGACCCGGATATCCTTGGGGTCGCGGTAATGGTTATAGGCGGCGAAGACCGTGGACGGGGGACAGATCTCATCCATAAGGCCAACAGAGAAGAGCGCGCGCGCCGTGGCGCGTGCCGCAAAATTGACGCCGTCGAAATAGGAGAGGGTATGGAAGACCGTGTCGACCTGGTTGCGATGAATCTTGCAAAAACGTACCAGCTCTTGATAGGGCTGGGTGTCCACCAACTCGGTCGCGCGCCGGTAATGGCATAGGAACGGCACATCCGGCATGCAGGTGCCTACCGCGTTATCGAGCAGCGCTGGGGAAAGGCCGGCCACGGCCAATGAAATGCCTCCCCCCTGGCTAGCGCCCGTCACCGCGATCCGGCTCGGGTCAACAGCGGGATGGGTCATGATGGTCTCGACCGCGCGCACAGCGTCGGTGAAGACGCGGCGGTAGTAGTAGGTCTCTGGGTCGAGCACGCCGCGGGTCATGAAGCCAGGGTACTGGGGATTGCCCGGATCGGCATCGGGGTCAGGTGTGTCCCCCCGCAGCCACGCACTGCCCTGGCCGCGTGTATCCATGATGAGATGGGCGTAGCCAGCGCTACTCCAGAAAAGCCAGTCGATGGGAAAGCCACGGCCGCCGCCGTAGCCGATAAACTCCACCACCACCGGAACCTTGTCCTGACGGTAGCGGGGCAGGAGCAACCAGGCCTTGATGCGATGGCCGCCGTAGCCACTGAAGGTAACGTCGTAGGTTTCCACCGTGCGCAGACCGTAGTCGACCGGGTCGAATACGGGAGAGAGCTCGATCGCGCGTGTAGCCGCCAGCGTATCGGACCAGAAGAGGTCGAAGTCAGCCGGCTCGTCGCGCGCAGGCAGATAAACTTCGAGTTCAGCAAGGGGTTTATCGAAGAATGCCATATACAGGGCCTCGTCTGTTGTTTTGTGGCGTGGATACTTCTAGCGGGCGCTGTTGGGCTGTTTGGGTCCATAGCCCAACAGCAGGGGCTCGCCCCAGACGGCCCAGTTCCAGCGATTGTCGCCCAGGCCGTCAGTCATGAACTGGACGACCATCTCCTGACCGGCTAGACTGGGCAGATCGATCAGGTAGCGCTCCCATGGATTGGTCTGTTTGGTCGTGCTCCAGATGCGCATGCCGTTGACGTACAGGCGAAACGCGCAGAGATTGTCGCCTTCCATGAGCGCGCCATCGCGAATACCGACGGCAAAGCGCATCTTCAGCGAGTTGATCTCGGGCGGTATACGCAGCGTATACTCGCAGACCGCGCTGCCAGTGACAGGCGGGTGTTCCCAGATGGCCATTTGCTGCACCATTCCGCAGGATGCCATGGCCACCTTGATCTCCATCAGGTCGGGCTTCCGGGTGGAAACCTTGCGCGCGGCGGGAAAAGCCTCCACGAAATCAAACTGCCAGAGCAATGCCTGATCCGGATCGGCGGCCTCCTCATTGTCGAGCAGGCTGTTCCACAGCTCTTCCTGCCACTTCAGATAACTGATGTACTGCGAAAGCTGCGTAAGTGACTGTTCATTCAAATCGGAGATCCGCCGCACAAGTGCAGCGATCGTCTCCTGGCGCGCGTTAAATTTCGACATGTGAAAATCGTGTGGGCGTCCTCATCACGGACGACCTTACTCCCTGACGCATTTGCTGCCGTTTGGACCTGTATCTATGGACCGGGCGCATGGAGAGACCTGGTCTGACCGCAAAAGTATACCACGCTGCACCAGAAAATGGGTGCAGCGTGTTTGGCCGGATTCTCACATGGGGAGCGGTCGGAGGGCGGCAGCAAAGATTAAGCCGCGGCGCTCAGGAAATGCTCCCGGCTCATACCCATCAATTGTTCCCAGCGCTCAGCTGCCACGGGATTGCTGAGGAGCACCAGGGCAACGTAGCTGGGTTCAAATGGACGTCGAATCAGGTGCATGCCCGCCTCATCCGGCGTCAGGTTTCCCTTCCGCTGGTTGCAGCGTTTGCAGGCCGTGACCAGGTTGGACCAGCTGTGCTCACCGCCCCGGCTGCGAGGGATGACATGGTCCACCGTCAAGGCTGCGTGGCCAGGTTTGTCACCACAGTACTGGCACATGAATGCGTCACGCAGCATCACCGCCCCGCGCGTAGACGGTACCCGGCGATGGGGCAACCGCACATAGTGTACGAGGCGAATTACCAACGGCACGGGGATCGAGCGGTTGGCGCTATACAGCATCTGCTGTGTGGCCTCCAGCAACTCCGCCTTTTCGCGCAAGAGCAGCACGACAGCACGGCGTACAGAGACCAAACTCAACGGTTCGTAGCCTGCATTCAGGACCAAAACTTGCTTGGACATACACGCGACTCATTATCAAGGTGCAATGGTAGCGGCCTTCAATCCGCGGATGGACGACCTGTTGTAGGCCGAGCATCCCTTACAAAACATGCTTTGCCTGGCAGCCCTGGCTAAGCATCCGTTATGAACATCCGTCACGATCATACGCCTGGTGTTCCAGGACTTCAAAATCCACACTTGTTCACACCACACGCGGCAACGGCGATGCGAACATCTGTGTGGATCCATGCGCGCAATTGTAACAGGCGCCTGCGCGAAGATCAAACCTACATTTAGTAGGATCACGTTTTAGAATGCCGGTATATAGACGACCTGCGTAGCGCGCAGCACAATTCCCCACAAAAAAATGCAGATCAGCGCCATCGCCACAGTCTGCACCTTTGGATCGTCTATTCTGGCAAAGTAGGCGTAGCCGGCCGGCAGCGTAAGCACCGCAACTGCGCCATAGAGAATGTGTATCCACGCGCGGGGTAACGCCCCGCCCAATCCCTGAAACCAAAGTATCCAGCCTACGCCGAACTGTGCCAATAAGAGCAACTCACAAATGAGCGCCGCCCCAAGCCAATTGCTGTCTAGCGGCATTGACCGGATGCGCAAATATAAGGCCCACAGCGCCAATACGCCCGTGTAAATGGTCGCCGCATTGGCCAAACCGCTATGGATCTGAGTCCACGACATATTCTTAGTCGCCAGTCTACAAGCAAATTGTTAACAGGATGTTTTCATCTCTTAGGAACGTACGGCCGCCTGCTGCCTTGCCCCGCTACCACCCAACTCCACCTATGCCGGCGCGTGGACGCTCAAGTACTGGGCCAACACCATCGCGCTTGGACCGTGGATGTCGTATGATTCCCAGCCGGCCGTAGCCGCCAGCGCGAAGATGGCGCTGCCAATTACATAGTCGTTCTGGCGCATGGCGTCGTCATACCAGACAAGCTGTTCAATGTAGGCGCCAGGACCCCATAGCCCGTAGCCGTGTTCCGCCCAGTAGCCTTGGAAATCCTTCCAGCCACGCGCATCAGGCGGGCCAGGTCGCTCCTGCACCAGCCCGTCAACACCCAGCTCGGTCATAACCAGAGGAATCTGCAAACCGGCCGGGATCAAGATTTCGTTGTAGACCTTGCGGTAGCGCAGCGTCAGCCAGCCTGAATCCTGCGGCGTGGCGCCAGGGTACCGGCCACGATTCTCGGCGGTGGAGAGATAGTAGATGGTGGGCGCTGAATATTCGTGAAGCCCCAACCAGCCATCATACTGTTGGGCAGCCTGCACCGCGGGCAGAAAGTGTTGCCACATATCCAGCGGCGGCTGTCCTGTACCGAAGTTGCCGATGACGCTGCGGATGCCACGATCGCCAAGCAGGCGCGTCCGCTCCGCCTCGAAGTCAGCGTAACGCTTCATTTCTTCGGCGTTTCCGGCCACAGGTTCATTGTACGATTCCCAGCCATCAAAATAGGGTCGTCGCCCTGGATCGTCGGCATAGGTGAGAAGCTGGTTGACAAACTGCTGGGCAGCAGGCAGGGGGTCCAAAGTAGCAAGGTTCACCTGCTCCAATGGGACGCGCCCGATGACCTTCGTGTTGGGAGAGGTACGCTTGATCTGCCCCACGAAATTCTGATCGAGCTCCAACGTCTTGACCACGGTAACGGCCTTGGTCTTCAGGATGTCAAAGAGCACAGGATCATTGCGCCCCACAAAGATGCCCAGCTTGCTGGGCGGGCCTGGTGGGAACGGCGTCGCCTGGGGCGTGGGGGTTGGCGTCGGCGGCTCAGGCGTCGGCGTCTTGGTGGGGGTCGGCGTCAGCGTCGGTTCCGGAGTTGGCGTCGGCTGGGCCATGGTGTTGCCCGGCACGCCATCATTGGCGACGACCGGGAAGTACCGTCTGTATCCACTGGGCGACGGCAGTGGCGAGCGCGGTTGGCCAGGTGTCGGCGTTGCCAACGGCGACGGGGTGTTGAGCGGTGAAGGTGTAGGATCCGAGCCGCCACAGGCAGCCAACAACGCGGCTGCACCGCCCAAGGCGGTCCCCAAAAATGAACGCCGGCTTAGGGCCCGCTTTCCTATGGCCGGCTGCACAGCGCCGGCGGCAGAGCCGTCTGGGCGTGCAGCCTCGCGAGCCGAGCCGTCCTCCCCGGCTGACGGGCTTCCCTCAGCCGGTAATCGGTGTTCTTCTGTCATAGGCCTACTATAGCACTCGAGGCACTTTTCTCAAATCAAGACATAAGGTGTCATCACGCCAGCAATGTGATGATCCTCACGGCCGATGATTTCCGATCATCGCCATAATCAGTTACTATCAACGCTGAATAGGTGTACAACGTTCCCGAACCGCATTTCGCCATGGCGCACAACCTAGCTATGAAGGAGGCAATCGTGCAAAAGTTCGATCTCAGCATCGAATACTGCGTACAGTGAAACTACACCCCGCGCGCCCTCAGTTTGACGGGCGAACTACTTAAGCTCTTCACGCCGAACATCAGCGGTCTCAGATTGATCCCATCAGGCGGCGGCCGCTTCGAGATCATGGCCGGTGACCAACTCATTTATAGCAAGAAGGCCACCGGACGCCATGCGGAACCGGGCGAAATTGCCCGCCTGTTGCAGGAGAAGCTCAGGATCGAACCCATGCCCCTCGAGGGTTAGCAGATATGCAATACGAAGGAGGCCCACCGGATACATAGTGGGCCTCCTTTTCTTTCACTCCCTACCCAACAGTTCGCGCGTCTGCGCGTGGATCACGCCGTCCCCTAGCCGAATCACATTCCAGTCGGCAGGTCGACAAACTCAAAGTCGATGTCGAAGCGTTGGCGCAGATGCTCGCCCAAGGCCTGCACGCCCACTGTTTCCGTTAGGTAATGCCCGCCGTAGATGACATTGATACGTGCGCTGAGCGCGCCGTAATACTCGGCATGGCTGGTCTCCCCGGTGAGAAAGGTGTCACAGCCAAGGGCGGCCGCCTGGCCGATCTCACGCGCGCCCGCGCCGCTGATGATTCCCACCTTGTGGACGATGCGCGCGCCATGAGCCTGCACGAGCTTAACAGGGCCCACATTCTGTTCAAATCGGTCCACCAGATAGTCCAGCTTCAGCGCGTGGTGGGCCCGGGCAATGACACCAAGCCGGATCCCGTTGACCGGTGCAAACCAATCCTCCACCTCCAGACCGAGCCTACGCGCCAGCTCCGCGTTGTTGCCCACCTCCGGGTGAGCATCAAGAGCCAGGTGCGCTGCATACAGGTTGATATCAGAGGCAATGTAGGCACGAACCAGCCGTCCGAAGCTGCCACTCAGGGTTTGCGGGCCGCCCCAGAATATGCCGTGATGGACAAGCAACATATCGGCTTCCCGCTCCAGAGCCGCCTGTAGACAGGGAAGTTGGGCATCGACCATACCGACGATGTGCACCACATCTTCCTGTCCCTCTACCTGGAGCCCCTGCGGACCATAGTCCTTGATCTCGTTGATGCGCAGATAACTGTCCAGGTAAGCAACCAGCTCCGCCCGATTCATGCCATTCTATCCTTTCACATTGCGCTACGTTCTTGGTGGCCGTCCGCGCCGCCGCGTTCAACGTGCGGGCGGGCCTGCGTCAGCCGCGCCGCGCTGGACAAACTTCTTCACGCTGCGGGCAAAATCACGTCGCGGCAGCAGCACCCGGCGATGGCACGTCTGGCAGACAATGCCGATGTCGGCGCCAACACGTACCACCTCCCAGGTCCTGCCGCCGCACGGGTGCTGTTTCCGCATCTCCACGACATCGCCAATATAAATGGGGGCTGAAATCTCGATCATGTATTCCCAATCGCCGCTTACATGGCGGGCTCTGACGGCACAACCTCAGCCGGCGTCGCCGGCAGCGGCGTCACCGGCGCGGCCGGCGAGAACCAACGCAGCAACATGGCGCCAACAGCGTAAGCAAAGCTGAAAAGCACGATCAGCCATGCCAGGAAGCCACCCACAAATGGCACCCACTCAAGCGCCCGTACGACCAGTATGAGCACAAGCACGCCGAGCACCAGCCGGAGGAGTGCACCTGATGTGTCGCCTACCAGCCGGCGGCCAACCCAGTAGCCGGTCAAGACCGGACCATTGATCCACAACAGTCCGAGCGCGCCAAAAACAAACAGGCCCATGGCGAGGACACCGGGGAGGAACCCCCAGAAGATCCACGCCAGCCCCACGAGCAGTAGGGCCACGGGCAAAGCCAGAAAGACCGCCACAATGCCGATACCGATCGCGGGCAGCGGCCGGCTCTCCATCGTCTCCAGCGTCGCCCGCGTAAAGGCCGCCGCCAGACGCAGGAGCAGCCACCCTACGACAATCAGACCCAGCATCTCACGAGCCACACGGATGATCCAGCTGATGATCCGGCTGGCCAGCGTCGGTGGCGCTTCCTCTTCGATCTCGGGGCTAATCACGCGCTCCACTGTGGCTGCCACGCCCGGTGGGATCTCCGGCTGCAACTCGCTGTCCGTACCATAGACGAGCGTGCCGCCCACCTTGGCGTTGTCTGACACACTGATCTGCCCGGCGTAGAGGTTGGCGTCGCCACCCACTGTGCCGTTGAGCGTCACCCGGCCCATGCCCGTCCAGAGATTGCCATTGATGGTGCCGCCAATCTCGCCGGAGCCACCGGCCAGGAGCGCATCCTTACCCACGGTTGCGCTGGGCGCCACACGTAGCCCCTGGTCGATCATACGGTCCGCAACATTGATTGTGAATTCCGGGACGCCGGCTGTCGCGCCGCCGCCCGCGGCGACCAGGTCGCCGCCGATCGTGCCGTTGACCTTTAGTCC
>JACFMY010000181.1 GCA_019455155.1 Caldilineaceae bacterium
CCCTGATCCGTTCTATCCACTTCTTGTCATTTGGACCAGGAGTTGATTCACGACGTTGAGGAGCGGGCCGCGCTGTTCGAAGCCGCTTTCGCTGTAGTCGGCTACGCCTAGATAGATCTGGCGCCGAGTACGGCGGATCAGTCCCAACAAGAGGCAGCGCATGGTTTGCTGTCGCGTCGTATATTCATCGTGATCCGTCCATGGCGTGTTCTCCGGCCAGCGCTGTGAGAGCACATAGGGATGGGTTAGCGGCTGGTAGAGACGCTCCCACCAGCCATTTGAGCCAATATCCAGCCAAAACTGAAAAGAGACGGGGCGATTACGGAGCAAGAACGTGTAGGCCGGCGCCAGGAAGACTGCGTGCTCCTCCGATCGCCATCCGGCCAGGTAGAGGGCGCCGATGGCGCCTGCCTCGGCCAGCTGCAGGTACGCGCGGCCCAAATCTGTCAGATCCAGAGGGCCGTCTTTGCGCGTGCCCTCCAGTGCCCACCGGAATTTGCGCGCAGACTCCACCAGTTGGCTGGCGACACGGGCCGCATCCGTTGCCGCGTGAAAACCGAAGCCAGGTTGGCTCAGCACCTCCCCAAAAATGTGGGCAAAGAACTGGTCGAGAGGCACAGGCTCACCCGCGGCGCGGTAGGCATACAGCCAACTATGCAGGCGCTCATATTGCTCGCCCGCCACATAAGTCACCCGCTGCCGCATTTCTTCCTGGAGCACACCAAAGCGGCCCAGGTCAATGTCGCGGCGGGCCGGCGGGTAGACAATCGTGCTCAGCAGGCTGGCGCGCACCGGATCCAACTGGGCAATGGCCACGTTTAGCGTCAGGGTAACGTCGGCGGGCGCCGGTCGCAGCCCCCAGTGAGGATGTGCCAGCTTGGCCAGCGTAAATAGGGTGCGCGCGGCCGGTTCTGCTTCCAAGGCACGGCTGGGCCGGTGGGTTGTTAACGCGATGGCGTGTCGCTCTAGCGCCCGCTCAAGGCTGAAGCGGAGGGCGTCGCTGACAAAGGGCGCCAGCACCGCAATATCCCCTGGCGCCACTCCCTCTTCTGCTACCAATCGATGAATCTGGTCAGCGGTCCACTCCAGCATTTGTGGATAGAAGCGAAAGGATTCCTCTGGAACAACCAGGGCAGGATGGGCCATGGCTGCCGCAGGCGTCTCAGCGTTTGTGCCTGTGATTGGCTCCAGGGAGTCGCCGGCCGCTCGCAGGATGCGCTGCACCTGTTGGCCCAAGCGCTGAAGCGGCATTGACATGACATAAGATTGGCGCAGCTGCAGTCGCTTTTCGCACTGTTCTGCCAAGCGCTGTACACCGGCCGGCTCCGCGCCCAAGAAGGTGCGGTAGCCAGCGTCGTCGTCGGCGACCAGGAGCGCGCTATCCAGCGTGGGTAGCCAGGCCTGGACGAGCCGGTGCGCGCTATGGGTGTCCTCCTCCACATTGTCGCAGACCAGGTGCCGGTAGGTGCGGAACAGATGGGTGCGACTCCACTCGTTCTGCAGCACAAAATCGTTAAAGAGGACCACCTGCAGGCTGTAATCGAGGAGGGTGTCGCGCAGACAGAGGGTACGAAACGCGTGGCTAACGCGCAGGGCCGCGCGCAGGGCATTGAGGCGGGCGGTCTGCTGTTCGCCGGCTGGCACAGCCAGCTCCAGTCGCCGGTACGCGGTGTCGATGTCCATGGTCTGGAGCGCAGCTTTGTTGAGGTTATCAAGCACCTGGCTGATGACACGGCTTCGTTCCACGCGTACCCCGTCGAATTCCCCCCGGTCAATGGCTTCGTCGACCAGCGGCGCCATGTGGTATTGGGCTGTCTCCAGGGTCAGGAAAGTCGGCTCACGGGCTGGATCGGCGAAGCCTGCCTGCTGGCTCACGAGCGGCCAGTATCGTTCGACCGCCTGTTGGGCCAGGCTGGCGAAGGTGGTGATCTGCACCGGCGGGCCAGGCGGCACATCCGCGGCGCGCAGCGCAGCTCGGAAGGGCTCCGCCAGGGTGCGCTGGGGGACCAATACCAGGATGTCGTCTCCGCGTATACGCTCCTGGCTTAGCAACCAGCGAATCCGCTCGACTGCAAGCGATGTCTTGCCGCACCCGTAGGGGCCGTGCAAAAAGACTTTTGCCGTGGAGCGTATGAAAGGTAGAATGGCTTCACTGTCACTCATGATTCTTCTATTCTAGGCCAAGAATCATGAAGGCGAAAGAAGGAGCCTACCATGCAAAGCTATGCGATCCCGCTGGTACCTGGTCCGGTATCGGTGCCCGAAGCCGTACGCGCCGCCTACCAGATAGACTACGGCAGCGCGGATCTGGAAGAAGAGTTCTTTCTCCTCTACGCTGCCTGTGAGACCGGCTTGCAGCGGGTGCTCAGCACGCGCAACCAGATCTCGATCCAGAGTGGAGAAGGGATGCTGGCGCTGTGGGGTGCGCTCAAGAGCATAATCCAGCCAGGCGACCAGGTACTGGCGGTTGCCACAGGCTTGTTCGGCCACGGCATCGGCGAGATGGCGCGGCAGGTGGGCGCCCGCGTTGAGGTGGTCGCTTTTCCCGACGATGCGGTCGCAGATCCGGCCGCTGTCCGCGCGGCAGTGCAGCGCGTTCGGCCCAAGCTCGTCACGGCTGTCCACTGCGAGACGCCCAGCGGTACCCTGAATCCACTGCGCGAAGTGGGTGAAATCTGCCGGGAGGTCGGGGCGTTGTTCTACGTAGACTTTGTGGCGAGCGGCGGCGGTGTGGCGGTGGATGTAGACGGTTGCCAGATCGATCTGGGGCTGCTGGGAAGCCAAAAGGTGTTGAGCCTGCCTCCCGATCTCTCTATGGTCACCGTGAGCGAACGCGCATGGGCTGCCATGGAGGCGACGGGCTATGCCGGCTACGATGCGTTGGCGCCGTGGCGTACGGTCCCCGCTGAGCGCTACACGCCCTACACACACAACTGGCATGCCATGGCCGGCCTCAAGGTAATGCTTGACATGCTAGAGGCAGAGGGGTTGGACCATGTCTACCGGCGCCATACTGACGTCGCGGCCTACTGCCGCAACCGTCTGCGCGACATGGGGGTGCGTCTCTTTCCGCGCGAAGAGGGCTACAATTCACCCACAGTGACGGCCGCGTATGTGCCGGACGGCTGGAGCTGGCAGGACTTCGACGGCGCCCTGCGCCGGCGTGGGATGGCGGTGGGCGGCAATTATGGAAACTTGGCCGGCAAAGTGTTTCGCATTGGTCACATGGGCAATCAGGCTAGCATGGATCTGGTACGCCAGGGCATGGATGTGTTGCAGGAGGTCCTGGCGGCCGGCGCCTAGCCTCGCCAACGCTTATTTGCCCGGTGGTATGAGCCTGCGCAGCTCGATGGGAGCGCTCCGTCCATGATAGTATCCCTTTTCCTCATATCGGTGCTAGCGGGATTTATCTTCTACTCCCAGCAGAACAAAATGACAGCCCTCGCGCTCGGGCAGGCCCGTCGCGGCACCGCTGCGGTGCTGGCCGTACATTTTGGTTCGCTGGCCGGAGAAGGTCTGTGGGCAGCGGTAGCTGTCGCCGTCCTTGCCTATGCCGCGCAGTTTGAGACCCTGCGCACTATCCTGAGCATTGTTGGGAGCTTTTTCTTTATCCGCCTGGCGTGGTCTGCTTTGCAGGATGCCCGCCAAGGCGTGACGCCGCAAGTCACTGCCGCGACCGGTGGCGCAGATTTCGGCGCGGGCGCGCGCATGAGCCTATCCAATCCCTATGCCCTGGGTTTCTGGTTCGGCGTGAGCGCAGCGGTCGTGTTCTTGGCGACGCCGGCGCCCGGGTTTGTGAACTTCATTGCCTATTTCGCTGGCGTGGTGGCAGGCGCCGCCATCTGGTGCCTGCTGGTGGGCTACGTGCCGGCGCGCCGGCAGGATCAACAGGCTACTTCGTTCTTTCGCACGGTGAACCTGTTCTGCGGGGTGGTGGCGGCGCTAATTGGGATCGTGGTCCTGTGGTCAGCCATTAGCCAGCCTGTGCTGGCGCCGGGCACGGCGGGTAGCTGGCACAACGTTTCAGGGTAGCGTGAGCAGTTGCCCCGGTTGGATCAGGCTGTCTTCCTTGAGATCGTTGACCTGCAGCAGCTCCTCCCAGTCCAATCCAAGCTCCAAGGCAATGCCAAACACGGTGTCACCGTCCTGTACTGTGTAAGAGCGGCCAGATGTGGCTGCACGGCTGGCTGGGGACGAGGAGACCGGTTGGTCGTTGACGCCTGGAGATGCGTCTTCCACGCCGGTCGCTGGGATCCGTATGGTTTGGCCAATTTGCAGCAGGTCGAACTCACCGAGACTGTTGGCGGCCGCTACATCCTGCCAGGGAAGCTGGTAGCGCAGGGCAATGGAAGACAGCGTATCGCCCTGTTGCACGATATAGAGCTCTTTGGCGGCAGCTTCCACTGGGCCGCCGGTGCCGCCAATCGAGGGGAGGCGGATGACCTGGCCAATCTGAAGCAGATCCTCTTCCTCGAGCCCATTGGCAATGGCGATCTCTTGCCAGTCCAGACCGTAGCGGATTGCGATGCCCAAGAGGGTATCGCCGGGCCGGATCGTGTAGTCCATGCCACCGGGCGGCACGCGCTCCGACGCGACAAGATCGGCGTTAACTGGGAGATCGGTAGGAGCTGGCGCGAGAGACGGGGCCGAACCGTCCAGGTTGCCGAAATCTGTGACGAGAATCCAGTAGCCGTTGGCGGCCTGCGCTGCCCCGATCCCCACTTCATCCCAGTAGGGGGCCAGGATATTGGTGCGGTGGATCCAATCATTCATCCACCAGGTAATCGCCTGATTGGGCTCGCGGACGGCCACCCAATTCTCGCTGACCCAATTGCTGGTGTAACCGGCCCGGGCAGTGCGCAGCTGGACGTTGCTGCCATCGCTGCCGTAGTGACCCCAGTTACCATTGGCAATCACGTCATCCACGTGTCGCTGGGCGGCCTGGCTGAGCACATTGCTCAACGTCAAGGTAGCCAGCCCTTGGTTGGCGCGGGCCTGGTTGACGTCGGCAAAGATCTGCTGCGCGACCGGGCTTAGGCCGGTAGGCGCGTCGCTGTCACTCTGGGCGTAGAGGGGGGGAGTGCTGAAGAGTAAGGCGACCAGCAGTAAGAGAACGGTCTGCAATCGGACTTTGTATCCGAGCACGTGCTGGCAATTTTTCATACAAGGGGCATCGTACCAAAGCGTATGCCAAAGCCACAAACAGGCATCGACGCCCGCTTCACTGGATCATGCGCTTGGACGGGCGCCAAGAAGGCGCTGGACGGGCGACGAAGGCTATACGTTCAGCCTACGCGCTTGTGTATTCCCGCGAAACCCGTATACTGTGCGGCGATCCGACAAACAAACCTGTATCAGGCTTTATGAACGATTGAATGGACCTTAAAGGTGTGCTCCACCTTCAGGGGTGGATTTTGCTCTTTCTAGGGGCGTCGATGTTGACGCCCCTGCCATTTTCCTTTGCCTTTGGCGACGCCGATGCCCCCGCTCTGCTGATTTCCTCTGGCGTGACTTCCCTCACCGGGTTCTTCATGTTTCGCACTACGCGCTTAGATCGCGATCTGCGCGTGCGTGAAGGATTTGCCATTGTCACGTTTGGCTGGATTCTGTGTTCGCTCTTTGGCGCGCTGCCGCTATGGATTTCCAATTCGGTGCCGTCCTTCACGGATGCCTTCTTTGAGACCGTCTCCGGCTTTACCACAACGGGGGCGACGATTCTCACCGACATCGAGGCGTTGCCGCACGGTATCCTGTTCTGGCGTAGCTTGACACACTGGCTGGGCGGCATGGGGATCATTCTCCTTTCTCTGGCTATCCTCCCTTTTCTCGGCGTGGGGGGGATGCAGCTCTTCAAGGCGGAGGTGCCTGGTCCTACAGCCGACAAGTTGACCCCGCGCATAACGCAGACCGCTAAGATTCTCTGGGGCGTTTATGTCTCGTTGTCCGTTGCGGAGACAATTCTGTTGATGCTGGGCGGTATGAGCCTCTTCGACGCGCTCTGCCATACCTTTGCCACCATGGCCACGGGCGGCTTTTCGACCCGCAATGCCAGCATTGCCGCGTATCCGAGCGCGTACATTCAATGGGTTCTCACCTTCTTCATGTTGCTGGCCGGCGCCAACTTCGCTTTGCACTACCGGTTTATTTTTCATGGCTGGCGATCCTACCGCCGGGATCGCGAGTTCCTGGTCTATCTTGGGATCATTGGGGTGTCATCGCTGGCCATATACTGGAGCAACCTGGACTATTATCTGCAGCGGGGCGAGGCCGCGATCCGGGACGCGGTCTTTCAGGTCGTCTCGATCCAAACGACCACGGGGTTCGTCACTGCTGACTACGAACAGTGGTCCACCGTATCGCAGCTCATCCTCTTCTTGCTCATGTTTGTCGGCGGCTCGGCCGGTTCTACGGGCGGCGGCATCAAGGTTGTGCGTATCTACCTGCTGGGCAAGTTCGTGCTGGCCGAGCTCACGCGGCTGCTGCATCCTCACGCGATTATTCCTGTCCGTATGCGCCAACAGACCATCGCGCGGGATGTGGTGACCAACGTATTGGGCTTCTTTGTCCTCTATGTGGTGGTCTTTGCCATCGGAACGCTGTTGGTGGCAGGGCTAGGGTATGATATCGCGACCTCGTTTGGCGCGGTGGCGGCTACCTTGGGCAACGTGGGCCCGGGTTTGGGTGATGTGGGCGCCGTAGACAACTACGCTCACTTTCCAAAGTCGGGTAAATGGCTGCTTTCCGTGCTCATGCTATTGGGACGCCTCGAGCTCTATACGGTTTTGATCTTGCTGCTACCAGCTTACTGGCGCCGGTAACGCGCGGCGGTGCTGCGTACAGCTTGATTGTCGCTCTGACCTGGACAGAGCGTGGCCCACGGAGCTCCAAATCCGTAGATCGGGGCGCGCGCGGAGTTGCCCTTTGATATGGCAGGACGTACAATTATCGCCGGTATGTGATAGAGAGATTGAGTGCTCGGCGTCGATGTCGGCCGGGCTTTTTTGTGTGTGCGGCCATTGGAACGCATTATCGTGAACCAGATAACTATGGAATCAATCATTGTGGAAAACGGTGTGACCCCGACCCCGCTTGCGCCACGTGCTGATATTCGCAACGTTGCCATCATTGCCCATGTGGACCACGGTAAGACCACCCTGGTGGATGGGATGTTGCGGCAGACCAAAGTCTTCCGCGACAACCAACAGGTGATGGATCGCATCATGGACTCCAATGACCTGGAACGGGAACGGGGCATTACGATCCTGGCCAAGAACACCAGCGTGGAATATAAGGGCGTCACCATCAACATCGTGGATACACCTGGCCACGCCGACTTCGGCGGCGAGGTGGAGCGCATCATGCACATGGTAGACGGTGTGCTGCTCCTGGTTGATGCCGTCGAAGGTCCCATGCCCCAAACCCGGTTTGTGCTCCGCCAGGCATTGCAGAAAGGGCTAAAAGCGATCGTCGTGGTCAATAAGATCGACCGGCCCGCGGCGCGGCCGGACCATGTGGTCAATGCCACCTTCGATCTCTTTGTCGATCTGGGCGCAACGGACGAGCAGGCCGATTTTCCGGTCATCTACACGAATGCGCTCGACGGTACCGCAGGCGTGTCGCCCGAGGAGCTGGGGCCAAGCCTGGAGCCGTTGTTTGACACGATCCTTGACTACCTGCCTCCGCCCATGGTCGATGCCCTTGGGCCGACGCAGATGCTCGTCGCTACCATCGAATACAGCAGTTACGTGGGCAAGATCGCGATTGGCCGGTTGCGCGGCGGCAAAATCCGGACAGGGCAACAGATCGTGCGCATCGATCCCAGTGGCGCGCTGGAGGCCGCCAAAGTGACGCAGGTTTACACCTTCCTCAATCTGCAGCGGGTACCCCAGAGTGAGGCGGCGGCCGGCAGCATTCTGGCGGTGGCGGGCATCGAGAACGTGGGGATCGGCGATACCCTGGCCGACCCCAATGACCCGCGCCCGCTGCCACCGATTACTGTGGAAGAACCGACGGTGCGCATGACCTTTGCCGTCAATGACAGCCCCTTTGCCGGCCGGGAAGGCCAGTATCTGACCAGCCGCCAGCTGCGCGCCCGGCTCTTCGGCGAGCTGGAGCGCAATGTGGCCCTGCGCGTGGAAGAGACAGATCGGGCCAACGAGTTTATCGTTTCCGGGCGCGGCGAGCTACATCTGGCGATCCTGATTGAGACCATGCGTCGTGAAGGCTACGAGTTCTCCGTCAGCCGTCCCGAGGTGATCTACAAGGACAGCCCCGACGGTTTGCTTGAGCCAGTCGAGCAGGTCTTTGTAGAGGTGGCGCAGGATTATCTGGGCGCGGTACAGGAGATGCTGGGGCGGCGCAGGGCCATCATGCAGACGATCCATTACGGCGAAGATGGCACGATTTACTGCACATACCTGGCGCCGACACGCGGGCTGTTAGGCTTTCGCCAGCCCTTTCTTACTGCCACGCGGGGGACGGGTATCTTTCATACGCTGTTTCATGGCTACGAGTCCTTTGCCGGCGAGATCTCGCTCCAGGACAGCGGCGCGCTGGTAGCGCTGGAGACAGGCACCGTGGCCAGCTATGCGTTGTTGAACCTCCAGCAGCGGGGAGAATTCATCGTCAGGCCGGGCGAGGAAGTCTACGCGGGCCAGGTGGTGGGCAAACACATTCGTGACGAAGAACTGGTCGTCAACGTCTGCAAGGCCAAGCAGCTGACCAACTTCCGCGAAAAGCCATCAGGTCTCACTGAGATGCTGACGCCGCCGCGCGAGCTCTCGCTGGATGATGCCATCCAATACCTGGGTACCGATGATCTGTTGGAGGTCACGCCGGTGTCTCTCCGGATCCGCAAGAAGACGCTCAATCATGAGCAACGGCAGCGCGCGCGGCGTGCCCAAAAGGGATAACTAGCGGCACAGCTGCAGGGGATTGTCGACGACGTTAGGAGTGGGACTATGCGTATTCTCATCGTAGGCGGCGGTGATGTAGGTTTTCAGCTGGGCAAACGCCTGTCGCGTGACCGCCACGACATCACCATCATCGACTCGAACGGGGCAAAAGTGCGCCGGGCTATCGAGCAATTGGATGCGCTGGCTATCGAGGGCTCCGGTGATAGTTACTATGTGCTCCGTGAGGCCGGGCTCGAAGATGCCGATGTGGTCACGGCCGTGACCGACAACGACGACGCCAACCTGATGGCCTGCCGTATCGCCAAGGCGGCCGGCGTCGAAGTGACCATTGCCCGCGTCCGCAATCCCGAGTTTGCATCGCCCGATTTTATTCTTACTCCCGCCCAACTGGGTGTCGACCATATGATCCACCCGGAGCGTGAGGCAGCCAATGCCATCCTACGCCTGTTACAGGAGGCCAGCGCCACCCATGTGATCGACCTGGAGAACGGCCGCATCGAGCTGATCGGCCTGATTCTGGAACAGGGCTCACCCTTGATCGACGTGCCCTTGGCGGAGTTGGGCAAGCGGTACGAGCGTCCTCCGGTCCAGATTGTGGCGGTGGACCGCAACCACGAGACGATCATCCCCAAAGGCAACGACCGTCTGCGGGCCGGCGATCATCTCTTTGCCGTCTGTGATCCGGGCTTTGCCACCTCCTTTTTTGGCCTGGCCGGCAAAGTCAAGAAGCCGCGCATTGAGAACATCATGATCATGGGCGGTGGCATGATCGCCCGGTTCATTGCCGAGGATCTTGCGCACAGAGCGCGAATCAAAATTATCGAGCACAATCTGCAGCGCGCGGAAAAGCTGGCGGACTGTCTACCCTATGCATTGGTCATTCACGGGGACGGTACTGACATCGAAGTGCTCCAGGCCGAGGATCTGGAGAATATGGACTCCTTCGTGGCGGTCACCGGCGATGACGAGAACAACATCATTGCGACGTTGCTGGCCAAACAATACGAAGTCCCGCGCCCCATCGCGCTGGTCAACCGCATCGCGTACCTTCCCATTCTGCCCACCATCGGTCTGAACGCGGTGATCAGCAAGCAGATGCTGACTGTAAATGCAGTGCAACAGTTTATCCAGCACCGCCAGGTGGCTGCGATCGCCAATATGCCGGGCATCGAGGGGCAGATGATCGAGTACATCGCGCGGCAGGGCTCACGGATCACACAGAAACCTCTGCGAGAGATGCATTTCCCGCGCTCGGCCATTGTGGGCGCGATCCTGCGCAACGGCAGCCTGATCATTCCCACTGGCGATACCCGGGTACAGGTCGGTGATCGGACCGTGGTGTTCGCGTTGCCCGAGGCCATGAATGAGTTGGACCGGCTCTTTGGGTAACCCGCCCATCGCCGGGGTAGAACCGCGCACATTCCCCGCGCCGGCATCGATCCAGTCAACCCAGGACGCCCACCACTGGGCCTCCCATCGATCATGGTAAGTAGATAGGCCGATGTATTTACGCAGCGTCCTCCATCTTCAGGGCATATTGCTCATGTTCTGTGGGGCGTTTATGCTGACCGCGATCCCGTGGTCGCTATATTACGGCGACGCGGACAGCCCCGCAATTCTAGTGAGCGCCGCGATTACTGTGGCGGTTGGTTTTTTGCTCTTCCGCTATACCCGCCTGGAACACGAGCTGCGCGTTCGCGAGGGCTTTGCAGTGGTCTCCTTTGCGTGGCTGCTCTTTTCGCTCTTTGGCTCGCTGCCCTTCCTGCTGTCGGGCGCGGTGCCGTCCTTCACCGATGCGTTCTTTGAGACGATGTCGGGCTTTACCACCACCGGCGCATCGATCCTAAACGACATCGAGGCGCTCCCGCACGGGGTGCTCTTTTGGCGTAGCATGACACACTGGATCGGCGGCATGGGCATCATCGTGCTGTCGCTGGCGATCCTGCCCATCCTGGGCGTCGGCGGCATGCAGCTGTACAAAGCGGAGGTGGCAGGCCCGACGGCGGACAAGCTGACCCCGCGCATTCGCGAGACGGCGAAGATCTTATGGAGCCTGTACGTCGCGCTCACTGCCATGGAAACCGTGCTGCTGCTCTTGGGCGGCATGAGTCTCTTTGATGCCTTGTGCACCTCGTTTGGCACCATTGCCAGCGGCGGCTTTTCGCCGCGCAACGCCAGTATCGCCCATTACCAAAGCGACTACATCGACTGGGTTGTGATTGTTTTCATGGTCGCCGCGGGCACGAACTTTGCACTACACTACCGCTTTGCGTCAGGCAACTTCTTTAGCTACTTGAAAAATCGCGAGTTCCACGTGTTTGTGGCAAGCATCGCCATCGCGACCGTGCTGGTTACCATCGACGCCTGGGCCTATTACGATGAGAAGCTGCCGGCTATTCGCGACAGCCTGTTCACAGTTGTCTCGTTGCACACCTCGACTGGTTTTGGGCTGGCCAACTATGAACTTTGGTCGGGCCACGCACAATGGGTATTGCTCCTCATCATGATCATCGGTGGCTCTGCTGGATCGACCTCCGGCGGCCTCAAGGTGGTACGTCTCTACCTGGTTGCCAAGCACATATCGAATGAATTCGTCCGGGTCCTGCATCCCAACGCCGTCATTCCTGTGCGCATCCACGGCGTCTCTGTGTCGCGCGAGATCATGTCCCACGTGCTTGGCTATTTTGCCATCTATGTGCTGGCTATCTTCACCGGTACCTTTCTGGTTACATCTACCGGTCTGGACTGGACAAGCAGTCTAAGCGCCGTGGTCTCCACGTTGGGCGGCGTAGGTCCGGGTATGGGCACGGTTGGCCCATTCGACAACTACAGCCACCTCACTGCCATTGCCAAGTGGGTGCTCGCACTCTGCATGCTGCTGGGGCGCCTGGAGTTTCTCAGCTTCTTGATTCTGTTCTCTCCCGCCTACTGGCGTTCTTGATACAAGCGAAGTATTTGTCGTAGCCGGACATTCTTGCGCCTGGCCGCGCGGATGGATTGCAGCACCAAAGACGACGCACGGTCATGGGATTGATTGGCCAGCCCCGGGCGGCATTTTGGCGCGATTTGACAACCTCTGGGAAAGCCGACATGATCGCGCGGCCGAAGCGACCCAGCGCCGGCACGCGCGCCGGTCCATCACCCTAGCAGCCAA
>JACFMY010000182.1 GCA_019455155.1 Caldilineaceae bacterium
GGAAAGTCCAGCAGCAGCACACCCAGGTCAAACGCCTCGCGCTCGTAGGGCAGACGAATGGCCCGGGGCGTGGCCGTAAAGGTGACGAGCAGGAAATTCTCGATGAAGAGGGCCAGGCCCAAGGTGAGCAGGAGCTGGTTGTGTGCCGGCGCGTTGCGCGCGGGGTGTATCATCAGCCGTTCTACGGCCATTCCCAGCAGAAAGAGGACCGGCGCCGTCACCAGGATGGAGAGATAGGGGTCGACTCCAAAGGCTTCGTAGAGCACCAGGGCCAGATACATGCCGATCGCGAGCATGGAACCCTGCGCGAAGTTGATGATATCGAGCACGCCAAAGATCAGCGTGAGCCCCATGGCGACCAGGCCATAGACGCTGCCGATGAGCACACCGGTAACCAGGGCCTGGCGCAAGACCGTGCCATTGACGTCCCACCAGCCAGCCAGCGCGTTCCAGTAAAGAAAGGCCAGCGCGGCCGCGAGGGCTACGGCCACGAGGGCCAGGATCTGATTGCGTGACAAAGCACTCATGGGTAGACTCCGAGCTCCGGCACGACGGGCCGAAGGAATGAGGGAGCGTAGCGTGTAGCTGCCTCTCCCGCGGCCCGCCGTTCGCGTGTCCTGCGCCGATGCTTACGCCGCATCACCTGGCGCAGGCATCGGCGCTATCGCATGCCTATTTCCAGGAGACGCAGGGTAGAATCGGCGTACTCTCCTGGTTTTCGGGCGGCCAGACCTGTACGATTTGCCCGTCCTGGACCTGCATGACCACGGGCGACGCGTTGATGTTCTCGCCCGTCTCGTCAAATTGAATTGCGCCAGGATAGGGCAGGATGTGGTCTGCGTAGTCGCTGGCGGCCAGCGCATCACGGATCGCGGCTGGATCGGCCGATCCGGCGCGTTCAATGGCGTCGGCGATGAGGTACATTGCCTGATAGGCGAGCACGGCGCCCGTGCGCATCTCCTCGCTATAGGCTGCCTTGAAGCGCTCGCGCACTTCCAGGGCCTTGGGGTTGGCCGCGTCCCAGTGGTAGTTGCTGTCCATGAAACACTCGGCCAGGTCGCCGGCGTCGGTGACAAACTGGGGCAGGTCGTAGGTGCCCTGCGCCACGCCGTAGACCACATCCACGTCCAGGGCGACTTCTTCGGCGTTCCGCGCGGCCAGCAGACCATCGTTATAGTAGCCGGTCACAGCGAGCACGTCAGGCGAACGGGCATTGATGCGCGTCATCTCGGTGGTCAGGTCCGATACGTTGAAGGGATCGTACCCGATCTCCTCCACGATCTCAATGCCGAGCTCCGCGGCTTTGGCGGCGAAGGCCTTGCGCACGCTGTCACCGTAGCCGGTGGTGCCGTCGAACAGGTAGGCTACCGTCTTGATTTCCAGGTTGTTGCCGGCGGCCATGTCTACAAGGAACTGCGCGCCGCTTTCACCCATGTTGGTGGCGTTGGGCTGGAGACGGAAGGTGTACGTATAGCCCTGGTCCAGGATGGCGTCGGCCACGGCTACGTCGATCACCAGCGGCACACCCGCGCGTTCGGCCAGCGCGGCCACATTGGCGGTAACTGCCGACTGGAAGCAGCAGATGAACGCGGCCGCGCCCTCGTTTGCCAGGCGCTCCGCCTCGGTCTGGCCCACTTCGGCGCTGCCCGTGGAATCGGCCGAGAGATAGGTAAACATGCGGCCGTCCAGCACGCCGCCGGCGGCATTCAGCTCTTCGATGGCCATCCTGATGGCGTTGTCCATCTGCGTACCGTCGGCCGCAAGACCGCCTGTGAGCGGGTGAATGCCGCCGATCTTGATGGTCTCTTCTTCCGCCGCGGCCTCTGGCGCGGCTTCCTCAGTGGCTGCCTCCGCCGGTGCCGGCGCCTCGGCAGCGGGTGCAGGCGGCGGCGCCACACAGCCGGCCACCACCACGGCCAGTATCCCGAGCAGCGCCAACAGGGTCATGAGCTTCTTCATTGGTAAACCTCCTCCTGAATAGTGGGGAACATGTGCCGTCATCTGGACTCGACAACGAACCGCTGCCGCATGGCAGCGCCTATGAGCGATCCTCCTTCCTGTTCTCTGCTAACGGTCGGTTTCCTCCTTATAAATGTGTGTTTTCCTGCGCCTGGCGAATGGAAACGGCCGCGTGGCGGCCAGCCAGGTAACCGTACCCCAAGGCAGTGAGCAGGCCGTTGCCCGAAAGATAGCCGCCGGGGCCATGGCCGCTCACGCCGGCGGCCACACCGCCGCCCGCGGAGAGGTTGGGAATGGGACGGCCGTCCGGCTTGGCCACCCGGGCGTCGAAATCGACCACAAGCCCGCCCTGCGTGTGAAACAGGGCGCCCGTCACCTTGACGCCGTAGAAGGGGGCTGCCAATTTCCGGCAGTCTGGCCGGCCGAACGGGTCGCTGTGCTCGCCGGCCGCAACCGCGTTGTACTCTTGCAGCGTCTGTGCCAATGGCGCCGCGGGAAGCTTCAGCGCCGCAGCCAGCTCCTCGACCGTGGCTGCCTGGTGGATCGCGTTCACTGACACGGCCTGCTGGTAGTCCTCGAACTGGAGAGCAAGCCGGTGCACCCGCGCGTCGTAGATATTCCAGGCCGTGGCGCCCGGCTGGTCCAGCACGGCCAGCGCGTGTTCGGAATAGCCGCTCCACTCGTTGCCAAAGCGCCGGCCGTGCGCGTTTATCTGGAAGCCGCCTTCCATCACGACGGCGTACGTAATGAGGATGCCGTGGGGCGTGGCCACGGAGGCATGGGCCTGGTAGGCGTCCATATAGGCAGTCGCCGCGCCCAGCTCCATACCCCAGAGGATCCCTTCGCCTGTGTTGCCTTCGCCCCCGAAGTACAGCGCGCCCGACATAGCAGGGCAGTATTGGGCCACCATCTCCGGATTGCCCGCAAAGCCGTTGCAGGCCAGAATGACCTTGCGGGCGCGCACCCGTTCCGTCTGGCTGCCGTGCTGGACGATCACGCCCGTCACGCCGCCCTCGCCGTCCACCACCAGGCCCGTGGCCGCGGCATCGTTGACGATCTCGGCCAGGGGATGGCTGGCCACGCTCCGGCGCAGGTCGCTGACCAGGGCCGCGCCCGTGCGGCTGGGCGGCGCGTGCATCCTGAATTCGGTATGGCCGGGATATTTGAAGTCGTCAATGAAGACCAGCTCGACCCCGACCGCATCGACGAGCCATTCCACGAGCTGTGTCGCCGTATGGGCCAGGTGCCGCGTCATGGCAGGGTCCGACGCCCCGTGGTTCTTGCGCATGATGTCGGCGACAAAATCGTCCACCGGTTCGCGAATGCCGGCCGCGCGCTGGAAACGTGTGGCCGCGGCCGGTATCATGCCGCCCGAACGCGCAGTATTGCTCCACGGGCGCTGCTGCTTCTCCAGCACGATCACCTCAACGCCTTGCTGCGCGGCCGCGATGGCGGCGGTCAGCCCGCAGCCGCCGCTGCCGATGACCACCACATCGCTGTCAAACGACCAGCTTCCGGTGTCCCGTTCGATGCCCATGGCGTGCCCCTATACGATATGGTACTGGAGGCGATCGCCTCGATAGAGTGCCCGCATATATTCAAAGGGCACCCCGGTTGGCGAGAGCGTGGTGCGCCGGATGGAGAGCATGGGGCTGCCGGCATCGATCTCGAGCAGGTCCGCGATCTCTTCCGGCGCGGCCACGGCTTCGATGATGCGGTGCGCCTTGCTCTTCTCCAGCCGGCCGCTGCCTTCCAGGTAGGCGAGCGAGCCGCCGCTGGCCAGCCTGGTCATGTCGATATAGGGGATCAGCAGCGGCGCCACGTAGGCCATGTGATAGCCGATGGGTTCGTCGTCGGCCAGACGCAGGCGCTCCAGGTAAAAGATATTCGCGCCCGCGGGGACAGCCAGCGCCTGGGCCACCTCGCCCGGAGGCAGACGGAGCTCTGACGAAAGCACGCGCCATCCCGGCACGGCCCCCTGATCGCGCAGGTACTGGGTCAGGCTGCGATGTGGCGCCAGGCCGTGGCTGAGCTTCGGTTTGGCCACAAAAGTACCGCGTCCGCGGAAGCGGGTGATGAGCCCCTCAAGCTCAAGCTCGCGCAGCGCCTGGCGCACGGTGGTCCGGCTCAGTCCGTACTGCTCCTGGAGCTCTTCTTCGGTGGGCAGCATGTCGTCCGGCTTCAGCTCGCCCGCAGTGATACGCGCGGCCAGGAGCTGCTTAAGCTGGTAATAGAGCGGTATAGGAGATTGGCGCTCGAGCGCTGCGTTCAATGACCCGTGTTCGTCCACTGCGTGTCTCCAGGCAGATATCAGGATGGGCGGCGTGTACAGACCGGTGGCTAGCGGGTTGGCCGGGAAAGGTATTGCCCGCGCGGCTGGCCCACAAAGGCGCCGTTGTCATAGGCCCGCTCCCCGCGCAAAAAGGTGGTTTTGACGCGGCCTGTCAGCTCAATGCCTTCGAAGGGCGTGTAGCCCTGGCCTGAAGGCGATTCAGCCGCGCGCACGACAAACGATTCATCAGGATCGACCAGCACCAGGTCGGCGTCATAACCAACGGCGATGTCGCCTTTGGTGAGGAGACCGAAGCGTTGGGCGGGAGTCCAGCAGAGCAACTCAGCCATGTGGTTGTAGGACATGCCACGCTTGCACCCCTCACTGAGGACGCCTGAGAGGAGGTACTCCGTGCCGCCAAAGCCGGACTTGGCTAGCCAGATGTCATCCTGCCTGGCTGAATCGACCTTCAGCTCATGGGAGCAACAGGCGTGGTCGCTGACGATCCAGCTCACCTTGCCCTCCAGCACGGCCTCCCACAGGGCTTCGACATCTTCGCGGGCGCGGATGGGCGGGTTGACTTTGGCCAGGGGCCCGGCAGGGGAATCGTAGTCCAGGAGCAGGTGGCCGACGGTCACCTCGCGGCGGAAATCGATGTGGGGAAAGATCTGCTGCATCATGAGTGCGGCTTCGATGGCCTTGCGCGAGCTCAGGTGTAACAGGTTGATGTTGAGGCAGTTCGTTTCGTAGGCCAGGTAGGCGGCGATCCAGATGGCCAGGCCTTCTGAGTGAGGGGGGCGGGCCGCGCTGTAGGCACGCAGGCCGGAAAGCGACGGGTCCTTCTGGACGATTTTCGTATAGGCATTCAAAATCTCGGCCACTTCGCAGTGCAGACTCACGCTTACATAGGGCGCCAGATCCGGATGTTGCTCCATAACCCGGGTGGCCCCGCGCATGATGAACTCGAAATGGGCCAGGTCGTAGCTGTCTTCGTCGTTGTCGAGCATGAGGAAGCGCCGCTGCGCGTCCTTGCCGGCCTGGCCGTGCAGGCCGTAACCGCCATAAAACATGAAGATCTTAAAGGAGGGCGCGCCCAGCTGGGTGGCCAGGAGCTCCATCTCGTCGATGTGCGAGGATTGGATCGGCGCCAGATGGTAGCCGTAGTCCGCCCAGTAATTGCCTGCCGAGAGACGCAGCACTTCCGGGTAGAAGCGTGCATAGGGGCCACCCTGATTCAGGTAATATTGGCCCGTGCGCATGTAGGTGAGCATAGAGGTGACGCCGCCCATGATGGCAGCCTTGCTTTCGGTAACCGCGTCCTGGTCCAACGGCGCGTAGATGCCGGCATGCATGTGGGCGTCGGTGAGACCCGGGAAACCCAGGAGGCGCCGGCCGTCATGGACCTCTTTGGCGTCGCGGGCGGCGATATTGGGCTCGATGCGGGCGTACTTGCCGTCTCGGATCCCCAGGTCCAACAGCTCAACACTCTGCCGGTTGGGACGCACGACGCGTACGTTTTTGACGACGAGATCGAGAGGGGTAGCTTCGCTCATTTCATGCTCCTTACTGGACACTTTGGGAGGGCGCCACGATGACGCCGGCGTCGTGCAGCGCCTGAATCTCGCCATGCGAATAGCCTAGATCCTGCAAGAGATCCCGTGTGTGCTCGCCGACGGCTGGGGCCTGCTGGTAGATATCGAAGCGCCGTGCGGACAGCGCCAGCGGCAGCTTGGGCAGCCTGGCGCGGCGGCCGTCTGGCAACTGCGCCTCCAACAGGCTGTCGCCCTCGTTGAGTTGCGGATCATCGAACAGGTCCTCGGGACGGGCAATGGGTGAGAAGGGGATCCCGGCCGTTTCGCAGCGCGCCACAATCTCGGCACGGGATAGCCCCGCAAACATCCTCTCCAGGTCAGGCAAGAGGCGTTCCCGGGCATTGATGCGATCGCTGTTGGTAGCCAGGGTAGGATCGGCCAACAGATCGGGCCGCTCGAACGCCTGGCAGAAGCTTTCCCAATGCCGGTCGCTGGTCACCCCGACGAAGACCTGGTCGCCGTCGGCGCTGCTGAAGAGGCGATAGATGGCCCACGCGCTCACCCGAGCTGGCATGGGGGGAATCGGTTCGCGCGCCAGCGCGGCGTAGGTCATGTGTTGGCCCATAATGTAGGCGGCGGTCTCGAAGAGCCCTGTCTCCACCAGTTGACCTTCCCCGGTCACATCACGCTCGCGCAGCGCAACCAAGATGGACAGCGCGCCAAACGCGCCCCCCATGATGTCCACAATGGAGGCGCCGGCGCGCAGCGGCTGGCCCGGGGGGCCTGTCATGTAGGCCAGGCCAGACATCATCTGTACCACCTCGTCCAGCGCGGTCCGCTTGGCATAGGGGCCCTCCATGAAGCCCTTGAGCCGGCAGTAGACAAGCCGCGGGTTCTGCTGCGCCACGGCAGGGTAGCCGAGCCCCAGACGCTCCATGGTGCCCGGGGCGAAGTTCTCAATGAGCGCGTCGACGGTGACCAGCAGCCGGGCGACGACCGCCTGCCCCTCCTCCGTCTTCAAGTTGACGGCCAGGCTTTTTTTGTTGCGGTTGAAATAGGTGTAATAGCCGGTGCCGAAGCCCTTGAGCCGCCGCGTATGGTCACCCTCAGGCGCCGGCTCGACGCGGATGACTTCCGCGCCCAGGTCCGCCAGGATAATCCCCGCGGACGGGCCCATGACAGCATGGGTGAATTCGAGTACGCGAATACCGCTGAGCGGCAGTGGTTGTTTGGACACGCTGCTTTGCCCTTCTTCAGCAGGATGCGCACGGCCTGCGCCCTATATACGGGCGGCGATGGCGCCAGCATGATGGCTGGCGCTTACAAGTGCAGACGCTGGTCTACGGGTAGTTGCCGTGCTGGCGTAAGTACGGAGCCAGGCCGCCCGCGGCTAGAATCTCGACCATCACGTAAGGCATCTTGGTTGCTCTGTACTCGTGTCCGGCCGTCAGGTCCCGCACCATGCCCCCGGTGAGATCGACTTCCAGCCTGTTGCCCGGCTGGATCGAGTGGGGGCCAATCTCCACCACGGGCAGACCGATATTGATGGCGTTCCGGTAGAAGATGCGCGCGAAGTAGCTGGCAACGACGACCGCGACACCTGCCATCTTAATGGCCACCGGCGCCTGTTCCCGCGAGGAGCCGCAGCCGAAATTCTCGCCCGCGACCAGGATATCGCCCGGCTGCACCGTCTTGCTGAACGCCGGATCCAGATCCTCGAGCACGTGGGCCGCCAGATCGTCGAGATTCAACGTCTTGGTGTATTTGCCGGGAATGATGCGATCCGTGTCGATGTTGTCCCCGTACACGTGCGCCCGTCCCTGAATGCGGTTCACAGCAGATCCCACGTGTCCCCCTCGTCCAGCACGGTCGCCGGATCGGTGATGGCGCCGCGCAGGGCCGAGGCAGCCACCACCGCGGGCGAGCCCAGATAGATGGACGCGCGGGGGTTGCCCATGCGTCCGCGGAAGTTGCGGTTCGAGCTGGAGATAATGACCTCATCGTCCCCAGGCACCCCCTGGTGTGTTCCCACGCATGGCCCGCAGCCCGAGGTGATAAAGGTTGCACCCGCGGCTGAGAGTATCTCGACGGTGCCATCGCGCAACGCTGCGTTGAAGATGCGCCGGGACGCCGGCGCCACAATCAGACGGACCCGCGGATCGATGCGTTTGCCCTTGAGCACGCGCGCGGCCATATGGAGATCTTCCAGGCGGGCGTTCGTGCACGAGCCAATAAAGCCCTGGTCGATGCGCTGCCCCACCACCTCGTCGATGTCATGGACGTTGTCAGGCGAATGGGGCACGGCCACCTGGGGACGCAGCTGCGAGACATCGAAGCGATGCATCGCTATATAGCGGGCGCCGGCATCAGGCAGCACCGCCTGCCACGCATAGGGCAGCTCGAGGCCGGAGGGATCGACCAGCCCGGCCTTGGCGCCCATCTCCGCGGCCATATTGGCGATGGTCATGCGGCTTGCCAGAGTCAGCGGCGCGATGGCCGCGCCGGTATACTCGATGGCCAGGTAGGTGGCGCCCGAAATGCCGAGCTGGCCCACCAGAAAGAGCACCAGATCTTTGGCGGCCAGGCCTGCCGGCAGGCGACCCGCCAGCTCGATCCGGATCGTGTCGGGCACTTTGAGCCAGGTCTTGCCCGTAAGCAGCACCGCGGCCAGGTCAGTGGAGCCGACGCCGATGGCAAAGGCGTTGAGCGCGCCGTAGGTGGGCGTGTGCGAGTCAGCGCCCAGAAAGATCTCGCCGGGCTTGACCCGCGCGTCCTCTACCATGAGCTGGTGGCAGATGCCCTCGCCGACTTCGTAGAAATGGCCGCCAACCGCGGCGTGAAACTCGCGCATGAGACGGTGTAGATTGCTGATGCGCTCGTTGGGGGGCGGCGTGGCATGGTCGAGGATCCACGAGACGCGTGCTGGATCCCACAGGCGCTGCCCGCCCATCTCCTTGAAGGCCTGGATGGCGAGCGGCGCGGTGGCATCGGTAGCCATACAGCCGTCTACAGAAACGATGGCGATCTCGCCCGCCGCCACGTCGACGCCGGCATGGGCCGAAATGATCTTTTCGGAAATCGTCTTGCCAGCCATGATTTCACCGTGAGGCGAGGAGCCCGTAGAGCTTGCCGGGCAGATCCGCATGGCCTAGGACATGGGCGTAGCGGGCCGAAATGGTCGCGACGGCGGCGGGATCGACGCCCGTCTCGATCCCCATCTGGTGCAACATAAAGACCGTATCCTCTGTGGCGATGTTGCCGGCCGCGCCATCGATGAAGGGGCAGCCGCCCAACCCGCCGAACGCGGTGTCAAAATAGCGCACGCCACAGGCCAGCGCGGCCAGCACGTTGGCCAAACCCATGGCCCGCGTGTCGTGCAGGTGCAGGATCACGGGCGTGCCGCGAGCCACCTCCATAACCGGCTGCACCAACGCGGCCAACTGCTTGGGGTCCGCCATGCCGCTGGAGTCGGCCAGGGCCAGCTCGTCCACGCCCAGGTGCAGCAGGTGCTCGACCAGTCGTAGCACCTGAGCCGCCGGCACGTCATCCGGCCGGCGGAACCCAAACGCGCATTGGATGCCCCCACGGACGTGCATGCCAGCGCGACGCGCCTGGGCGAACATGGCGTCATATTCGGCAAGCGCCTCGGCCACCGTGCGATTGGCGTTGCGCCGGCTGTGTTCATCGCTGGCAGAGAGCGATATGTCCAGGTTGCGGAGGCCAGCGGCCTGGGCGCGCTCGATACCTTTCAGGTTCAGCACCAGGGCGCTGAAGACGACACCGGGTATAGCTGGCAACTGGGCGCATACCGCCTCGGCGTCGGCCATTTGGGGCACACGCCGGGGATGGACAAAGGACGTAACCTGGATGCGCTTGAGACCAGCTGCGGCCAGATCGGCGATGAGCGCGGCCTTATCGGCGGCGGGAACCAGGACCTGTTCGCGCTGCAGCCCGTCACGGGGTCCAACCTCGATGATTTCGACGCGGGCCGGCAGTGAATCCTCAAACAGCATAGCGCGAGCACCATAGGAGCAGGATATTTGTCATGACAATGTGACAACACGATAAGGGCAAAGCTGTCATTTGTCAAGGATAGTTTGAACCCTGCCGGCCACGTTGGCAGAGATACTGAATGCGTTCTCACCTGCGGGCCGGGTCACGAGTCAACGTAAGGCGTTGACAAGGGCTGCGCGGTACGCTATGTTATACATCATATTGATGTGACATTTCATGCATATTACCGTCTGGTCCTCCGCTTACTAGACTTCGACTTCGACCGCGACACCCCTGCCGGCGCAACACAGAATCCGGGCGCCGGACCCTGGAGCCCCGATGACGGCGGCGCGTTTATGCGCAAGATCCTGAACGGCAATGAGACCGAGCTCACGCCCTTCCTGGTGGACCACGGCGCCAAATATCTGCTTTATCATGGTTGGGGCGATGGGCTGATCGGGGGCGAGCCGACGGTTGGCTACTATTCGGGGATTGTTCGGGATACCTTTGGCGGCGACGAAGCGGCAGCCCAAGAGCAGGTGCGTCTCTTCATGGTGTCGGGGATGGGCGACTGCCGGGACGACTTCGGCGCCGGCTCAGCCAGCGAATGGGACAAGCTTGCGCCGCTCATCGAGTGGGTTGAAAACGGCACGCCGCCGGACAGCATCGTGGTCAGGCACACGAACGATGAGGGAGAGATGGATAACGAACGCATCCTCTGTCCCTGGCCGCTGCAGCCGACCTACAATGGCCCAACTGGCGCCGGCGCTGGGAGCGATCCGGATAACTGGGTAGCCGCCAATTTCTCCTGCGAGCCACAACAATAATGAATCTGTCGTCGCCTGTCCAGTAAGGCCAGGCGCTCGCTAAGTGCATGTGCGCGTCGTCGCGGGGACCGGCCGCCAACTGCAGGCAATCGTCACTGCAGTGTGGCCGGTCCCCACTGCGTTACCGGCCAGCCAGTAGCGGTATCATGCGCCAAGGCACTGGTAGATCAAGAAGGCCAGCACAGCCAGCCAGAGGAGCGTAAAAAAGGCGCTCGCGCGGCCGTCGCGCCCGGCAGGTGTCGCCTTGCGCTGTTGCTCGGCCCAGCCTGCCATCTCCCGTTGTCTATCCAGCCACTCCTGCTGCTGCCGCATTTGATCCTGCATCTGCTGCAGCCGCTGTTGGGCCTGGCGTGCCTGTTCCTGCATCTGATCCTGTTGCCGTTGCCATTGTGGTTGCATGGGGGCGCCTTCTCCTTCCAGCGGTGATTTGCCCGCCAATGCTACGATAGCAGGGACATGGCTACGTAATGTCCACAGCGATCTTTCCACAGTGGAAGCACAAGAGAGAACGATGGAGGCAGACATGCAGCAGACACTCTTCCCACCGCTGCCGTTGGACGCATGGCGCGCCACACGCGATGCCATCCACGCCTACGCCAGGGTGATCGGCCAGATCCGGCGCGCACTGACGCCGCCCCAAAAACACTGGTGGCATGTTAGCCTGCGCGTGGCGGCCACCGGACTGACCACCACACCGGTACCGGCGGGCGAGCAGCTCTTTGAGGCGCTCATGGACTTCACCGATCATCACGTCCATGTGCGGACCAGCCGGGGCCAACACGTCGCCTGGCCCATGGCAGGGCAGGCGCTGGCGGAGTTCTGCGACCAGGCCCAGCGCAACCTCTCCCAGCTGGGTGTCGATGCGCCGTACGACGAGACGCTCTGTGCCGGGGAAGAGCAATATGCCTATGACCGGACAGCTGTGACCCGCTTTTGGCAGGCGTTTACCCAAGTCGATGCGGTGTTGAAGAAATTCCGGCACGGTTTCCGCGGGGAAAGCAGCCCGGTGCAGCTTTGGCCCCACCATCTCGATCTGGCTGTCGTCTGGTTTTCCGGACGCCTGGTGCCAGGACAGGAGGATGGCGATCCCGAGCATGCCGACGAACAGATGAACTTTGGCTTTTCCACTGGCGATGAGGGACTGGCAGAGCCCTACTTCTATGCTATGGCCTACCCGACGCCTGACGGCTTTGTAGGCCAGCCGTTACCTGACGGTGCGCGTTGGTTCACGGAGGGCTTCACCGGTGCGGTGCTGCCGTACAGCGTATTGGTGGAAACGGAAGATCCCAGGCAAAAACTGCTGGCCTTTCTGCGCGCCGCGCACGAGGCCGGCGCGAGCCTGATGGGTTCGCGCCGGGCAGAGACTTAGGCGCAGCGGCCAAAGCAGGGGCCTGGCCGTTTGCTTCTCTTGAGCTTTTGGAATGAGCTAGAAAAGCCAGTTACAATCTAGATTACG
>JACFMY010000183.1:0-268 GCA_019455155.1 Caldilineaceae bacterium
GGTCTCGACCGTCGGGATGCCATAGGCGGCAAAGATTTGCTTGGATTCGTACTCAGTCAGAATCGTGCGGCCTTTCCGGTGGATTTCGTCGATCAAGGTGCGTGCGCGGTTGCGATGCATGGCTTCCGCCTCGCTGGCTACCGGCAGCGACGGGGTCTCATAAATGCCACGCAGGTTATAGCTGTAGCGCCACATGTAATTGAAGACCTGAGCAGCTGTGTCCGGGTAGGGGAACGTGGGAATGCTGGCCCGGTTGAGAATCGACACA
>JACFMY010000183.1:278-12008 GCA_019455155.1 Caldilineaceae bacterium
CGGCGCCGCCCATCCAGCTGGCGAGGACGGGCATCCGCCCCAGATCAGCCGCCGCCTGGCGCAAGCGTTCGGCCGTTCGGGTCGGATCGGTCATATCTTGCGGCGTCAGGATGACCAGCAGGCCGTCGGCATTCTTGTCCTTGGCCGCGATCTCCAATGTCTTGGCGTACCGCTCAGGGCTGGCATCTCCCAAGATGTCGATGGGGTTGTTGCGGCTCCAGGCCGCGGGCAAGAACTCATTTAGCTCTTCCATGGTCTGCAGCGAGATCTCGGTGAGTTTGCCGTTGCCAAGGATGAGTGAATCGGTAGCCAATACGCCGGGACCACCCGCGTTGGTGACGATGGTCAAATTGGGGCCCTGGGCGCGCGGCTGTTTGGATAGCACCTCGGCCATGTAGAAGATGTCGGAGATCCGGTCGACGCGCAGCACACCCACACGACGGAAGGCAGCGTCAAGCACGTCGTCGCTGCCTGCGAGAGAGCCCGTGTGTGACGCCGCGGCTTTGGCCGCGGCCGCTGTACGACCGGCCTTAATGACGATAATCGGCTTGGTTAGGGCAACCTCACGCGCCGCCGACAGAAAGTGACGGGCGTTGCCGATGGTTTCCATGTACATGACGATGGCCTTGGTGCGTTGGTCGTCACCCAAATAATAGAGCAGATCTGCCCAATCCACATCGAGCATGGAACCAATGGAAACGAACGCACTGAAGCCTACATTGTCTTCAATGCTCCAATCGAGGACAGAGGTGCAGAGGGCGCCGCTTTGGCTGATGAAGCCCACGCTACCTGGCAGCGCCATGCCCTTGGCGAAGGTGGCGTTGATCCCCGTGAGCGGGCTCATGACGCCGAGACAGTTGGGTCCTATGATACGCATTTTGGCATTGCGCGCCTGCTCGAGAATCTCCTGTTCCAGCTTAGCGCCCTCTGGGCCAATCTCCTTGAAGCCAGCCGAGATGATGATTGCGCCTTTGACCCCTGCCTCTACACATTCGGCGATCACGCCAGGTACGGTGGGCGCGGGCGTCACGATCACCGCCAGGTCCACCTCATCAGGCACATCGGTGATCGACGGGTAGGCGCGGATCCCCAGCACGTTGGTGCGTTTCGGGTTGACAGGAAATACCGTACCGCCAAAGGGATTACGAATTAGATTCCAAAGCAGCGTGCGACCTACACTATCCTCTTTTTCTGTGGCACCGATGACAGCTACATTGCGCGGGGCAAAGATGGCATCGAGGGGATGCCGGCGAAATGCTGCTTTCAGTTCGGTTTCTGCTTTTTTGGTAGCCATTTGTTTGACCTCCAGACTGAATGTCAAGAATGTTGAACTTTGTGGCAATGCACCGGCCCGAATACAAAACGACCAAACACCGCTAGCGTTGTCGTCTCGAGCCTACAAACGCGCGCCACCCTCATGAGAGGATGGAGCGAGACAGATGACCGGCCGGTTGCGACGCCCCTTCGCGTCTGTGACCAGACTCGATCAATGCGGCCGCTTGGGCAAGGCCAAGCGGTTTCACGAAATATCCGTCAGCACCTGCGGTCAGATAGCGCTCGCGCTGGCCATCGTAGTTGATCGTGGCGACGGCAATAATGGAGGTATTGGCAAGCTCCTCGTGGCGACGCATACGGCGGACCACATCAAGCGCATCCAACTCTGGGATCAACGTATTGAGAAAAATTATGCCTGGTTGGTGTTGGAGCGCAAGATCAATTGCCTCTCGTCCGTTCTCAGTGATCGTTATCGGCCCCCCACGTTGCTCCAGCCGGTGCACCAGCTCCTGAATAGCAACTCGATAGGGTTCGACAAACAGAACTGCGCGCGGGAGGGTGCTCGAACCGGCGCCGGGTGTGGTCTCCTCTTTCTCGCCCTCCTCAAGGGACGGCGCGTGGTCGGCAGGCCGGCTCCAAGGCAAGGCGACGGTGATTTCGGTACCGCGTCCAGGTCCGCTGTGTACGGAAACGCTGCCACCATGGAGCGCAACCAGCCTATGCACGATGGTAAGCCCCAATCCTGTGCCTTCATAGCGCCGGTTGAGGCTGCCGTCTAGTTGAACGAAGGGCTGAAACAGGTCGCCCATATCCGCCTGGGCGATGCCAATTCCCGTGTCCCAAACAGTGATCTCAACGAGTTCGCGGTCCGGGTAACCGCGGCAACGCAGCCCGATCACACCTTCTTCATCTGTGAATTTGACAGCGTTGCTCAGCAGATTGGCAAGAATCTGGCGCAGGCGCCGTTCGTCGCCGCGGAGTACCGCGACCTCCGGGTCTGGCTCATATTCGATACGCTGCCGTTTCAGAGAGACATCCTTCTCAGCCAGGCGCAGCGCACGCCGGCACAGTGCGTCCAGCTCCACATATCCTGGCAAGAGCTCGATCTGTCCCGCCTCAATGCGGGCCACATCGATAATGTCGCTAATCAGGGAAATGAGCTGTTGGCTGCTGGCGGCCACACGCTGGAGTGCGTGCATCTGGCGCTCGTTGAGCTTCCCATAGATCTGCTCAAGCATGACATCCGTCATCACCGTGATCGTGTTGAGGGGGGTACGCAGCTCATGGCTCATAGCCGCCAGGAACTCATCCTTCATGCGTGCAGCCCGTGCCAGCTCCGCGTTCGCGGCACGCAGATCCGCGGTCTGTTCGGCCACGCGTTCAGCCAGGTGGGCGCGCTCTTTGGCCAACGTCTCTTCCGCGCGCCTGCGCTCGGCCAGCTCTTTCTGGACCTGTTGGTAGAGGCGTGCATTGTTGATGGCCAGGGCGGCATGGTTGGCGATGGCCGTGAGGGTGGCAATGTGGTCTTCGTTAAAGAATGCGACTTCGCTGCTGTCCAGATCAATAATGGCAATAGGCGCTCCCCGGTGGATCACGGGCACACCCATCCAGCTGCGGATGAATTCAAAGCCAGGCACAACGACCCAGTCGGAGCACTCAGTGGTGTCAACGACGATGAGGGGACGCTCCTCCTGCAAGACCCGGCGCTCCAACTCAAAGATCGGCATCTCTTTGCCCACTGCGTCTTGGGGAATCTCCACGCCGACCGCAAATGCGTGGTAAAGAGTGCCTTCGCCATGGGGAATCTTCAACGAAATGATATTGCAGCCGACGATCCGCTGCATCTGGACCAAGATCTGCTGGATGACCTCGTCCAGGTCCAGGGTAGAGTTGATCACGGCTGCCACTTCGCTGATGATCTCGGCCAGACGGCGCTGCTCCTGTTCCGCGCGCTGAGCCATCTCCAACTCATCTACCTTGTGCTGGAGAGCGGCTTGGGCGGCCTCCAGCCGCGCCTGGACGGCCCTGCGCTCAGCCAGCTCGTTTACTGCTTGGGCATAGAGCCGGGCATTGTGAATGGCGATGGCGGCATGGGCAGCAAAGGAAAACGTGAGCTCAATGTCGCGACGGGTGAAGTGATCGACCGTGTGATGGCTTAGATTCAAGAGGCCGATGCACTCACCTTTCGCTACCAGCGGCACACCGAGCCAGCAGCGAATATGCTGATTACCGTTGCGCTTGCGCCAGCGCGGGTCGGTCAAGACATTGGAGATCACGACTGGGCTTGCCGTCTGGATGACATGCTGCACATGCGCCAAATCGGCCACGGCAATTGCCATTGGGTCTGGCACGAGTGGAAAGACTGAACGCTGGGCAACGGACCGTAGCATGCCGTCTTCGAGCAGCATAATAGAGGCACTGTCGTATTCGACAATGCCCGCCAGCTGGTCAAGAATGACCGGCAACGCGTCTGGCAGATCCAGATTGGACGACAGCGTGCGCGTCACTTCGAGCAGAACCTTGCTTAATCTGCGATCAGTTTCGTCCATGGTGTCGTTATGCGGAGCCCCAATAGCTCCCACCATTCCTGGTCGGCGGGCCGTGTTCAGATGAAGTGGTGATCGTAACGGCACCGATCGCTCTCCCCTGGTGATCCGCAGTCAACACGGCGCCGACCTACCCAAAGTCAGCCTGGCGACGCCTATTCCTGCATACGGGCCAGCCGCTCCAACAGCATACAGTACGCCCGCTGTCCTCGTTCGAAACTGGCCAGGCGGAAGAATTCGTTGGGCGAGTGTTGGCGCTCATCGTTGAGAGCAAAACCGAAGTTCACCGTATATACCCCTAACGACTCCAGGAACATGGCACACACGGGGATACTGCCACCGGAGCGTACATAATACGGCTCTTTGCCATAGAGCGCGATATGCACATCGCGAGCTGCCACATTGCCGGGATGGTCGGCCGGCATTAGATATGGCACGGCGCCGCTGGCCTCTACTTTCACATCGACAGTGATGCCAGGCAGTGTATGGGCCTCGATATGGCTGACAAGGCATTGTGCTATCTTGTCGGGCTGTTGGTCCGCTACCAGCCGGCACGTGATCTTGGCGTGGGCCTTGCTTGGCAAAACGGTCTTGGTGCCTTCCCCCTGGAACCCACCCCAAATACCGTTGATTTCCAATGTGGGCCGGGCCCAGGCGCGCTCCAATGTCGAATAGCCCGTCTCGCCAAACACCTCGTCGATGCCAAGGCGCTCTTTGTATTCGTCCAGGTCCAAAGGCACTTCTGCAATCTGCGCCCGATCTTCATCGGTCAATGGTCTCACATCGTCATAGAAGCCTTCAACAAGGATCCGCCCATCGGTCCCACGCATAGAGCTCAGCATGTAGACCAGCGCATGGATAGGGTTCTGAATCGCGCCGCCATATCCGCCTGAGTGAACATCGTAGGCCGGTCCGCAGACATCGATCTGAAGGGCACACAGCCCCTTGAGCCCGAGCAACAGAGCAGGCTGGTCTTCAGCCCATTGGCCGCCGTCGGCGCTGATCACGAAATCGCAGGCAAAGGTATCCTTTTCTTCAGCGATGAACTTGGGCAGCGTCGGGCTACCGATCTCCTCTTGGCCCTCAAAGAAGCACTTCACGTTGATTGGCAGCGCCCCCATTGTCTTGAGCAGCGCCTCTATGGCCAGGATAGGCACCAGCATGTTGCCTTTGTCATCATTGGCGCCGCGTGCGAAAACCTTGCCATCTTTAACAACAGGTTCAAAAGGCGGACTTTCCCAAAGCTCAACGGGATCAACTGGCTGCGTGTCGAAATGGCCGTAGATCATCACCGTAGGCTGGCCATCGGCGTGGAGCCAATCGGCGTATACAACAGGATGGCCGCCCGTCTCCATCATCTTGATGTTCTCCATGCCGGCGGTACGGAGCCGCTCCATAACCCACTCGCCTGCTCGCCGCACATCGCCGGCGTGTTCTGGCAGGCTAGAGATGCTGGGGATGCGTAGAAAATCGAACAGCTGCTCCAGAAAGTGTGCCTGGTTATTGTCTAGATAGGTCTGCCAGTCCATGGTGATCTCACCTTCGTCAAAATCGAGGAATTACTATCGATCCAGTCCGTCGCAGCGCCACCGACAAGATCAGCAGCCAGCTGGTCCTCTCGTGGTACACGAAATAACCTAGCCTTGCGCTTCCCTTATGATAGTTGTAACTGCGGAATTGGGAAAACTGCCGCGCATCTGTCGGTTGCTCCTGCTGGACCTATGTGCTGGCGTGCAGAACCCTACTTCGTGCGTTCCAGCTTCACGCTGCGCGTGGCAATATACGTGGGCATATATTCGCTCAGCGGGGTCCCGGGCCAGATATCTTCGTAAAAACCGGTCAACACAAAGCCAGCATCTAGCTGCCCCCCAATCTGATCTTCCAGGCTATGGCCAAACTCTAGCGGCTGGAGCTCCTCAGTATAGAGACTGCGTTCCGCTTCAGAAATGCTTGTGAGGTCAGAATAGGGTAGCTTGTGGCGCACGCGCAAGACGCCTTTGTCGGCCAATTCCTGGTCGAAAAGATAGATCACGGGGTTACAGAAGCCAGCCAGCAGCACACCACCCGTGCGCAAGACCCGGTGGGCCTCGTGCCAGACGGGCCGGACCTCGGGCACAAACAGGTTTGACACCGGGTGCACAATGAGGTCGAAGCTGGCGTCGGGAAACATGGATAGGGCACGCATATCGCCTTCTACTGTGGTGATCTGGAGCCCATCGCGCCGTGCCACATAGCGGTCCTGGGCCAGCTGTTGAGGCGAATTATCGAACACGGTAACGCGTGCACCGGCCGCGGCAAGGATAGGCCCCTGCTGCCCGCCCCCGCTGGCCAGGCAAAGGACAGCGGCGCCTGCCAGGGGCGGGAACCAGGCGTGGGGAACAGGTTTCGCCGGCGTGAGGACAATTGCCCAATCGCCCCGGCGCGCGGCCTCGATCACCTCAGGCCCAACTGGCACCGTCCAAGGACTCTCGCGTTCGACTGCCTTGTCCCACGCGCGTGCATTGTAGCCACGCACATCAAACCGTGCAGGACGCTTCCCGTGCAGCTGATTCATGCGAAGAATCCGTTTTGTGAAACGTCGACCTGGCGCAAGAACTCAGCACACTCTTCGGGCAGCGATGCATTGATAAAGATACCGCTGCCAAGCTCGAATCCGGCGGCCAGCGACACGCGCGGCACCACCGTGATATACCAGTGCAGGTAAGGTGCGCCCAGATCGCGTACCGGCGCCGTGCGGATCACATAGTTGTAGTCAGGGTTGCGCAGGCCCACATACAACTTGCGCAACACCGTATGCATGATCCGCCCCAGATCTTCCACTTCGTCAGCAGGGATATGAAAGAACGAAGCCAGATGGGTACGGGGCATCACCCAGATATGAAAGGGAGAGACCGACGCATAGGGCGCGAATGCCACGAAATGGTCGGTTTCGGCGATGATGCGCGTCTGCGCCTCTAGCTCCTGCTGCAGGATCTCACAAAAAACACAGGTGCCTACCTCGTCGAAATGGTTACGGGCGCCGTCCGCGCGAACGCGCACGTCCATGGGCACCATAGGCAGCGCCATCATCTGAGCATGCGGGTGAATCAGGGAGGCGCCAGCCTGCGGACCATGGTTCTTGAAGAAGAGGATATATTCGATGCGGGGATCGCGTTGAACCATCCACGCTCGCTCGATGAAGGTGCGGAACACCCGGGCAACATCTGTGGGGTGCTGGAGCGCGGCACAGGTGTTGTGCTCCGGCGCCTCAACGATGATTTCATGGTACCCAAAGCCAGAGATGCGACGGATCAACCCGGCATATTGGCGCTCCAGATCGCCGCCAGCCGTCAGGGCCGGGTATCGATTGCCCACGATGCGCACCTGCCACTGGCCAGAATTGGGTGTGCGCAACACTTCCAGGTCGGCCTCTTCGTTGCCAGGGCAAAAGGGACAGCTTGCATCCCAAACCGGTCCCTCGCCGCAAGTTTTCCGTTCAGTAACGACAAACTCGTGTGGACGCTTGGCCCGCTCTGAGGCCACAATCACCCACTCTTTGGTGGCAAGGTTCTGGCGCAACTCTGACATCCTCATCAGTCCTCCAAATCCATCGCGAAGCGGTGACCGCCGTTCCAGAGCCGCGTCATACGCCGGTGTTAGATAACAGCTAATGCCTGGTCCAGGTCAGCAATCAACTCGTCTGTCTCTTCGATGCCCAGACACAGGCGAACGAGCTCATCCCGGATACCCAACAGATCCCGCTCCTCCGGCGGCACATTTGCAAATCCCATCACGGCCAGCGGACTCACCATCGTCTCTACGCCGCCCAGACTAGGGCCAATTGTCGGGATCTTCAACGCGTCAATGAAGCGGTGTGCGCGCGTCGCGTCGCCGTCGATTTCGAAACTGACGACACCGCCAAAGCCGCGCATCGTGGCCACGGCCACGGCATGATCCGGATGGCTCTCCAGGCCCGGATACCAGACCTTGCGCACCTTGGGATGCTGCTCCAGGTACTGTGCGACAGCCAGGCCGCTGGCATTCTGCCGTTCCATGCGTAGCGCCAATGTCTTCATACCACGCAAGATCAGGTACGCGGTGTGGGGTGCGATGATGCTGCCCAGCAGCCCTTGTGTCTGGCGCAATGGTGTCGTCAGATCGTAACGTCCTGCCACCGCGCCTGCCATCAGATCGTTGTGCCCGGACAGGTATTTGGTCAGGCTATGGATTACCAGGTCAATACCATGTTCCAGGGGACGCACATTGTAGGGGGTGGCAAAGGTGGCGTCAATGGCGGTGAGCAGGTTATGGCGCCGGGCAACTTCGGCCAACTGGCCGTAATCAGTACAGCGCATAAACGGATTCGTGGGTGACTCGGAGAAGATCAGGCGCGTCTCGGGACGGATCGCGGCCTCCAACGCAGCCAGATCGCCGCACGGTACGACCGTGTGGGTGATGCCCAGACGCGGCAAGAAGCCCTGGGCAAATTCCAATGTACTGTGATAACAGTTGTCGGTGAGGATGAAGTGTTGTCCCGCGCTGAGCAGCACGAGCAGGGTACCTGTGACGGCAGCCATGCCGCTGCCCAGCAGGATCGCATCCTGAGCATGTTCTAAAGCAGCAAGCTTGGCCTCCGCCGCGCGCACTGTTGGATTGCCGTAGCGACCATACTCCTCACGCTCAGGCTCGTCCCAGAACATGCGTTCTTCAGTAAAGGCGACCAGATCGGCGGTAGTGTCGAAGGTGTAGACCGCGGTCTGGACAATGGGCACCGTGAGGCTGTTGTGCGAACGAAAGCGCCGCTCACCGGCGTGTACTGCTTCAGTTGACGAGGCACTGGTCGGCTGACCAGACGATGATTCGGTCTCCACAGGGCAGTTCGCTCCGCAAGAATATGGTGCTCAGGGTGGCCACCAGATGCCAGGCCAGCAGCAAAAAGACCAGGCCGTAGGCATAGCGCTTAGCATATCAGAGCGCGCCCATGCGCGGCAAATCGTCGCTGAGTAACGCCCATCTTCGTCTTCACCGCGACACAACTCCGAACCTGCAATTGGATTCATTGGCACTACGATGCCCGCCCTCTCTCCAATAAACTAAGGGGAATAGACGTGTGCTATAATGGCACGTCGAGTTTGCGGCAGCAATATGCGGGCGAGGTCTAGGCAGCCAGCGTGAAGTTCCCCGTTCGCCGTCTCGACAGGCGTAGAAAATGACTGGCTACGCGGTGGATTTTCCGTCTGCATCTCCGCAATGCCATTTAGGACAGTGCTTTGTGCACCATCTTTGATGAGTAAAAGGGAAAACAAAGATGTCAGAAACCTCATTACAGGCCAGTGTGCCTTCGGCCCAGGCCGCCGTATCTGCAGCCGACGCGGTGCTCACCACCGAGCAGCTGCTCCCCATGTACCGCATGATGGTCCTTATCCGCCGCGTTGAAGAATCGTTGTTGGAATTGGCGGAATCAGGCAAAATCGGCGGCGCCATGCATACGGCAATTGGCCATGAAGCCGCAGCCGTTGGTATGGCGGCCGCCCTACGCAGGGAGGATTATCTTACCTGCACCTACCGGGGCCATCACCACTCCCTGGCCCGGGGCATGGATCCCAAGCGGGCCATCTGTGAGGTGTTGGGGAAAGCGTCTGGCTTTGCTAAGGGCAAGGGTGGCTCCATGCACTTTCTGGACCCGTCATTGGGGCTGATGGGTGCGAACGGGATTGTGGGCGCCCAGGTGCCCCACGCTGCTGGGATGGCGCTTGCCGCCAAGCTGCGCGGCGATGGGCGCATTGCCATCACCTTTTTTGGCGACGGCGCACTCTATCAGGGCCTGATGCACGAAACCTTTAATATGAGCCAGAAGTGGAAGCTGCCCATCATCTTCTACTGCGAAAACAATCGCTACTCCGAAATGACGCCAATTTCCCGAACGTCATCCGTCAGCAATATCTATACCTTTGTCCAGGCCTATGGCATGGAGAGCCAGCAGATCGACGGCAATGACGTGGAGGTGGTATACGCTGCCATCTCCAAAGCTGTTGAACGTGCCAGGGCCGGCGAGGGTCCAACCTTTATCGAGGGGATCACCTATCGCTTGGCTGGCCATATGGCCGGCGATCTGGAGACCTACCGATCGTCAGAAGAGATTGAGATGCAGCGCCAATACGAGCCGCTGGCGCGTCTTCACCAGCGTCTGCTGGAACGCGGGGTAGCCGAAGAAGAGCTCAATACCATCCGCAGCCAGGTCGAAGAAGAAGTACAAGAGGCCGTCGAGTTCGCCCTCGATGCGCCCTGGCCGGACGTTGCCGAGGCCTATACCGACGTATACAAGGTATAACGAGAAGACCACGATGCGCAAGACAACTTTTATTCAGGCAGTAAATGAAGCCATGCGCGATGAGATGGGCCGCGACGAGAGCGTATTTCTCATCGGAGAGGATATCGGCCACTATGGTGGTCTCTTCCGTGTCACGCGCAACATCATGGAAGAATATGGCCCGGAGCGGGTCATCGACACGCCGATTAGCGAACAGGGCTTCGTGGGGATGGCCGTTGGCGCGGCCATGGCCGGTATGCGCCCAATCGTCGAGTTGATGTACATGGATTTCTTTCTAGTGTGCGCCGACCAGATCTTCAATCAGGCGGCCAAGATGCACTATATGACCGGCGGCCTGCTGAACGTTCCCATGGTCATCCGCGGCCAGCAGGGCGGCGGCAAGCGCTATGGATCGCAACATAGCCAGTGTGTGGAAAGCACCTTTGCCCAGTTCCCTGGCATCAAGGTGGTGGCGCCGGCCACGCCCTACGACGCCAAGGGGCTGCTGATTTCGGCAATCCGCGACGACAATCCCGTGCTCTTCCTCGAGCATAAGATGCTCTACTTCACCCGCGGCGATGTGCCAGATGCCCGTGAAGAATATTCGGTGCCCATTGGGCAGGCTGAAGTCAAGCGCGAGGGCAAAGATCTAACATTAGCCACCTTTGGGTACACCCTGCTCCAGGCTATGGAGGCCGCCGAGGAGCTGAAGGCGGAGCATGGCCTCGACATTGAGATCGTGGACCTGCGCAGCATCGTCCCGCTGGATATGGAGACGGTCCTGGCCTCAGTAGCGAAAACCGGGCGTCTACTGGCCGTTCACGAATCTCAATCCAACTGCGGCATCGGGGCCGAGATCGTGGCGCGAATCTATGAAGAAGCACCCTATCTGCTGAAAAGCCCCGCGCGGCGCCTGGGCATGGCGCCTGTTTCCATTCCAGTTTCAAAGGTGTTGGAAGAAGAGATTCTGCCCTGGAAACAGAATATCAAAGCTGCAGTGTTGGAAATGCTCCGGTAAGCCGCGGAGCCTCAAGGAACAACGAACCATGGCTACTGAAATCAAACTGCCCGAAATGGGCGAAGGCATTGAGGATGTCACTGTCAGCCGGTGGCGTGCCGCGATCGGCGACAAAGTCAACGCCGGCGACGTCATTCTCGAAATCGCTACCGACAAGGTAGACACGGAGATCCAGGCGCCCGCCAGCGGCACGCTGCTGAAGGTCAATTTCAAGGATGGCGAGCTGGCGCCGGCTACCGCCGTCTTTGGCGTTATCGGCCAGGAGGGGGAAAGCGTGGCCGAAGATGGCGCCGCCGCGGCCGCGGCGCCTCCCGCAACCACGGAGGAACCTGCAGCCACGGCAGAACCAGCGCCAGCCGCAACCAGCGCACCCGAAGGTGACGGTGCTGGCGTCAAGGCTACGCCAGTGGCCCGGCGCGTCGCCGCAGACAAGGGCGTGGATCTGGCGACAGTCGCGGGTACTGGACCCGGCGGGCAGATCACGAAACAGGATGTGCTTGCCTTCAGCGAAGCAGGAAAAGCGCCAGCTGAGGAAGCAGAAGCGCTACCTGGTGAGCTGGCCGACGAGCCCAGCCTTATCGTGCGCCGCGCAGCCGCGGACC
>JACFMY010000184.1 GCA_019455155.1 Caldilineaceae bacterium
CTGCTGCTACAGCCGCAGCCCGGGCCGAAGCCAGGACCGGTCGTGGCTCTGGTGGGAATGGGCGGCATCGGCAAGACCACACTTGCAACCGTGGTCGCACACCAGCTACGCCCCCATTTCCCAGATGGTGTGCTTTGGGCGCACTTCGCCGCCACCGAGCCAGAGGAGATCCTAAACAACTGGGCGCGGAGCCTGGGGCACGACTTTCACCGTATTACGGATCTGGCCCAGCTGGCGGAAGCCGTGCACCGCCTGCTGGCGGACCGCAAGCTGTTGATAATCGTGGATGATCTCTTTCTAGATGAGCTGGTGCGGCCGGTCGAGATCAAGGCTGTAGTGCCCCAGGTGCCGGGCGTACCCGTGCTCCTTACCACGCGCGACCAGCAAGCTGCGCGCGCGGCCGGGGCACAGCGACTTTTGGACGTAGACGAGCTTTCCCCGGCAGCAAGCCTGGAGCTGCTGGCCGGTATCGCCGGCGAGGAGACGGTGGCCGCCGAACAGGCGATGGCCGCCTCCATCGCGGCTATGATCCAACACCATCCGCTGGCGCTGGAGATTATTGGCCGGCGGCTCCAAAAGGCGGGCGGCACCTTTGCTCGCATGCACGAGCTGCTCCAGGCGCACCTGTTGGAACAGATGCGCTACCGCACGCTCGATGTGCGTGCGGTCTTTGAGATCAGCTGGGGCCTGCTGACGCAGGCACAACGCACACTCTTCATGGCCACGGGTCTATTTCAAGGTCGCCCCTTCCAGGCCGCGCCCGTTGCCGCCCTGATCGCATCCGGCGTTGAACAGGCAGAAGACGGCCTGTTCGAGTTGGTCGGTCTATCTCTGCTCAGGTTGGGCAGCCAAGAGGGGTTCGTGCAACATGTGCTGCTGGCCGAGTACGCTGCACAGCAGCTGCAGCGTGAGGGAGAACCCGCGGGAATGGAAGGGCGCTATGCTGGCTACTACCTCGACTTCGCCAGACGGAATCAAACTGACTATAGCCGTCTCGAGCCGGAATGGGACAACATCATGGCCGGCATGGAGCTGGCCCATCGCAACCAACAATGGCAGCTTGTGCTCGACTACGCCAATGCGCTGAGCACGCCATGGCTGACCCGCGCGCGTTACCGGCTGGCCGTCAAGGGGTGCCAGTGGGCACAGGAAGCGGCCAACGCACTCGGCGACCCGGATCGCGCGGCTGCAATTGCCATGCAATGGGCGCGGGCAGCCATCGAGTTGAACCACTACGAGCAGGCATTTGCGCTGTTGGACAAGAGCCTGGTCCATTTCCGGGCTTCCGGCGACAAGCAGGGAGAATCCGACGCGCTCTACTACATGGCACGCATAGCCGGCGAGCACGCGGGCTATGGCGGCCCGGAGCAGGCGTCAGAGTGGCTGGCCGATAGCGAGACTCTCAAGCGGGCCGTCGGTGATGAAATGGGCCTGGCTGAAGTGCTCTACCGCTATGCCCGGCTGTACGCATTGGGTGGCAACCTGGGCGCGGCCGAACGGCTCTCCCAGGAAGCGCTGGCGCGCGGCGAACAATTGGGCAACGAGCACCTCGTAGCCCGCGCGCTGCAGATCTATGCACATATCGTCGACCATGCTCGCCAGGACTACGCCCTGGCAACGGAGCTGGTCGTGCGTAGTCAAAAGATCGCGCAGGCGCTGGAAGATGAAGACCTGATTGCCACCGCCGAATACATGCTGGCTATGAGCTGCTATCGCCGCCAGGAATACGAGTTGGCCAGGCAATATGCCGAACAGAGCGCAGAGCGCTACGCCCACATTGGTGACCGGCGCTCGCAAGGGGTCGCCCTGTACTGGTTGAGCCTGGCGCTGGAGCAGCTGGACGACCATGCGCGCAGCCTGTCAACGGTGCTGGCCTGCGAGCAGATCTTCCGCGCCATTAGCTGGCATTACAGCCTGGTGGATGTGCTCATCCATCTGGGCGACCTCCACATGCACGACGGCGATGCTGACGCGGCAGCCGAGCGATGGCGTGAAGCAAGGGATCTCGCCGTCGAACACAACCGCGAGCGCGTGCAACGTATCGACCGCCGGCTCACCTCGTTGCCGGAAAGCAGCTCCTGAACCCTTCTACACCATGATCTTGATCTTCCCCTGTCGCAGCGGCGGGCACACAGCCCTAAGGACTCATGACGAGCAGCTTGACGGAACCAGGCGCGCACGTTTCGCCATCACACAAACAGTTTACCGCCTGTGGGGGGCCCATCTCCCGGGCCCGTGGTCCAGCCGCCAGAGCTGATCAGCAGCGACCACAGCGCGGGCGCGATCTCGGCTTCGTCCTCCAGGCGAGCAATTAGCTCGTCCAGCATGGGGTAACCGGTGCTTCCCAAGGGGACAGAAGTGAGCTGCCGGGCATTCTCAAGCCGGATTTCCTTGCCGTCAATGTTGGTATCTAGATACGGCAGCGGCCGCTCTGCAGCCAGCAGCTGTTGGACATATGCGTCGAAGTCGGTCTCCAACGTTTCCTTCACGACAACGTCTGCATCGGCCTTGTCCCCCCAGCTCCAGCTCTGTGCCGCCGGGCGCATCATGTGAAAGAGATCCACGCCGATGATTCGCCGCACGACCGTATCTAGATCCTCGCGCACCACATCGAGCGGCACACGTACGCCGTCCCCCACCGTTACCGGGTCGTTTGGGCGCAATCCGTAGATTTCGCCGATGGATTGCTCCCACTCATCAGCGAATGCCTTGGCCAATTTGGGCATGCCGACCGTGTCCAAAACCGATGCGAAGATATAGGCACGGGCGGCGGAGACGGGATGCTCGCCGTCATCACGGATAAAGTACTCGATCGGTACGCCGGAGAACATATCCTGGGCGCTCACCGCCATTAGCGGGCCCGCTACCAGACAGCCATAGATATCGGAAAAGATCTCTTCGGTCCACGCCTGGATCCAGGAAGGCAGGCCCTGAACATGCCGCAGGAGCGAGCCGCTCAGGCTGGCGCGGGTCAGGGGGGCGTGCCAAAAGATATAGTGGCCGACCTCGTGGGGAATGGCGAGCATATCGTTGGTCAGCGCGATGGCGCTGAAGGGCACACCCACAAGGGCAACGCGGGCATAGGGAATGACACGAATGCTGTTCGACTTCTGAAAATAGCTGACGGGAGCGGCGGGCTCGACAAGGCCGGCATCCAGCGCGGGCTGGAGCGCGGCATAGGCCAGATTATCCGCCATTTGCAGCCTGGTCACGATCTCGTCGCCGTCGGAGGCGAGCGGAGGGAGACGCTGCTGAAGCGCACGCAAAATCACCTCCAGATCTCGCCCAATCTGGTCCAGGATGGCGCGTGCGGCATACGCTTGTGGCATGGTCCTCGAACCCTTGAATCGGTTTTCGGTGGCAAGGGTAAGCAGGCGGTCAGCGTAGGCATTCAGATTGGTTACAACACTCTTCAGCGTAGTGGCCGCACGGCGCTCAAATGCGCCGCGGGCGCGATAACTCTTATACGGATCGTCCACCACAAACGTATCCAGCGCGTGAGACAGTTTCTTGCGGAACTCCTCGCGCGAACGGCGCTCCTTCTCAAACTTGATCATGGTTGCCTCCTCCTTAGGTAGCATCTAGTGTCTACTTAACCATATTGTATTCCACTTTTCGTTGATGGCGCGTTGAGGGACACGATTTCAGAGTGTTGCTCTGGAAAACAGACGCCTGGATCGCGCGTGCACTGCCGATTCTTTCCCGCCAGTACGCTTTCACGTATCATTTATATCCATGCGTAACCGTCGCATCGATCCATATCTGGTCCTGCTACTCGCACTGACCTTGCCCGCGCTGGCCCCGCTGGCCGCGCCTGGTTATTTCTATGGCGCCCACGATGGCCGTCATTCTGTCTTTTACCTGCAGATGTTCGACGCCTCCCTGCGCGATGGCGCGTGGTGGCCGCGTTGGGCCATGCATCACAACCAGGGACTAGGCTATCCCACCTTTTTGATCCAGGCGCCACTGGGCTTCTATCTGGGCGAGATCTTTGTGCTCCTTGGCGTGAGCCTCACGGGCGCGGCCAAGCTGAGCTGGGTCGTTGGGTTTGTGGCGGGCGCCTGGGGCATGTATGCGCTGGTTACGCATTGGCTGGAGCATCGTAGCCTCACCCGCTGGACAGAAGAGAGCCCTGAGCGCCGGCTGGACGGCGTGCGCCTGGCCGCGGTCACTGCCGGCCTGCTCTATGTCTATTTCCCGTACCACCTGGTGGACATTTATGTACGCGGCGCGCTGAACGACTCGCTGTTGCTCGGTTGGTTGCCCTGGCTCTTTCTGGCCTATGACCGCCAGCTGCTCAACGGCATGATGCCGGGCTGGCACCGGCGCCTGGCTGTGGCCACGCTCGTGCTGGCTGGGACATTGCTGACACACACTTTTGCGCTCCTATCCATCACGCCCTTGTTGGTCACCTTCATCCTGTTCCGCCTGCTACAGTGGTGGCGCTGGCACGGTCTCCCGTGGCGCGAGACCGTGCTGGCCGCGGTGAGTGGGATCGGCGCGCTGGCCGTGTCCGCCGTCGTGCTTGTTCCACTATTGGCCGAGGGGCGTTTTCTGCAACAACAGGTCTTTGTGAGCGGCACCTATGACTTCCACAAACATTTCGTCCAGGTCGGCCAGTTCTTGAGCCCTTACTGGGGGTTCGGTTTCTCCGACGATCCAGTTGGCGCCAGCGACACCATGCCGCTGCAGCTGGGTGTGCTGTTAGCCCTATTCGGCATGGTGAGCCTGATTGTCATACCTCGCGCCGTGCGGGCGCGGGCGGAAATGCTCTATCTGGTGGCTGCGGGCGCCAGCGTGCTGTTCGTGATGACGCCACTGGCTAGTTTCCTGTGGGAGGCGTTCCCACCAGTGGCTGTGATTCAGTTTCCCTGGCGATTGCTGGCGTTGGCCGGCTTTCTGTTCAGCGCACTGGGTGGCCTCACGATATGGAATCTGCTGCCGCCCCTGCCCGCGCCGCAGCGAGCGGGCGGGCTGGCGATCATGGCTGTGCTTGCCGTCTTTGCCAGCTACCCGTACATCCAGGCTACGCTTCAGCCCGTAGAACCCTGGCGCGAAGATGGCCGCGCCGTCTACCAGTTCGAACGCGAACACCCCGACATGCTCGGTTACACGGCCTGGGTGACGGAACCCTTTACGACAACGGCGCTTTCGGCGGCCTACGCTGCCCCGACCTACGAAGAAGAACACGGTAATGCGCCGGCAGAGGGCCGCCTGGAAATCGTCGAGGGATCGGGCGAGGTGCTAGACACCTATGTGGGCGGCTCCAGCGCAGGGGGTCGCGTCGCGATGGAGACAGCCGGCGCCGTGCGTGTCAACGTTTACTACTTCCCGGGCTGGACTGTACAGGTCGACGGACAGGCCGTGGAGCCGGGCATATCGGAGCCCACGGGCGCCATCCTGGTCCCGGTCAGCGCAGGCACCCATCGCATCGACGCCGCGATGGGAACAACGCCTGCGCGCACGGCCGGTGCTCTGGTATCCGGGCTCTCGCTCCTCGGTTGCCTTATCCTTTTCTTCATGCCCTTTGGACAGGCGTTGTGGATCAGGCCGCGAGACGCTGGAATAGGAAACTACAAAGAAACCACGAAAGCGCAGTAGCAAGCGGGCGATCCAGGGGGATTGTACAGACCGGTGAGTGCAGCGAGCAGAGCGCTCTTACCTTCTGTTCGTGGTTCAATCAATCTGCACGGTGTGCTCTCATGACCAAGATTCTCGCAATTGAAACAAGCTGCGACGAGACCGCAGCCGCGGTCATCGAAGATGGCCAAAAGATGCTCAGCAACGTTGTCGCGACGCAGATCGAGCTGCACCGCCGCTTTGGCGGTGTCTTCCCGGAGGTTGCCAGCCGCCAGCATGTGCTCTCCATCCAGCCGGTCATTACCCAGGCTCTGGCTCAAGCCGGCATCGACAATGTCCGTGCGCTGGATGCTGTAGCCGTCACCCAAGGACCAGGGCTGGTGGGCAGTCTGCTGGTGGGCGTCAATGCTGCCAAGGGCATCGCCTTTGCCAGCGGTCTCCCCCTGCTGCCCGTCAATCACCTGGAAGGTCACATTTACTCGAATTGGGTGGAGATGCCGGGCAAGAGCGGCGGCCACCCAACCGACAATTTTCCGGTTGTCGTGCTCATCGTCTCCGGTGGCCACACGGAGCTGGTGTTGATGACCGGTCACGGACGTTACCGCCGGCTGGGCGGCACATTGGACGACGCAGCGGGCGAGGCCTTTGACAAGGTCGCGCGGCTGTTGGCGCTGGGTTTTCCAGGCGGCCCCGCCATCCAACGCGCCGCGGAATCGGGCGACGCGACTCGCTTTGATCTGCCTCGCGCCCTGCGGCACGGCGAGGAGCACCGGTTTAACTTCAGTTTCTCCGGATTGAAGACGGCCATGCTCAACCTCACGCGCCGGCTAGAGCAGGAGGGTCTCGATCTACAGGAGCCCCAATTGCTGGCCGATCTCGCCGCGTCCTTTCAGCAGGCGGTGGCTGACGTACTGGTGGACAAGACAGCGGACGCCGCGAGCGCGTTCGGCGCGCGCCAGGTCTGCATCTGTGGCGGCGTGAGCGCCAATGCCTGCCTGCGCGCCACGGCCCAACAGCGCTTTGCAGCGTTGGACATCCTCTTCTACATCCCTCCATTCGCCCTGTGCACCGACAACGCGGCTATGATCGGCGCCGCCGCCTACTATCGCTGGCAACTCGAGCCAACCCTCGGCGACTCCCTGGGCATCGATGTATACGCGAACCTGCCACTCGTGGGAGGAGAGGGGGAAACACCATGACTCCATGACTCCATGGTGCCACATGGAGTTCATGTGGTTATCTCGCTCCCCTGACCAATAGAACCAATAGAATAGAACCAATAGAAAAGTGTGGGAGCGCAACACACTCCCACACTTCTGGGCCTATGTATGAGAGAAGCGGTTTACAGGAAGCGCCAGACGATCGGGCAGTTGACGATGATACCCGTGGAGCCGAAGTCGCCGCCATCGGGGCCGGTGATCCAGCCCTGCTGGACGAAGCCGAGGATGGCGAACTCTTCGGTCAGGCGGGAGCGGTATCCGTTCTCGATTGCTTCATTGGTCCACACACCCAGGTTGAGATCCCACAGCGGGCTGTAGTCGGTAGCGATAGTCGGAATACCACCCAGTACGTTCAACGGCGAACCCTCGCCACTCAGGGCGCTGTTGAAGCCCTGGCGCTGCGGATTGCCCTTACCGGTGGGGCCGTTCGCGAAGGCGAAGATGCGCTCCACAGCACTGAAGGCGCCATCGTCATGGCCGACCGTGATGTCACTCAGCGCCGGCGTATAGGTGGCGCCTTCCATCGTGGCAGCCATCGGGTGATTGGCTTCGGTGCTCAGGTAGAGGACAGGGCGAGCGAAGCTGAAACCGGAGGTAAGGGACAGAGTCACCGTAGCCTCTTCGGGGCAGATCGCCACGACCTTGTCGTGCACCAAGCTGTGATCGGCGTCGCCATCGCAGAAGGCGATCTCGTCGGCCTCGACACCAAAGGCCACGACCGGCGCGTTGTAGACATAGTTACCAATCTTGGCCAGCGGCGAGTAGTCGTCATCGCCGACGGAACCGGGCTCGAACTGGCTGGGCGGGAAGGCGCCGGGCATCTCGCCAGGGGTAATGCTGCGCTCCGGCGAGAAGTCTACCCGGCCGCGCTCAAAGGTCACCGTGCCGTCCGTCTCAAGACGCGCGGGGCGTACGGCATTGCCAACATCGGAATAGGAAAGCTTGGCCGAGAAGTTGAGCCCCAGGGCGGCAGCATTGCCCTCATCGTTGGTATCGGTGAGGATATACCAAACCGGCTCGCCACTGGTGAGCTGGCCGCGATAGAGGGGCAGCGTGATGGTGGCGTTTTCCAGATCAATGGTGCCGGATTTGAGCAACTGGTAGGGGCCGATCAACTCGCGCTGCACATTGGAGGGCGCGGGTCCAAAGTAGGTCAGCGGGACGTCTGCACCAATCGAGGCGGGCGCCGGCGTGACATCATCATCCTGCGCGTAGGCAGGCACCGCGGAAAAGACAATCAGCAGGAGGAGCAACACGCGAAGGATAGTGGTGCTCCGACGACTTGAGACATGCATGGACATACTCCTTGATCTTCTGAATGGGATTCGACTTGCCCGGTGCGGGCTCACTACGACTACATGTAGTCGCGTCCAAGATTACGGGCGATTTGTTACGGAGGGCTAGGGAATTCATTAACCATTCCTTACAACGGATACGAGCCGGTTGTTAGTCTGGGGAAGTTCCACGCGCGCGCCCAAGGGGCAAGCGCGCATGTTGCTGTGGCGTCCATAGCACGTTATACTTTCCGCGCTATTTCGGACCAACCAGCGCCACAGAGCCAGAGACGCAAAGCCAGAGCCACCATGAATCACTCCTTCGACGTTGCTGTGATCGGAATTGGAATGATGGGGTCAGCCGCGGCCCGTTATCTGAGCGCGCAGGGGCTGCGCGTGTTGGCAATTGGTCCGGAGGAACCGGCCGACTGGCAGAGCCATACCGGCGTCTTTGCCAGCCACTATGATCAGGGCCGCATCACGCGGATCAGTGACCCGGACCCCATCTGGGCACAGCTGGCGGCCCGTTCACTCGCTGTCTACGGCGAGATCGAGCTGAATAGCGACGTCCGCTTCCACCATCCTGTCGGTCATCTACGCGTCAGCCCCGATGGGGTGGCGCCAGGCGATTCGCTGCGCCGGGCTGCTGAGAACGCGCAGCAATATGGCGCAGACTATTCTCTCTGCTCGTCCTCTGAGCTGGCCCATGCGTTCCCGTTCCTTGACTTCCCAGCGGGGGCTATGGGGCTGTGGGAACGCGGCGGCGCAGGTTTCATCAACCCACGGGCCTTGGTCCGGGCCCAGTTAACCATCGCCGCCCAACAGGGCGCTCTCATCAAGCGCGGCACCGTGACGGCCCTGGCCCGGCAGGAGGACGGCATTGCGCTTGTCACCGGCAGCGGCGATCGCTACACCGTACCCCGCGCGCTGGTGGCCGCTGGCGGCTACACCAATCATCTATTGCGCGACCCTCTCGACCTGCGTCCCAAGGCGGTATCGGTCGTGCTGGCCCAATTGGACGAACGCGAAGTGGCGCGCCTGCAGGGAATGCCGTCCCTTATCTGGCGGCTGGCAGACCATCCTGTGCTGGCTTCCATCTACGCGGCCCCACCCACCCTTTATCCAGACGGCGCCACCTATCTGAAAATCGGCGGCACGCTCAAGGAGCCGGTCTACATGTATACACCAGAAGCCTTCCGCAACTGGTTCCACGCGGACGGCAATCCGGTTGAAACAGACGCCCTGCGTGAGGTCTTGCTCGCGTTGCTGCCCGGCCTTCGGGTGTCACGCTGGCAGACCAAGCCTTGCGTGGTCACATACACGGCCCACGATTACCCTTATATTGACGAGATCGACGCCGGGATCTATGTCGCAGCAGGGGGCTGCGGCGCGTCGGCCAAATCGTCCAACGAAATCGGTCGCCTTGCCGCCGAGCTGGTGGCCACGGGCTATTGGCGGGACAACATTGACCGCGCACTGTTCCGCAGCCAGCCTGCGGCGGGCGCCGGCTAACGGCGTTGGCCCTTCCCCACTCATCACCGAACGCCATAGAACTCGTTCCGCCAACGCGCGCGTGGGCTCTTTCTTACGGACTGTGTGTATGTCGGTTGCTATCCGCCCCTACCATCCCTCCGATCTGCCCGCGCTCTATCGCGTGGCGCTGCACACCGGTCATCATGGCCAGGATGCCAGCCAGCTCTTCCGCGACGGCGACCTATTGGGCCACGTGTATGTGGCGCCTTACGCGGTGCTCGAACCCGAGCTAGCGTTTGTGTTGGTAGAGGACGGAGCCCCATGTGGCTACATATTGGGAACGGCTGACTCGGCAAGGTTTGGGGAGCGTTGTGAACAAGCATGGTATCCGGCATTGCGGGCGCGCTATCCGCTCCTTGCTGACGATGACCGCTCGGCGGATGCCGAGTTGATCCGTCATATCCACGCGGGGTACACGGTCGAGGCGGACCTGGAGCACTATCCGGCCCATCTGCATATCGACCTGTTGCCCGTGGCACAAGGTCAAGGTTGGGGCGGCCGGCTGATGGCGACCTTGCTGGAGCGACTACGTGCACTGAGCGTGCCCGGGGTCCACTTGGGGGTAAGCATGGCCAACCCACGTGCCATCAGGTTTTACACGCGACAGGGCTTTTCGGCTGTGCATGTGTATCCGAACGCGCTGATCATGGGCCTGCGGCTTTCCTGAGTACAGCAGCGCCATGTCTCCGTATGTTAGGATGGGAATCAGCATATAGGCGGGATGCGTGCGGGTTTATCGTTGGCTGGCGCCGCCCTGACGAGGGGCCGGCGGCGGCAGAGAGGCAAGTGATATACATGGCATCTGTAAAAGGAATCGGTGGTGCATTTATCGACAGCGCGGACGCGCCAGGCCTGGCCAACTGGTACGCGGAGATGCTTGGCGTCGAGCTGGAGATGCATCCAGATGGCACTGGCTACTATTGTGTGTTTCCCACGCGTGACGCAGAGACGTCCATACTGCGCTGGAATCCGGTCTTTGCCATCAACCAGGCGCAAGAAAAGCTGGCCGATACGGGACGCGGCTTCGTTCTCAATCTGCGGGTAGACAATCTGACCGAGTTTCTAGACGAGCTTCGTATGAGGGGCGTGGAGGTCGAAGACCGGCTGATAGTCTGGGAAAGAGGAAAACATGCCTGGATTCGCGACAAAGACGGCAATCGCGTGGAGCTGTATGAGGAGCTGCAGCCGGAAGACGAGGAATGACACAGGCCGTATCGACTTCATCTTCTTCAGATGACGGCGGGGCGTTGACGCAGGTTGCCACTCTGTGACGAGCGTTTATAATAAGCTCCCCCCACCCTCTATATTCAGCCTACGTCAAAAGGAGAAAAGAGATGGAGATGGTACGCATTGGGGCCAAGAAACGCACAGCACTGTTTGCGATTCTTGTCACGCTGATTCTGCTCCTGGTACTCGCTGTCCCCGCCCTAGCTGTCAACTTTGGTGAGCTGGATGGCGATGGCCATCCTCATGTGGGGCTGCTTGTTTTCGACGTGGACGGCTCTCCCGCCTGGCGCTGCAGCGGAACACTGCTTTCCCCGACCGTGATGCTGACGGCCGGCCATTGTACGTACGGCACGTCCGGCGGACGCGTCTGGTTCGAAGCGGATGTTGACGCCGGCATCCCCGGCAATGGATATCCTGGCGGTGGCGGCACCAGTATCGAGTTCAGCGAGATTCACACCCATCCTCAGTATGTGCCAGGCGCATTCTACCTCTACGACGTAGGTGTGGTGATTCTCAGCCAACCCGTTCAGACGAACACCTATGGCGCGCTCGCTGATGTTGGTCTGCTGGACGGTCTGGCTACAAAGCGAGGCCGGCAGGATCTGTCATTTACGGTGGTCGGCTATGGGCTGCAGAGCGTAAAGCCTACGCTTCAGGCGGATCGGGTACGCTATCGCGGCGCCGTTACCCTTATAGACGTGAAGGGCACCGCTGGTATACCGGCTGGCACCTCCGCTACCTTCACCAATAACCCGGGCAAAGGCAACGGCCAGGGCGGCACCTGCTTCGGCGACTCCGGTGGCCCGATCTTCTACGGCGATAGCAATGTCGTTGCTGCAGTCACCTCCTACGGTCTAAACGCCAATTGTGCCGGGACCGGCGGCGGCTACCGGGTGGACACCGCGGACGACCAGGCATTCATCAATCAATTATTGCACTAGTGCCGGCACAGATGCCCCAGGGCTGGCCTGGTGTGCCAGTTGCCTGTGGCGGCTCGATCAACAGATCGCAGTGAGCACGCAGGCTCCCCCGTTCAATTGACATGTTACAGGCTAGAACGAAAGGTCCGGCTGCAGGCTGAAGCCG
>JACFMY010000185.1 GCA_019455155.1 Caldilineaceae bacterium
ACTGCCGCGCCGCCGCAATGAGGTCATTGAGCACCCGGTCGGCGACCAGCGCGTGGGTGGAGAACTTGTCGGCCATCACCTCTTCCATGCTGAAGCGCTCCCTGGCCGTTACCATTTCCAGGGACCGCAGCGCGCGGGGGAACAGGTCATAGCCGGGCCAGTCGGCCGGGTAGCTAGCTGGGTCGAGCCCGCTGGGCAGGGTGGTGCTCCACGGCGCGTCGTTGGCGTTCTGCACATAGCCGGACTCTGGATTGATCACCTGGGGCATGCGACTGTAGGGCAGGAGGCCTCGCCAGAGCGTTGCGGAAGTATCACCTGGTAGGATGCCGCTCCAGTCATAGTCTCCCTCGGGTCGATCCGGGAACATGCCCACCAACGTGTACATGATATTGCCGGTGCGGTCGGCGTAGAGGAAGTTGAGGGGAGTCAGCTGCTGTGGCTCGAGCGCAGCCAAAAACTCGTCGAAATTCCTGGCGCGCGCCATTTCGAGCGGTTGGACGCGTTCGCCGAAATCGAGTTTGGGCAAGTAGAGCGCCAACGCTTTCTCGCCTCGCGTGGCGATCACTGGACCGTGGATGCTGCGCTTTACCTCGAAAGCTTCCTCGCGCAGGCTGCCATCCGCCTGCTTCACCGTAAGCACATGCTCTTCGATCTCAAAGGCCACAGTTTCGCCATCGAAGCGGTAGCCACCATCCATGAGCGTCAGCTCGTAGTAGTCGGTGACGTCGAACGGTGTACTTGTGAAGGCCCAGCCCAGGGAATCATTGAAACCGAAGCTAGGCAGCATGGCGCCAATCAATGCCGCTCCATAGAAATCCAGATCTGGCCCGACCAGGTGGACCTCATAGGGGACCATGTGCTCGTAGCCTGGCATGTTGGGCCAGAAAATGTGGGGATTGAACAGGATGATCGGATTCCCACTGGCAGATCTTGACGGCCCAATCACCCAGGCGTTGGAAGTCGGCTGCACGGCGTACTCGGCAGCTAGGGGCTGGCGACCAAGTGCGTACGCCTCCTGCATGCCGCTGAGCTCGCCGGGCATGGCAAAGAAAGAGTAGATGGTGTAGATCGTCTGCGCCATGACGTCATGGCTGGTGAGAGGGAGCGCCGCCTTCAACCGCGCGTCCAGCGCATCGGGATGCGCGGCTGCATAGGCATTGAGCCCGGCTGCAAAGGCTTCAGCCGTTGAGCCTGATTCGGCCAGCGTTGCGCCCAGCTGCGGCGCGCCGATGGTCCACATATATTGATCTGAAGCCAGATATGCTTCGCCCCAGAGCTCTGCGGCGCGGCCGCGCGCCTTACCGTAGATCTCCAGGAGCAGGTTGCCATGGCTGTGCATCTGTGCCCAGCCCAGGGCGAAAAAGAGATCGTCTTCTGTGGCAGCGTAGATATGCGGGATGCCCCAGCTATCCCACAAGATTTCCGGCTGCCCGGCAGCAACGGTTGCGGGTACGACAGGTGGCTGCTGGGCGGGTGCAGCCACGGGCTGAATACAGGCGGACAAAACGAGCGCCGGTAAAAGCAGCGTAACGAGAATCTGGACGAATTTTGGTTTGGGTATGGGAATCATCAGATAGGCTCCTTCCTACCGTTACTGTCCACAAAGCGTGGCCGTTGCCCAATATTTGGGCACTACGCGCGGCAACGAAACCTGTTCAGCAGCACCATCTGCATCTTCCAGTATACGCCGGGTTATCAATCCTTTCGTCGGCCTGGAAGCGGTCTGGCTGGGGACAGCAATAAAAGGAGCGGCTTCGATTTTGGTTGCCGGGACTCTTGCGTCATGATATGATTGTCCGGACGTTTACAGCGTTTGATCTCCCTCGCGCTTCATACCGGCCCCAACAGGTGATACTGGATAAAAGGAGCTTGCCATGCTGCCCACGTCTCTGCCCGACAAGGACTACCTTTTGTCCGCAGCTCTGCAACAGACTGAGAGGTTCCTGACTGGAGAGAAGGAGACTCCAAAATCGCCCTGGCGCCGCCCAGTGCTTCTGCACCTGGCTTACACAAGCACTGACCAGAAACTTCCGGCCATGACTGAGACAACTGAGACAACTGCGTTTGGTCCCTCTTAGAGCGGACGTTCCCTGAAGACGATGGGGAACCTTCCTGTTACGTAACCTTGACCTGGGCCGTAGTGCCGACCATGCGCAGTAAGCGCGCCACAGTGGCCCTTCTACCCTCGGCCGCTCACCACGGATACCCCGTCCTTTTCCATGTTCACGTCGCCGCCGTGCAGCGCGCGCAGCTCCGACGCGCACACACCGCTGTCCAGCAGGACCAGCAAGATCGCCTAGTCGCGCTACCTAGCGAAGACGCGCAGCAGCTTACGCACGTCCTCGCTAGGTAGCGCGCTTTGGATCTTCTTTTCCAGCTGGGGCATTTTGGCGCGGTCGAAGGGCGACGCGTCCAGGAACTCATCCCGCACGCAGGAAGTGAGCCTGGTGTGAATCGCCCGGGCGAAACTATGCACGTAGGCCGACCCCAGGTTGCAGTCCTGCAGCTGGATGGGATAGAGCTTGATGTGCTACGAGGTCAGATCGCCGGTGGTTTCCAGGCCCTGCTCCTGACACCAGGTCACGAACAAACCCAACCGGCCCTGATGGAAGCGCACGGTATGGCTAGTAAACCGCCGCGCCCGGCCATCGACGATAAAGAGGTCTAGGGCGTCCTGTAAGCTGGTCTGGGGCGGCCGTCTGCTCATAAACAAAATTCACCTGTTTAGAACAGGTGAGCACCCGGACCGCCGCCCCAATCTACTCGAGCAAACGCACCGAATTGTGAGCCCCCTGGGACTCGAACCCAGAACCCGCGGCTTAAAAGGCCGCTGCTCTGCCAATTGAGCTAGGGACCCGTTAGGGCCGATCATACCACAGGCCGAAAACCCCCGGCAAACCTCCTGACCTTCTTTTCACATTTCACTCCTGAACCGACGACAGCGCTTACGGTTCTTCAGCTTTGCCAAAATGGCCAAAACCTTACGGTTTGATTAAGGGGTATGTCAAATTCTGTAGTGAGCTTGCGATATTTGGTTTAAACTTACGAAATCGTAATGCGTCTTGCGACTTATGCCGTATTGTAAAGACTCGTGTGAAGGATAGACGCGTGGATTGCGATAAATTAAGTAGCATCCAAGTCGAAAGTTGGACTTGAGATAACCCGAATGCCCGATCGTGAACCGTCCCCTGGCGGGCATGATTAGATTGCTCCCATCATCGACGCAGTACATGGCACCACAGAGACCCGACCGGGTGATTGTCCCAGGCGCGCGTAGCGGACTGAGGCGTGCGTGATCGTGCATCGAACTCGTGCTCCTCGCCTTTTCACAAGGGCATCATTATATGCTACTAAATCAGAATCCGGCGCACGGTAATGGCAGAGATAGCGGGAACCAGCCCGCCGTCCAGGGTCGCACCTGTCCAGGCTGCGGCCAATCGACCCCCCATGAAGGGCAGTTCTGCATTCATTGCGGCACACGTCTTGCCCCGGCGCCGCCTGCGCCGCGGTTGGCGAACCCGCCCCTCGATCTGCAGACCTTGGTGCCCGCGGCCCTGGCCCACAAGATGCGCGCCGCGGCCGCCGACATCCGGGGAGAGCGACGCGAGGTCACCGTTGTCTTCCTCGACGTAAATGGCTTCACAGCCTCGGCGCGCAGCATGGACAGCGAAGACGTCTATCTGGTCGTCGACGAGGCCATGCGCCTGCTGGTCGAGGTCGTATACAAGTACGAAGGTACCGTGGACAAGTTTACGGGCGATGGCCTTATGGCCCTTTTTGGCGCGCCTATCGGCCACGAAAATGACCCAGAACGTGCCGTGCGCGCGGCCCTCGAAATGCAGGCGGCATTGTGCAGCTTCCGTAAGCATGCCAATGAGAGATACGGTTTTGACTTCCAGGCCCGCATCGGTGTCAATACCGGGCCGGTAGTAGCGGGCAAGCTGGGCAACGATCTCCACCTCGAATATACGGTAATCGGTGACACGGTCAACCTTGCCTCGCGTTTAGAGCACGCGGCCCAGCCGGGCACCACTCTGGTCAGCTTTGAGACCTACCAGCGCACCCGCCCCATCTTTCATTATGAACTGCACCCGCCTCTGCAAGTCAAGGGTATCGACGAGCTCATCCTGGCGGCGCAGCCATCAGCCGTCAAGACCAAGCCGGAACGTGTGCGCGGAATACCCGGCCTCCGGGTGCCAATGGTCGGCCGCGCCGATGGGCTAGAACAACTGCTGAGTGCCTTGGACGACGTGGAGCGCACAGGGCGGGCCAGAATCGCCCTGGTGAGCGGCGACGCGGGGATTGGGAAGAGCCGGCTCGTGGCCGAATTCCGCTCCCGGGTTGACAATGATCGTGTCCGGTCCTTCGAAGGCCAATGTCTGAACTACGCGCGCAAACAACCCTATCGCGTCGTAGCGGATCTCCTGCGCAATCTGTATGGCATGTCGGAAGCTGATCCCCCGGCGCAGCAGTGGAACGTCCTGCGCGCCCAGACGATGGAACAGGGCGCGTTGGACAGCGATGCACTGCCCTATCTGGCCCATGTACTTGGTCTCGACCCTGGCGAGAGCGACCAGCGCCCCATCATCGAGCAGTTTGACTCTGCTATGCTGCAACGCCAGACACATATTGTGCTGCATCGCGCGCTACGTGCGGAGGCTGAAAAGGGCCCCGTGATTTTCGTTTTTGAAGACTTGCACTGGATCGACTCAGCCTCGCGCGACTTTCTGATCTACCTGCTGCAAAATGTCGATGAGCTGCCGCTCCTGATTGTCCTTGTCTCACGGGGCCTTGAGCGTGAGACGGTGGTCGCCCCGTTGATCGTGGCAGCCAAGCGCAGCCCCAGTCGCCTGCTCGATATTCAGCTGCAGCTGCTGGCCCGGCCAGAGGTAGAAGAGCTGGTCGGTAAGCTGATCCCGGCCGACGACAAGGAAACCGCGCATATCAAGCAGAAGATCGTAGAACGCTCTGAAGGGAATCCGCTCTACGTAGAGGAAATGGTGCGCATGCTTGTCGACCGCAATGGGCTGATCGGCGAGCCTGGCAGTTGGAAGGTGACCCGCGCCGCGGAGCAGATCATCACCATGGTGCCCGGCACGGTCAAAGGACTCGTGTTAGCTCGCTTTGACCGCCGGCCGGACCCGCTGCGCCGCATCCTCCAGAACGCGGCCGTGATTGGCCGTTCCTTTCCCCGCCGGCTGCTGCATGCGCTGTACGATGTGACGCCCGAAAGCCTGGATGCCGGCCTGATGGAACTCGTTGACGACCACTTTCTGGTCCAACGGGCCAATGTGGACGGCGATTGGTTCGAGTTTCAACATGTCCTGATCCAGGAGGCAATCTACAGCACGCTGCTCCGCCGCGACCGCCGCGAGATCCATGGTCTTGTGGGCGAGGCGATCGAGAACGATGACTCCTGGCCCGTCGACGACAAGGCCGAGCTGGTTGCCCATCACTTCTCACGGAGTACATCTCCGGCAAGAGCCATTCCCTACTTACGCACGGTAGCAGAAAAGGCCGCGGCCAGCAGCGCAAACTGGAGCGCCATTGCTCACTTCCGCCAGTTGCTCGAGTTGGACGCCACCCACGGCGAATTGGACGCGGGGGAATCCGCACAGATTCAGATCGGGTTGGCACGGGTGCTCAAGTTTGTCGGAGAATATGACGATGCCGAGCAGACCCTACGCCAGGCCATCGACCAGATTCGAGCGTTGCGGGCAGAAGATCGCGGCAACGAGCTGTTAGGAGACCAGGTGGACGGTCTGCGCGAACTGGCTGATGTCTACGCCCGTGAAGGCGCTTTTGAACTGGCCGTGAACAAGCTACATGAAGGACTCGATTTACTCGGCGAGGACCCTCACATACACCATTCGCATCTCTGGCAAACCCTGCTCGACCGGCTGTCCTGGATTTACTTCCGCCAGGGCAAGTTGGCAGAAGCGGTTGACGCGGCGCGCATGCTTGTTGACAAAGGCAGCGCAGATGAACGGGCGGACCCGTAGCTCTTCGCCAGCGCCCACAATACCTGGGGTGGCATCTGTTGGCAACAGGGCGAATTGGCGCAAGCGGTGGAACATGTGAAGCGCAGTCTGCAGCTTTACCAGGATGTCGGCTATACCTGGGGAGTAGCCGTGGCTCACGTCAACCTGGGCATCCTCCACGATGTGCAGGGCAGTTGGGCCGAAGCGGTCAAGTATTACGAAGAAGCCTACGCTCTCCAACAGACGATGGGGGATCTGGAACAACAGGCGCGCACGCTGGACAACATGGGCATCATCCATATTGCCATGGGACAGTACGATGCCGCCGCCAACTACCTTGAGATGAGTCGCACAATTCGTGCGCAGCTCGGCGACACGATGGGGTTGGCCCAGTCCTACGCCAGCCAGGCTCACCTCGATATCTGCCTGCAGAACTATGAGCAGGCGACGGCCAAGGCGCAACGGGCGCTTGAGCTGGCCGAGACCATTGGCAGCGACGAGAGCCGCGTCTACGCCGGCTGGGTGCTGGCCATGGCTACGGCGTTGACCAGCGACCACGAGGCGGGGCTGCAATTCGTGACGCAGGCCCTGGAAGTTGCCAACCATGCTGGCCTTTCTGACCAGCTTCCCGACTGCCTGCGGGTACGGGGAGTCGCCCAGGCCGTAGCTGGGGATTACAGCGCGGCCGAGACCTCCTATCGTCAGGCGGCAGAAATTGCGCGACAGCAGACCAATCCCTATCGCCAGGGTTTGGCGCTCTCACGGCTCGGCCGGCTATACCAGCTAATGGCCACAAAGAACGGCGGGCCCGATGTAGACCACATGGGAGCCGCAATCCAGGCGTTCAACGAAGCGGCTGCCATCTTCGAGTCGCTCGGCGCCGCTGCCGATCTGGCACTTGTACGCGAACGGCTGACCATGATGGCCGCCCCGGCCGGCGAACCGGTCGTAGCTGAAGCCATAGAAACAGCCGAGGTCCGGCCCGCCCAGGCGCCTCCCGTCGCCGTGGCGCGACCTGTCCCGGAGCAGCAAAAGCGACCGCCGGTGGCGGCGCCGCCACGCGCCGCCACCCGCAAAGAGGTCTTCGAGGGAGACCTTCCCGACGGTGAGTGGTGTCGGGCCGCGATTGGCTGGCTCGTCATTGAGCCGCCGCCGGGCGGGGATGCCGAGCTGTTCTACGAGTCGCTGGTGGCCACTGCACCCCAGCTGGCCGCGATCGTTGAGGAAGAACAGGCCCAGCTTATGCGCCGCCCAGGCGGCTACGCAGTTGTGACTGGCGCACCCGTGGCGCATGAAGACGATCCCATCCGGGCGCTCCGGGCGCTCTCACGTATCATGGCCCAGCTGAGCCAGCAGTCGGATTCCACGCCGGCGCTCACGGCACGGGCCGCGCTGAGCTACGGCGAGGTAGTCGCTGGCTTCATAGGGAACCATGAGCATCGGGAGTTTACCGTCAAAGGTGTGCCGTGGGACGAGGCGCGGCGCCTTGCGGCTTGCACGAAACGCGGCCAGATCTGGGTCACGGACGCGGTGATGGAGGCGACCCAGGACGAATATCGCTTCACCATGCTTCCCGCCGCAGACACAAGTCACATCTTTGCGGCCGGCCGCTCGATCGGCGTGCTGGCCGGACCGCGGCCACACGCGGGGCAGATCGACCAGGAACGCATCCGGCGCACGCCAATGGTCGGCCGCGATGCCGAGCTGGCCACCATGCTCGAAGCTGCCGCTGTCCTGAATCAGGGCACCGGAGGGCTGGTCTGGATTGAGGGCGAAGCGGGCATCGGCAAGAGTCGCCTCCTGCGCGAGTTCTCGCTGGCTATCCACGAAAAGAAGTTCCAGGTCATTCAGGGCGAATGCAGCGCCCGCAACACGCGCCAGCCCTTCTCGCTGTTTGCCACGTTGATTGCCCATGCGCTCGGGCTCCATACCGTCAACGTCGACGGCGATGCAGCCGGGCGCATCGCGGAAGCTGTTGGCGAGTATTTCGACGGCGACCCCATGGCACGGCCGATTCTGCAGATTCTGCTGGGCATCGCGCCGGACAAGGCAGATACACAGCTTCTGGCTGATCTCGAGCCTGACCAGCTACAGCAGCAAATGTTTGGCACCGTGCATCGTCTGCTCAGTGGCCTGGCTGCGCAGCGACCGCTGGTTATCCTCGTGGACGATCTGCACTGGGCGGATTCCTGGTCGATTGCGCTGCTGGCGTTCCTAATGCCGTTGGTCGCGACGTCGCCGGTGTTGTTTGTTCATGCCAACCGGCCCGCGCTGGACGAATTCGCCAGCCAGCAGCTCCTCGAAGCCCGCAGCGCCCATACCGCCACCAGCCGCTATATCCGGCTAGATGTGCTGACACCGGTCGCCAGCGAGGCCCTGCTGGATGCGCTGGCCGGTGGCCATTTGCCACCCGCGCTCAAGGCATACATCCTCGAGAATGGGCATGGAAATCCCTATTACATCGAGGCCTTCTTCCAGATGCTGGTGGAGCGCGGCCATCTCCTGTGGGCCGACGACGGCTGGGAACCGGCTGACTCGGTGAATCCAGCCGACCTGCAGCTGCCCCACTCCCTGGAGACGTTGATTCGGGCCCGCGTCAGCGCCCTGTCACCCCGGCAAAAGCGGCTGCTCCAATATGCTACGGTCCTGGGCCGCTCCTTCGAAGCACCCCTTATGGCAGCCATCATGCGCACGCCCGACGTGGCCGATGAGCTGGCCTATCTGACCGATCGCACAATGCTCACCTACGAGCCGGCCAAAGCGACATGGCGCATTGACCACGCCCTGCTCGGCTCCATTGTCTATCGCAGCCTCCTCCGGGCGCGGCGCACCATGATGCACAGGCAGGTTGCCCGGGCGCTGGAGGAGTACTGGAGTGACCACCGGGAGGTTCACGCCGGTGAGCTAGCCTATCACCTGCTCCAGGCTGGAGAGACACGACAGGCGCTCGACTATCTCGTGCTGGCCGGCGAATGGGCGGCCAGCTGTTCAGGCACGCAGGAAGCCCTGGCGCACTTCGACGAGGCGGCCCGCATTGCCGCGGAAGAACCCTCAACGCCGGACACACTCCGCTGGCGCATCTATGTCGGCCTGGGCGATGTCTACCGCATTGCCGGCAGCTACGCAGAGGCAGAGCGTGTCCTGCGTAGCGGATTGTCGCTTGTTACGGCCAAGGCCATGCCGCCCCACTATCTGGCTGGCCTCTACCGCCGGCTGGGTGAGACAAGCCAGAGCCTGGGCGAGTTGGAGACTGCACGCCGGTACTACTCGGTAGCCTACACCCACCTGCGCAATGCGGCCGGACCAGAGGCAACAGGAGAGCAAGCTCGGGTTCTGCTACGCCTTGCCTGGACCTATCTTCGCCAGGGGGACTGGCAGCAGGCGCTGCAACTTGCTCAGGATGGCCTGGCTCGCGCTGAGGCGACGAAGAGCGTGCGCGACCTATCCATGGCTGAAAACCTGCTCGGCGGCATCTATTTCCGCAGCGGAAATGTCGAGCTGAGCGCGCGGCACATGGAGCGAGCGCTGGCCCTAACGCAGAAGATGGGACACAGCGGCGGCATTGCGGCGATCAACAACAATTTGGGCATTCTGGCCGTAGCCACTGGCCGTTGGCTGGAGGCGAAGACCTATTTCGAAGACAGCCTGCGGATCTCCCAAGAAATGGGCGATGTGGCCGGCGCCGTGATTGCCCACCAGAATCTTGGTCTGCTCTACCGTGACCTGGACGACATGGATGCCGCTCGACATCATCTGGAGGCAGGTCTCGAAACCGTAAAGCGTTATCGCATCGGCTACCACAAGGTAAGCCTGATGCTCGGACTAGCCCAAATCATGCAGCTGGAAGGCCAATCAGAAGAGGCGCTGGCGTCGATCCAGCGGGCCTTTGTCGAGGCACGGGAGACCGGCGCGCGCGACCTGATGGCCGATGCCCTGCAGGTGCAGGCAGAGGTGTTGCAGGCCCAAGGGCGCAACGAAGAAACGCTCAAGGCTGCACAGCGTGCCTACACCCTGGCGCGAGAAACGGGCAGTCACCGTCTGGCAAGCGCAACGGCCCGGGTGGCCGCCGCAGGCGCTCTCGCCTTGCAGGATCTGAACGGTGCACGGCGCTGGATCGCCAAGGCACAGGCGGCGCTGGAACATGTGACGGACCGCCTGGAATTTGGCCGTGTCACACGTCAGGAAGCGCTGATCTGCCTGGCCCAAGGGCAAAAAGACAAAGCTGGATTGTTGCTGGAATCGGCGCAGCAAATCTTCGCTGCGTTGGAAGCGAAACGTGATCTGGCTTTGGTTGACTCATTAACCGTCAAAGAAGCATAGCTACTCTTTCCAGCAAGCAATGTTGGAAGGAATCGAGGGGGCGCACATGTTGAGGGTTCCGGCAAAAGCCACTGTGCTGTATCGCAGTCTATGTGTCGTGCTGATCCATCTGTTGTTGGCAGCGGCGACAGCTGCGCCGCAGGCACAAAGCAGCCCTACTTTGGACATGATCGTCCAGTCAGCCAGCGTAGCCGATGCCGCTCTTCTGGTCCAGCGGGCCGGTGGCCAGGTAACGCATGAGCTCTCCATTATCAATGCGGTGGGCGCCCGTTTGACGCCGGCGCAGGCTGCCAGGTTGCGGGCCCTGGCGCCCACCGCACAGGTCTACACGGACCAGCGCGTCGAGGTTGCCTCAGACCTGCCCCTCGACACCGTCTATCCACGCGAGGTTGGCGCCACGCAGCTGCACGCTGAGGGCATCACCGGCAAAAACGTAACGGTCGCCATCATTGACACCGGCGCCTGGGCAGCGCCGGAAATCCTCGCTGACACCTCCGGCAGGGTGCGCGTGGTCGCGCGCTACGATGCCATCGCCGGCACCACAGTACCGGTCACCACCAATGACGATCAGAATGGTCATGGCACCCATGTAGCCAGCATCGTAGCCAGCATGGGCAGGGGCATCCTGGCCACCAGTTCGCTCACGTACCAGGTGCTATACAACGGCGTCGCGCCGGATGCCAAGCTGGTTCTGGTCAAGGCCTTTGGCCGTGATGGCAGCGGTTCCTATCTGGATGTGATTCGCGGCATTGATTGGGTGGTGAGAAATCGTAGTACCTATGGCATCCGCGTCCTGAACTTGTCGTTCAGCACGCCGCCTCGCTCGTACTACTGGGACGATCCTCTCAACCAGGCTGTCATGCGTGCCTGGCAGGCCGGGATCGTGGTTGTCACCTCAGCTGGCAACCGTGGCCCGAAAGCCATGACCGTTGGCGTACCGGGCAACGTCCCTTATGTCATCACCGTGGGCGCCATGTCGGACAATTACACGCCCGATAATGTGCAGGACGATTACCTGCTGCCCTTCTCGTCCGCGGGACCCACCTACGAAGCATTTGTAAAGCCGGAGCTCGTGGCACCGGGCGGTCACATCCTGGGCAAGATGCAGGCGGACGCGCTATTGGCCCTTACATTTCCGGAGCTATATCTCCCGCGCTTTAACCAGTTCTCTATGTCCGGTACGTCACAGTCGGCAGCCGTGGTGAGCGGCGTCGCCGCGCTGCTTTTGCAGGCAAATCCGCGCTTGAGTCCCGACGATGTGAAGTGCCGCCTCATGGCGGCGGCGCGGCCCGCGGTCAAAGCGGACGGCAAGCTGGCCTATAGCATTTTTCAACAGGGCGTCGGCATGGTCAACGCCTATCGGGCCGTACGGAGCACAGCCACCAACTGCGCCAACCGCGGCCTCAATGTCGCATATGACCTAGCCGGAACCGCACATTACCGTGGTCGCGTCGTGCAGAACGATGCCGGCGGCTATTACATTGCCGGTCTCGACGGCTATACCTGGGCCGATGGCTACACCTGGGCGGATGGCTATACGTGGGCCGACGGCTATACGTGGGCGGACGGCT
>JACFMY010000186.1 GCA_019455155.1 Caldilineaceae bacterium
CGGTGTTGAAGGCTGGGGCGTGGCAATCCGCTTGCGGTCGCCGACGATCTTACCCTTCTTGACGTCAACGAGCGCACCCTTGATGCCGCTGCCACCGATATCGATGCCAAGGACGTGCATGACTTGCCTCCTGTGGATGCAGTGTGGAAGATTCGGGGGCACTTGCAAGTCTACACAGGCCCCTGTTCTCTGGCAAGTTGCAGGGGGGAGAGGTATCGCTAACGCCGGATGGATGGCAGCAGGAGATGGATTGGGCCGCCCGGCGCTGCGACCTGGATGATGGCGGGTGGCAGTTTCAATAGGGAGCGAGACCCTTCGCCCTGGCCGGCACCGTGCTATAATCCCCACGAACCAAGCAACACATGATTGGAACGAACGATGTCTCTCAACGTACATTTTACCCGTCTTCCTGAAGGCTTTACCCTTGAGATGATCGAACCGCTGGTGCCGCCAACGGTCCACTTCACGGCTGGCCCACAGACAGCCCAACCTGAGGAGTGCGATATTCTCATCGGCGGACGTGTCACGGCTGAACAGATCGAGGCCAGCCCCAGGCTGCGCGCGGTCATCGTGCCGTTTGCCGGCGTGCCGGTGGAAATACAGGAGGTCATGCGCCGTTATCCCGCGATCGACCTGCACAACCTTCACTTCAACGACATTCCCACCGCGGAGATGGCGCTCACGCTCATGTTTGCCGCGGCCAAGTACCTGGTGCCGCTGGATCGCAGACTGCGCCAGGGCGACTGGCGATGGGACGACGAGAGCGCGCCGACCGATACTTTCGCGAGCAAGACCGCAGTCATCTTGGGCTACGGTGCGATTGGACGGCGTCTCGCGCCTGTATGCCAGGCTCTGGGGATGCGCGTCGTGGGGATTCGTCGCCACAAGCCAGCCGCACGCAGCGTGGACGGTGTCGAGCTCTACGCCGTCGACGCGCTCCACGATCTGCTGCCACAGGCAGACGTGCTACTCTGTTTGCTGCCCCAAACGCCGGAGACTGTGGGGCTACTGGGCGCACGCGAGCTTGCATTGCTTCCGCCACATGCCCTCCTGGTCAATGTGGGGCGCGGGCCCGTCATCGATGAGGAGGCGCTCTACCAGACGCTGCGGGACCGGCGCATTCGCGGCGCCGGGATTGATGTCTGGTACACATATCCCGAGAGCGACGACAAGCGTGGCAGCACGCTCCCCTCGCGTTTTCCCTTCCACGAGCTGGATAACGTTGTCATGAGCCCGCACCGGGGTGGCTGGACGGCCAGTTTCGAACATCTGCGGGCCAGGGCATTGGCTGAGCTCTTGACCGCCGCGGCTGAAGGCCGCGCCATGGCCAACCGGGTGAACAAGGAATTGGGGTACTAAGGAGTGTGAGGGGGTGGGCGCGTTTCGCAAGATTATCCACCTCGACCTGGACGCGTTCTTCTGCGCCGTGGAAGAGCTTCGAGACCCGTCACTCCGGGGCAGGCCATTTGCTGTGGGCGGCCGGCCGGAAAGCCGGGGCGTCGTCGCGTCGTGTTCCTATCCGGCGCGGCGCTTTGGCGTTCACTCCGCCATGCCCATGGGACAGGCTTTGCGCCTTTGCCCAACGCTGCTCATCGTGCCCGCCCGCCATGGGGAATATGGGGCCGTTTCGCGCCAGGTCATGGCAAGGCTGCACGCGTTGACCCCTCTGGTCGAACAGCTCTCTATCGATGAGGCGTTTCTCGACGTCACCGAGCGGCCGGAGCTAGCCTCGGTCCTGGCGCGGCAACTGCAACAGACCATCCGCACAGAGCTGGGGTTGCCCTGCTCGTTGGGCGTGGCCACCAACAAGCTGGTTGCCAAGATTGCCAACAATGTGGGAAAGGCCGCGGCCAAGGGCGACGAGCCGCCCAATGCCATCCAGGTGGTGCCGCCTGGGCGGGAAGCAGAGTTTCTGGCGCCCCTCCCTGCCCATGCCCTTTGGGGCGTCGGCCCAAAGACGGCGGAGCGGCTGGCGGCGTTGGGCATCGAAACGATTGGAGATATTGCTCGTTGGCCCGAGGCGGAGCTGGTACGCCTCTTTGGCAAGAATGGCTATGACCTGGCGCGCCACGCGCGCGGGCTCGACGATCGGCCGGTTGACACCCAACGGGAGCGCAAGTCCGTCAGCCAGGAAACTACGTACGCCCGCGATGTGACCGACGGCGATGTGCTGCGACGAACGCTGCACGAGCAGTCCAGCGATGTGGCGCGCATGCTGCGCCACAAGGAGCTGGCGGGTACGACGGTCAAGCTCAAGCTGCGCTGGCCTGACTTCACCACCATTACCCGCCAGACAACTCTGGAACATGCCACCGACGCAGCCGAAGAGATCTACGCCACGGTCTTGCAGCTCTTCGACCGTGAATGGCAGGGCCGCCCGGTCCGGCTCATTGGCGTCGGCGTGAGCGGCCTCAGCGAGGCTGTGCGCCAACCTAGCCTATGGGACCAGCCCGACGAGCGGCAGGAACGCCTCTACGACGCTGTGAAGAAGCTACGCAGTCGCTTCGGCGATGCCGCCATCCGCCGGGCCAGCGAGCTCGATGAACTCGATGAAGAAGACAGCTGACGCATTGCTGACTGATTGCTCACTCATCGAAGCCAGACTCACGACGGCGAAAGATCGCGTGTGCCGTCCATGGGCTCCAGCTGTGGTCCCTCCGGCGTGTCCACGACGCGCCAACCCAAGTCCGCAATCTCATCGCGGAGCCGGTCCGCTGCGCTCCAATCTCTGCGGCGCCGGGCAGCCGTTCGCTGTTTCGTGAGCGCGAGAACCGCAGCATCGGGTTTTGGTGTAGCTGCGCGTGCCTTTTCGGCCTCCGCCACACGTTCCTGCAGCTGAACCCAGATGGGTTCCGGGATACCATCCTGGTGTGCAGGCAGCTTGAGCTCACCCAGCAAGGTCATGGGGAACGTTTCTCCACCCTCAATGATCTGCACCTGGTTGCCCTGCTGAATCGTCACGGTCCCCGCGCCGAGGACGCGACACGCTCCTGTGGCAGGCTCAATGATAAGGGCTGTGCTTTCGTCGATGCCGACGATACGGCGTTCCTCATCAGGGGGCAACATCTCCAATAGCCGCTCAAAACGGTCCTGCCCTAAGTAGCAGCGGCTAGTGTCCAACACATCACCGCCGTCCTTGTTGTTCCAATGGGACACAAAGATGACCGAAAGGCCATAGTCGCCGAAGAAGTCGAGACCCTCTTTCCAATGGAGATCCTCGCCGACTTTATAGATCTCGTAGACAGGCATGGTGAAGCGACTCATGGCCAGGGTCGCGGCGCTGGCAAAGACCAGGGCGGCGCCTTGCCGGTGCCGTGCCCGCATGGCGTGCCAGGCAAAAGTTTGCTGCAGTTGGCGGACCGCATAGGTGGGGCTGCCAGGCCCCATGAGGATCACATTGGCATCATAGAGCGGCTGGAGCAGATCAGGATCGTCGGGACTGTACGGCGTTCCCCGTTTGCGGGCGGGAATGACAGTGACCTCAGGGCGGAAGTTTTGCAGCCGCTTGTGCAGGTATTGCTTGATTTGGCCAGCAACATAATCGGAGTTCGGTTCAAAACCAGCCGGCGTTTCCAGGATCGCCACTCGGACCTGCGTTGCCAACGCTGAGAAAAGCGTGTGATAGATCTTCTGGGCATGGGGCGCGGTTTCGCCAGAGCCCAACAGCACAATGGGGCCGGGTTGCGTGCTCATCCTTCCTGCTCCAATCCATGATTCAGCATGAGAGTTGCTAGCTCCGCGGGGCGATGAACATGTATATCGTGGGCGGTGGAGGAAAACCAGTGGACGGAGGCCTTGGGCAGCGCCGCGGCGGCGGCAGCCACCTGGCTCTGTTTGATTTCCATCCATGCTGGGTTGCCGGGATCTTCGGCTACGACAATGGTCACCGGCGTTGTGACCAGCGGATATAGTGTGGTAGGTCGCTGATCCCACATGGCGCGGAGAATGCTCATGTGGCGAGGCAACGTCAGCCAGGGACGAACGGTCCCATCGGCCAATATCTCGAAATTGGCCAGCGTGGCGTCCACACCGTCGTCGCTCCAATCAGGATGCGCGGCCCGGATACGCTCCTTGAGCAGAGATCGTGGCAGCCCAGCAAGGTCCGGCGGCCGCAGCTCGCTGGCGACCCGTTCCCAGGACGCTTCTGGACGCATCTGGAGATCGATGAAGCCACCATCGACCAGCACGAGCCGGTGGGCAACGCCAGGGTAGGCGGCCGCGAAGGCCAGCACCACATTGCCGCCCCACGATTGTCCTGCGATTACCGGCGCGTCCAGCTCCAGGCTCTTGAGCAGGCGCGCGAGGTCACCCACCATCTGTGTGAATTCGTACCCGTCATCGGGCTTGTCGCTGAGGCCATGGCCGCGCTGGTCGACCGCTACGACGTGGTGGCCATGTGCGGCCAGTCTGGTGGCCACAGCGTCCCAGGTACTAGCGTTGCTGGCCAACCCGTGCAGCAGCACGAAGGGGCGCAACGCGCCGGGCCACTCCCGTATGTGCAACCGCAGCCCGCCGTCGTCCGGCCGCACATCGATCCAGCGCTCCACGGGCAACTGTGCCGCGCCCTCATTGACCATTCCGGTATGCTCTAGCTGTTCTTGCGTCATCTCACACACTCACATTGCTATCAGTTTATCGCGCGCTACCAGGTATGAGCCGCTCTTGAATACGGGGCCGCGCGCATAGCCCCGTGAATCCCAGCACTACGGTGCTGGAACGCCTCCAGGGCGGAGACGGCAACTTCGTTTGGGCGATCTTGACCGATTGGCCAGGATCGGTACTATTGTAGATGCACTTGCAAATCATTCGCATGTGCGATTTCCAGGGTCGAAAGGAGCAGTCATATGGCCAAGAAATCGACATTGATCGAGATACTCAAACGGCGCGGGATCCGCGTGACGCCTCAGCGTGCCATCATTCTGGAGGTCGTTGAGCGGATGCAGGGACACATCACTGCTGAGGATGTCTATACAGCTGTGCAGAACATCAACAGCTACATCAACCTGGCGACCATCTACCGAACATTGGATCTGCTCAAGGAACTTGACCTGATCATAGAGGCAGATATGGGAACGGGCGCGACCCACTATGCCCTGCGCACCCATGGCACGCACCACCACGCTATTTGCCGGAACTGCGGCTACTCCTTTGAATTCCCTCACGAGTTTATCGAGCCCCTAACAGTGCAGCTGCGCAAGCACTATGACTTTGTGGCCGATGCCGATCACACAGTCATCTTCGGCTGGTGTAAGGCATGCATTGACGCGGCTCCGTTGTCCTCAAATGGATCGGCGAACACGACCCAGCCATGAACGGGCGGCTTACGTTCCACCTCTTTGCCGTCCCAGTCTACTGACTCCGCCGCTTCCCGATCTGTGAGATTGCTATAATTTGGGCCTTTTGTAATCAATCGCACTTGCAACTCTTTGCGTTTGTGGCAGGATTGGCGAAGTTACTGGATCCAACTCTGCCTCAGATCGAGGAGTTCTGTTTTATGCGGCATATCAGCGCGCCAATCTGGCTGGGGATCATGCTGGTGCTGAGCGGGTGCAGCGCGGCACCTGCGGACATATCGTCGTCCCCGGCAACGAGCAGCGACACGCGGGGCAGGCTACGGCTTGTCACCACCGTATCTCCCATCACGAATATTGTCTACAACATAGCCGGCGACCAGGCAGCGGTCGTTGGCATTGTTCCCGAAGGCGTCAACTCGCACACCTTTGAGCCGGCGCCGTCCGATGCGCGCAAGCTGGCTGAGGCCGACCTGATTTTCATCAACGGTTTGCGGCTGGAGGAGCCGACGCGCCGGTTGGCAGAAGCTAACCTGAAGGAAGGCGCCGAGATCGTCCTGCTTGGCGACCTGACCATTGCGCCCGATGACTATGTCTACGATTTCTCCTTTCCCAAGGAGGCAGGCAGCCCCAATCCCCATCTATGGCCCAACCCATTCTACGCGCTGAAGTATGCGGAGATTGTCCGTGACAAGCTGATCGAGCGGGATGGTGCCAACGAGGCGTACTACCGGGCCAACTACGACCTGTTTCATGGCCGTATCGAGGCGCTGGATGCTGCAGTCAGGGAGACGGTGGCCTCCATCCCGGAAGAGAACCGCAAGTTGCTTACTTACCATGATTCCTGGGCCTACTTCGCGCCGCTTTACGGCATGGCCGTCATCGGCGCCATCCAGCCTTCCGATTTCGCCGAGCCGTCGGCCCGGGAATTGGTACAGATCATCGAACAGATCAAGGCGGAGCGAGTGCCGGCTATCTTTGGATCAGAGGTATTTCCGTCGCCCGTGCTGGAGCAGATTGCCCGCGAGACCGGCGCCACCTATGTGGATGACCTGCGCGACGACGACCTGCCTGGCCAGCCTGGCGACAGTAACCATTCTTATCTGGGTCTCATGGCCGCAAACGTGCGCGTCATGGCGCAGGCCCTGGGCGGCGACCCATCGATCATGGCACAGTTCGATACCAGCAACGTCCCGGGAGTGGACGCAGCCATCCAGCAGAACCAGTAATCCATGACGATCCCTATGCCCTCCCGCCAATCCCGTAAGCCCTGGAGGAGAGAAACATGGACCCTTTTGTAGAGATTCGCGACGTCACCTTTGGGTATGGCGCGACGCCGGTATTGAGCAACGTATCCCTTCATCTACACCGCGGCCAGTTTGCGGGGTTGGTGGGTCCCAGCGGAGCTGGGAAGACGAGCCTACTCAAGCTCATTCTGGGGACGCTCCGGCCCAATCGCGGCTCGGTGACGATCGGCGGCGCAACGCTCAATGGCCGGCCAGCGCCCCAAGTCGGTTACGTGCCGCAGCTCGAATCGGTAGATTGGAATTTCCCCGTCACAGTCGAGCAGGTGGTACTTATGGGACGGGTTCGCCAGAGCAGCTGGCTCCCATGGCATGACGCAGGGGCAAAACACGCGGCGCGTGCCGTATTGCAGCGGCTGGAGATCGATCATCTGGCCAACCGCCACATTCGTGACCTTTCAGGTGGGCAGCAGCAGCGGGTCTTTCTGGCGCGGGCGCTCATCTCCCAGCCGGAATTGCTGGTCCTTGACGAGCCGACCAGCGGCGTCGACATGCGCACAGCAGAGAATGTGCTGCACCTGCTTTGTGACCTCAACCAGCAAGGCATCACGATCCTCATGACCTCCCATGATCTCAACGCGGTGGCAGCACACCTGCCGTGGGTCATCTGTCTAAACCGGCGCGTCATTGCGGAAGGTCCGCCCGAGAGGGCGTTCACCGATGCCGTCCTGTCGGAGACCTATCAGGGAGACATGATGGTCCTCCGGCACAATGGCATGGTGCTGGTGCATCAGCGTCCCCATCACCATACGCGCAAGGAGGTCCTGCCGGCGCCAGTGCTAGGGCACCGTCGTTCCGAGCAGGAAGGGAAGGAAGAAACGGAGAAGGCCTATGCTATGGCTACTTGAGCCATTTCAATATGAGTTCTTCCGCACCGGTATGCTGGTGGCGTTCTTTGCCGGCGCATTGTGTGGTCTGTTAGGCGTCTATATCGTTCTGCGGGGCATGAGCTACATTGGCCATGGTCTGTCCCATGCGATCTTTGGCGGCGCGGTGGTGTCCTTTGTCATGCAATGGAACTTCTTTGCCGGCGCGGGGCTTTGGGGCTTTCTAACGGCCGTGCTCATCAACCAGACGACCCGGCGCACCCGCATCGGCGCCGACGCCGCGATCGGCGTCATTACCACGGCGAGCTTTGCCGTGGGCGTGGCCCTGATCAGCCGCTACCGCCGCTTTACCCAGTCATTTGACGCCGCGCTCTTTGGCAACATCCTGGGTGTGACATGGAACGAGGTCTTTGTCGTGGGCGGCATCGCGCTGTTGGTGGCGGCTGTCATCTTTGTGATCTACAAGCAGCTCCTCTTCACCACCTTCGACGCCGAGGTTGCCGAGGTCTATGGCGTGAGCACCCAATGGGTCGATACCCTCTTTGCCCTGGCCCTGGCCGCGGCCATCATCGCGTCCATGCAGGTGCTCGGTGTGACCCTGATCGCGGCCGCGCTGGTGATTCCGGCAATTACCGCGCGTCTGCTCACAGACAGCTTCAACCGCATGGTACTCCTGTCCGTCGCGATCGGCGTGACCAGCGGCGTATCGGGCATGTATCTGAGCTACTACGTGGACATTGCCAGCGGCGCCACCATCGTTCTGCTCCAGTCAGCATCTTTCGCCCTCGTGTTGACGATCAGCGCCTTGCGCAGGCAGGCAATCCACCGCCTGGCGCACGTTCACGTCGATTGACTCTGGACTTTCCTAGGGCTGGCTGCCAGAGAGGTGAGACCGGCCGTGGCGTGGCCGGTCTCTGGGGCGCCGGCCATTTCCGCGCGCTCGGGCGCCGGGCCAATCTCTGGTACAATAAGGCTCCGCTCTTTTCCACAAGGGCCACGCCCGGCGTTCGGCCTCACACCGTGCCGCGCGCGGGCTGGTAAACCAATTTCGTGGCGGAATGAAAGGAGTCGTCATGCCTATGCCGCTCGAGCGTCTGCGCGCGCACCTTTCCTATGTGTATGGCAGCGCGACAGCTGAGCAGATCTTGGAGAAACTCACCCCGCGGCTGGAACAATTTCGGGAGCGCAATCCCCAGCTGCGCGCGGCTGTCCCCGCGCCGAGCGAGCGCGTCGACCAACGCGATGTCATTCTCATCACCTATGGAGATCAGATCCAAGAGGCGGGGAAAGCGCCCCTCCAGACCCTGGACGAAACCATGGTGGAGCTGGCGGGCGACTTTTTGACCGGCATGCACATTCTCCCATTTTACCCATACACTTCGGACGACGGCTTTTCGGTAGTTGACTACCGGGAAGTCAACCCAGAGTGGGGTACCTGGCGCGATATCCAGCGACTGAGCGAGCATTTCCGGCTCATGTTCGACGCGGTCATCAATCATATCTCTGCATCCAGTCCCTGGTTTCAAGCCTTTTGCCGGGGTGAAGCGCCCTATACTGACTATTTCATCGTGGTGGATCCGGCCACTGACCTGACTCAGGTGGTGCGCCCGCGCGCGCTGCCCTTGCTAACACCGGTGGAGACGAACCGGGGCGTCCAACATGTGTGGACGACGTTCAGTGCCGACCAGATCGATCTGAACTTTGCGTGGCCGGATCTGCTCATCGATGTATTGGTCGCGCTGCTTCTTTATGTCGAGCAAGGGGCGCAGCTGATCCGCCTGGACGCGATTGGCTTCATGTGGAAGGAGATCGGCACCAGCTGTATCCATCTGCCCCAGGCCCATGCGCTCATCCAGGCTATGCGCGCGCTCATGGACGAAGTGGCGCCCGGCGTGTTGCTTGTCACAGAGACCAACGTGCCCCATGCGGAAAACGTCAGCTACTTTGGCGATGGCAGCAACGAGGCGCAGATGGTTTATAACTTCACGCTGCCGCCCCTGACGCTCCATGCTTTCCAGACTGGGGATGCCACCCATCTGACCGCGTGGGCTGCGGGGCTCAGGTCACCGTCAGCGCAGACTACGTTTTTCAACTTCATGGCTTCCCATGATGGGATTGGGCTGCGCCCGCTGGAAGGCATTCTGGCTCGAGAAGAAGTGGACGCCATGGTGGAGCGGGTGTTGCAGCATGGCGGCCTCGTCTCGTACAAGGCAAATCCAGATGGCAGCAAGAGCCCGTACGAGCTCAACATCGTCTATTTCGACGCGCTCAACGACCCTACATTGGTAGAACCAGTGGCGTTGCAGGTGAACCGCTTCATGGCCAGCCAGGCCATTCTGTTGAGCCTGGCCGGCGTGCCTGGGATCTATGTACACAGCCTATTTGGCAGCCGTAACTGGCATGAAGGTGTGGCGCAGACGGGACACAACCGCACCATCAACCGGCGCAAATTTGAACGTCGCGCGCTGAAGGCTGCACTGGATGACCCGCAGTCGATTCCACATCAGGTATTCCAGCGCTATCGCACACTCATTCAGGCGCGTACTGGTGAGCGCGCGTTTCACCCCAACGGAGCCCAGCAGGTGTTGGCGCTGAACCCCGCGTGCTTTTGCTTCGTGCGCACCGCGCCGGATGGCAGCAGCCGCGTCCTGTGCCTCCACAACGTCTCTGGCGAGCACCAGACGCTGCAACTTTCGCTGGCCGAGGCTGGATTTGCGCCAGGCGCTTCGCTCCATGAACTGATTACAGGCCGGCCAGTGCGCGCTGGCGGTGATCAGCTGACCCTGTCCCTCCAGCCATACGACGTGGCCTGGCTGCGCGGGGAACCCGCATAATTGGACCCTTTTGCGGATCTGTCGCGTAGATCTGTTGCATAGGTGAGGTATAGTGATGCGCTTCGATGAAGCAGTGCTGTCGCGAGAGACGATCCGGCGGCGGCGCTACCTGGAGATTCTGGAGTCCGCGCTGGCTGCTGTCGATCCCTATGAGGCAGTTGCCGCTGTGCTACGCCGCGAGGGTGACACCCTGAAGGCCGGCGATCGCGGGATTCCCCTGGTTGGCTTTCGCCGGGTGCTGGTGGTCGGGGCTGGCAAGGCCGGCGCGCCGATGGCGCGCGCTGTGGAAGATTGCCTGGACAGCAAGGTGGCCGGCGGGCTGGTTGTCGTCAAGACCGGTCATAGCTCGCCTACCCGCCGGGTTGAGATTGTCGAAGCCAGCCATCCCATTCCCGATGCAGCTGGCGTCGCCGCCGGCTCGCGCATGCTCAGGTTGCTTGAGGAGACGCAGGCTGACGATCTGGTCATTGCCGTGATTTCGGGCGGCGGATCGGCGCTGTTGGAAGCCCCAGCCGGTATTACACTGGACGACCTGCAGGCCATGACCGATGCCCTTCTCGCCTGTGGCGCGACGATCAACGAGATCAATTGCCTGCGCAAACACATGAGCGCCGTCAAAGGTGGCCAACTGGCGCGGGCCAGTCACCCGGCGACCCTGGTGACGCTGGTGCTAAGCGATGTGGTGGGCAGCCCGTTGGATGTCATCGCAAGCGGGCCTACTGTGCCGGACAGCAGCACCTGGGCCGATGCGTGGGCGGTCGTGGAATCCTACGGCCTGGAGCAGCGGCTGCCGGCGGCTGTCATTGAGCGCCTGCGCGCGGGGCTTGCCGGCGCCATAGCCGACACGCCTAAACCAGGCGATGCCATCTTTGAGCGTACGCAGACGATAATTGTGGCAGACAACCGGATTGCGGCGCTGGCTGCGTGTGCGCGGGCCGAAGCGCTCGGATACAGTGCGCTACTGCTCTCGACCTATGTGGAAGGAGAGGCCGCCGGGGTGGCGCGGGTGGCCGTGGCTCTGGGCAAAGAGGTGCAGGCCAGCCACCATCCCGTGGCGCCGCCGGCCTGTCTGGTGCTGGGGGGCGAGACGACGGTAACGCTGGGCGCGTCCCCTGGTCACGGCGGCCGCAACCAGGAGCTGGCCCTGGCCGCAGCCCTGGCATTGGACGGTACAACGGGCATTACGGTGGCGGCACTGGCCACAGACGGCACTGACGGCCCCACGGACAGCGCCGGGGGATTGGCCGACGCCGCGACAGTGGCTAGAGGCCGGGCGGCGGGGCTGGATGCAGTAGCCTATTTGCGCGGCCACGACGCCTACCCCTTCTTGCACGCTACGGGCGACCTGCTTTTGAGTGGCCCGACGCAGACCAATGTGAACGATCTCCTCTTCGTCTTTGTAGAACCCGGCTAGTGGTCTGTCAAACATCAAAGTTGAGTTCGGTAGTGGCGACTTATGAAAGTTAAGAAATCAATATGGTAATAGGCCGACATAGCGGAGGAGTGGT
>JACFMY010000187.1 GCA_019455155.1 Caldilineaceae bacterium
CCCTGAGGCCGCCGGCCCAGGCTCGCCTCGTAGTGGTTGACGGCAACCTGGATCATTGTGAAGTGGTAGACGAGTACACGGTCGACATCTTCACGACCAAGCCGACGGCGGTCTTTCTGGAGCAGCTGCGCTATTGGATGATCGTCCCGAAGAGCTATGCTGACACCTCTCTGGAAGAGCTGGCGTTGCAGCCTGTTGGGTCAGGTCCCTACCGCTTTGTGGAGTGGGAGAAGGGTGATCATTTGACGCTGGAACGGTGGGACGACTACTACGGAGGCCCTGCCCCCTTCGAGGGTGTCCTTTTCCGCTTTGTGCCAGACGCCTCCACACGGGTGGCCGAGCTGCTGGCCGGCAATGCGGATGTGATTACCAAAGTGCCGCCGGACCAGGCGGTCGAGATCGAGAGCTCCGGCAAAGCGCTGCTGCGCGGCGTCAACAGCTTCCAGGATATCTTCATCCAGTACGACGTGAGTGTTCAGCCACTCGACGACGTACGCGTGCGCCAGGCTTTGAATTACGGCACAAACCGGGAAGAGATACTGGCGACAATCTATGAAGGCAAGGGAAAGCTCCTGGCCGGTGTCGCCAATGGCTTCTGGGAAAATGTGAACCTGGAACCCTATCCCTACGACCCGGAAAAGGCCAAGGCGCTGCTCGCGGATGCAGGGTGGGAGGACACAGATGGCGATGGCATCGTGGACAAGGACGGCGCCCCGCTATCCTTTGTTCTAACCTATCCTCCTGCTGGCGAGGCGATTCTAGGTGAGACGCTTGTCCAGGCGCTCAAGGCGGACCTGAAAGAGATCGGCGTTGATATTGTCCTGGAGCCTGTTGAGGTGACGGTATACAACTCCCGGTTACGTGAAGGCACCTTGGGCCCGCTGGCGTTAGCGACATTGGGTGGCTTTGCCAACGCGGTGGGCGAGCTGCGCTGGATCGCGCCGTCCGGCTGCCGTAGCCCGCGCTGTGCAGAAGAACGGTGGCAGAGCGAGGAGTTTGAACAGCTCTACGAAGAATTGAAGGGAACCATTGACCGGGAGGAGCGGAAGCGCCTGGTGGACGAGGCGCAGGCGCTTGCCTTCGATGAAGCGCCCTGGCTCTTCCTGTTCAAACAGTATAACCAGGTTGCAGTCAGCCCGCGGTTGGACCAATGGGAGGAGCGGGCCGACGGGCTCACCCTTTTGATCGGCATCGCGCCAACACCCACTGAGTAGGCGGCCAGCCGTCTAGCCCGATTACGTTGCTTGCAGAGGGCGAGCCATAGAGCGGCTCGCCCTCCCATACCCAACTACACAAGGCACATGCTACGGTACATCGTCAGACGCTTGCTACAGTCTGTCTTCGTGATTCTTGGGGTAACGTTTGTCGCCTTTGGCCTGATGTTCCTGCGCGGCGATCCGGCGAACCTGATGTTGTCCGAGCACGCCACGCAGCAGGAGATCCAAGAGCTGCGCCAGCGCATGGGCTTCGATCGCCCATGGCCTGAGCAATATGCGCGCTATGTGGCCAAGGCTGTGCAGGGCGATTTCGGCACTTCGCTCTTCCATCGCACGGATGCCATGCGGGTGGTGGTCGAGCGCCTGCCTGCCACGCTTGAGCTGGCGATCGCGGCCCTGCTACTCTCCGTGCTGGTCGCCGTTTCCCTCGGCACGGTTGCCGCCGTCTATCGAAACTCGTTATGGGACCGGATCAGTATCGTTGTGGCCATGGTAGGCCAGGCAGTGCCGAACTACTTCTTGGGTGTGCTGCTGATTCTATTCCTGGGCGTGCGTTGGAATCTCTTGCCCATCTCCGGCCGCGACAGCTGGCAGCATCTGGTCATGCCCGCGATTACGCTTGCCGCGCTGCCACTGGCCCAGAACACACGTATGGTGCGCTCCAGCCTGCTGGAAGTCCTGGGGCAGGACTACATCCGCACGGCCCACGCCAAGGGGTTGCCCCACGGCTTCGTCATCTGGCGCCACGGGCTGCGCAATGCCCTCATCCCGTTGATCACACTCGTGGGCCTCCAATTCGGCTACTTAATCAGTGGCGCCATCATCGTGGAGACGATCTTTGCCTGGCCTGGTGTTGGCCGCCTCATCCTGCAGGCGGTAGGGGTCAAAGACTTCCCCGTCATCCAGGCTGCCGTAACGATCCTTGCGACCATCTTTGTGCTCCTGAACCTGATTGTGGACATTGCCTATACCTATCTGGACCCGCGCATACGTTCTTCTATTTCATAGTCTCTGATTTATAGTCACTGGCTTGAAGAGTCACAGATGACCAGCGAAACACTCTCTTCTATCTCCTCTGCGGGCCCCGGAATCGCTTCCCGGCGGCGCCGGCCGTCGCGGCTCATAAACAGTCTGCAACACAACAAGATGGCTTTGTTGAGTCTCTTTCTGCTCGGCCTGCTCGTCATTGCCTCACTGGCGGCGCCCTATATTGCGCCCTTCGACCCCGAGGCCGTGGATCTCAGCAACCGGGCAAAGCCCCCTTTCTGGGCCGACGGCGCCGATCCGAACTTTATCCTGGGCACGGATATGTTGGGACGGGACGTGCTGGCCTGGCTGCTGTACGGGGGGCGGATTTCACTCTTCGTGGGCTTCACATCGGTTGCTGTGGCAGGCCTGGCTGGCACAATGCTGGGTCTGCTGGCCGGCTATTATCAAGGCGTGGTCGACAATGTCATCATGCGGCTGGTCGATATCCAGCTCTCGTTTCCAGTCATGCTGTTGGCCGTCAGCGTGCTAGCCGTGTTGGGTTCCGGTCTGACCAACATCATCCTGGTATTAGGGATCGTGGGCTGGGCCACCTATGTGCGCGTCGTGCGTGCGGAGACCATGACGCTCCGGGCGCAGGAGTTCGTGGAGGCCGCAACTGCGACCGGTGTACGCCCATACCGGATCATCCTCCGGCACATTGTGCCAAACCTGGTTGCCTCCGTGATCGTCATCGCCAGTTTCTCGGTGGGCACGAACATCCTGGCTGAATCCGCGCTCTCGTTTCTTGGGCTGGGCACGGAGCCTACTGTACCCAGCTGGGGCAGGATGTTGGCCACTGGCAAAGAGCATCTCTACCGCGCGCCGTGGCTGGCCATCTTTCCTGGTCTGACCTTGTTGTTGACCGTTCTCTCCATCAACATCGTGGGTGATTGGCTACGAGACTATCTAGACCCGCGCATGAACAGCTAGAGGAGCATCGATAGAACCGTGTACACCCTTTCCTGGCCCGCTGATACCTTCCTGTTCAGCAACGTCTTGACAGCAGGAGACCGCCTCTACGCACCGGGGCCTCCTAGCTGGTCGCCCGATGGGCGTTGGCTTGCTTATGTCCAGGCGGGCAACGCCCGCAACCAGATCTGGCTGCACCCGGAGGACGGCCCGTCCCGTCCTGCAGCGCCCCTCACCGTGCTGGTCGAGGCGACAGATGGCACCGACCGGCGGGACGTGGGAGGTGGACCCCAATGGTCGCCGGACGGACGGCAAATCGCGTTTGTGGGTGAGAACAAGCGTTCCTCTACCAAACGGACCAGCATCTTTGTCCTGGACGTTACAACCGGCCATGTGCGCCAATTGACAGACCATCCGGGTTCCGATCGCACGCCGCGCTGGTCGCCGGATGGCAAGTGGGTTGCGTTTGTGGTGGCGTGGGAAGGAGGCGGAGAGCAGGTTGCCATCGTGCCCGCGACAGGGGGCACGCCGCTTCAATGTACGTACGACCGGCATGCGCATACAGATCTGGCCTGGGCGCCCGACAGCCGTTCACTTGCGTTTTCGAGCCAGCGCAGCGACGACCATCTGTTTGCCGCCGGCATCACCATCTTCCATCTTGACAGCGGTGAGCTCCAGTTGGTGGACCATCCTGCCCCAGCCAATGAGCGGTCGCCGCGATTTTCGCCGGACGGAAAGCAGCTCGCTTTTGTCTCCGACCGTGATGGCTACGACAGCCTGTGGTTGTGGGGTCTGCAGTCAGGGGATCTGCACAAAGTCGAGACCGGACCAGGTGAGGTGGCCCACCCCACCTGGTCGCCTGATGCCAGCCAGATCGCGTTTGCGTTGACCAATGGCATATGGAGCCGGATCGGCTCTGTCTCTCTGCAGGACGGGGCGGTGACCTGGTTGTCGCCTGAGGTAGGCAACGGCTTTTGGCCCGCGTGGTCGCCTGCTGGTGACCGGCTTGCCTATGTGTGGACCGATGCTGTCACCCCCCGCGATGTGTGGGTAGCCGAGCTTGCGTCTGGGCGCCGCCAGCAGGTCACCCACACAGCAGCGCACTCGATTCCCCCGGGTGCGCTCGTACGGCCCCAGCGCGTTTCCTACGCAGGGGCCGGGGAGCTTGCCATTGATGCCATGCTTTACACACCGCCTGCCGGGCGGCGGTCCGGCGGCGGCATCCTGTTGGTACACGGTGGGCCAAACTGGGTCACGCGCGATATGTACGATCCCTTTCTGCAATATCTGGTCACAGTGGAGGGGCACGCGATCCTGGCGCCAAATGTGCGTGGGAGCACCGGCTACGGGAGAGCCTTTATGGATCTCAACAGGGGAGATTACGGTGGGCTCGATCAGGCCGACTGGGTTGCCGGGGTCAGTGTTCTGGCAACCCAGGGTGGAGTCGACCCGGATCGGATTGCCATTTGGGGGCGGAGCTATGGCGGCTATGCCACCATGATCAGTCTATGCCAGTATCCCGACACCTTCTGCTGTGGCGTGGCCCAGTTTGGCGTCAGCGATTGGCACTCACTATGGGATCGCTCGATACCCTGGGTACGGCGCCTCCTGGCGCACCAGTTGGGCCACCCCGTGCGTGATAGGGCCCTATACGTGGAACGTTCACCCATCACCTATGTCGATCAGATCCGGTCGCCGGTCTTATTGTTACATGGCGACGCCGATCTGGGCGTTCCAACCAATCAGAGTCTGGATCTTGCGGAGCGACTTGCCCGGAAAGGCCATCCTCACGAGGTTCAGATCTATCCCGGTGAGGGCCACGGATTCAACGAACCGTACCATGTGGCCGATGCGGCCAGCAGAATCGCCGGATTTTTCCACCAGTATCTGCGTTAGGAATGCCCATCTACAGGCGCGAAAGGAGAAACGGAGTGAGCCGATTTCGAATTGCCCTGGCGCAAGCAAAGTCCGATGTGGGGGCTGAAGACTACGATCCGCGCGACGCCAATTTGGCGCGGGCATTGCTGCTAATAGAACGGGCAGCAAAAGAGAAGGCCGGCCTGGTCATGTTTGGAGAGATGTATTTGTCTGGGTACCGGACCGACGAATACCTCCACAAATATGCTACGGTCATCGATCCGCCCGATGCCCATGTACAGAAGCTGATGGAGCGGGCTAAGGCCCTGGATATCTACATAGTCATGGGCGCGGCGACATTTGGCGGGTCGATTCCGGGCGATATCTACAATTCCGCCCTCGTCATCGGCCCCGAGGGGTATATTGGGACCTATCGCAAGACCCATGTCGCGGCCTTTCCCTACAGCATGGGCGTTTCCAAGGAACGTTGTTTCTACAGCCCGGGCCAGGAATTGCCGGTCTTTGACACGCGCATCGGACGCTTGGGCATTCACATCTGCTATGACATGAGCTTTCCTGAGGTGGCGCGCGTGCAGACGCTCAAGGGGGCGGACATTCTACTCAATGTCTCGGCCTCTGCGGCTGGATTCGAGGAGTTTTGGGTCCACGGTCTCTTCATGCGTGCGGTAGAGAATGTCACCTGGTATGTCGTGTGCTCGGTCGTTGGTGAACAGCGCGGTGATGTTCTGTTTGGAGGCAGCCGGGTCGTCGCGCCGACCGGACAGGTGGTGGCCGAAGGCAAATCGCATGAAGAAGACTTCATCGTCGCCGAGATCGACACCGCGTTGAGCAGGAGCGCTCGCAGCACGTCGCACACCTTTAACACGCGCAATCCAGCGCTCTATTCAGTGATCACCAACCCCACACCATATCCGTAACTACAGGAAAAGAGAACCATGGCCAAGATACTAGCTGAATATATTGACCGGCTCTGCACCGTCGAAATGCGCCGCCAGGGGATGCCGCGTGGAACGCACCGTCCGCTCTACGAGGCTGCGGTCGCCGTGGCAGGCGAACCCCTTTCTCTGCACGCCGCCAACTTGCTCCTGGAACACTGTAAGCCCGGAACGCCGGTCTTTATTACCTGTACAGCTGGTGGCCCACCCTGGCTGCCACATGGCGAATCAGATGGCCCGCCCGGCGGCGCGGCCCTTGCGCGGGCCCTGGCCGTCGCGACAGGCGCTGTGCCCATGTTTGTGACGACCGACTATCAAGCGCCGCCAGTCGCGGCATCGGCCAAGGGGCAAGGGCTGGTCGTAATCGATCCGGACTCGGCCGTCAAGCGTAACTGGGCGGCCTCCATGCTGGAATACAACGAGACGGGGACGAGCCAAGATGCAGCCAACGCGCTGATTGACCGTTACCAGCCGTCGGCAATCATCGCCATCGAGACGCTTGGGCCAAATCCTGCCGGCATCACGCATTCCGTCTTGGGCCATCCCATCCAGGATGCCCCCGCGTATTACGCGTTGTTCGAGGCGGCGGCAAGCCGCGAAATCGTCTCCGTCGGTATCGGTGATGGGGGCAACGAAATTGGATTTGGCAACATCATGGACGCTGTGCACCGGATCCAGCAGTACGGGGCCAAGTGCCAATGCCCGTGCGGGCAGGGCATGGCGACTGTGGTCAAGACGACAGCTACGGTTGCCGCCGCGGTCTCGAACTGGGGCGCCTATGCGGTGGCCGCCATGATCGCGTTTCTGTCCCGTGAGCTAAAGGCTTTTCACGATGCAGAGACCGAACGCCGTGTGATTGAGGCGTGCTACAGAGCCGAAGCGGTCGACGGCGCTTTTGCCAATCACGGTTTCACGGTGGACGGCATCGACGCGCGCGTCTCGATCGACCTGGTGAACATGCTGGCAACGATGATTCGAATGGCCGGCGAAAGCACTCACCGCACCTTCTGAGACGCCCTTCAACTGGCCATTGACGTTGGATTTATCCTGCCTCCGGCGCACTTTCTGGTGCGTTTGCGACCGGCCGCCATCACCGGGAAGGAACGCTCTGCCCGGTGGCGGCGGCCGGTCTTTGTCTTTCTTCACCCGCAGCACGTGATGTAGATCGCGCGCCTTCGTTACGCCAGCACGCGGCGCGGCAGGCCAGGGTTCACCTAGAGATCTTCCCCTGAAGCCGGCCTCGTTTGCCGGCCACCGCTCATTGTTTCACCCACGGCCCTATGTTATGATGGATCAGTATCCGTTGTTGCCCGGAAGGGACCCTTACTCTCTATCTTCGTACCTGACAGCTACGTACCTGACAGCTTATGCTACAACCACAGTCTTATCCCGAATTCGTTGCGAAAGCCCTGGTGCTCGACAGCGAACCCTTCGAGGCTATGGTCGACGATGACAATCCGTGGATCGAGGGACTGGTCTTTGTGGTGGCCCTGAGCTTTCTAGCTGGTATCGCCCGCGCCCTTGGGGGATTGCTGACTGCGGCCACGCTGCCCGCGCCGGAGGCGACGCTCAGCGCCGCGATCCAGGGCTGGCAGCAGTTGGCGAGCCTGGTTGCTCTGCCGGTTGCTCAAGGCGAGGCCGTGCTCCGCTCGGCATGGGAGCTGGCCGCGTTGAGCAGCGGCTATACAGGGGGTTGGTCACACCTGCTGCCGATCATCACGCTGCCCCTGCTCATGCTGCTCTGGTGGGTCTTCTTTAGCCTGGTTGCCCATGGTGTAGCCCGAGCCATGGGCGGCAGTGGTACGCTTAACGCGACGATGGGTGCGTCCGCCCTGATCGCGGCACCCATGGTCTTTCTTGTCTTGACCATTGTGCCCTTTGCCTCGCCAAGCGGGGCTATGCTGCTTATTTGGGGTGTATTGATTGCCTACCGGGCGGTGCACATTGCCCACGATCTCTCCTGGCAAAACGCAGCCAAGACCACCCTTATCGTCTACGCGGTCGCGCTGCTAGCTGGGACCTTGTTGGCGCTGATGTTTACGTTTGGCTATTCGATGGGAGGCTATCGATGAGCCTGCAGACCCATGTTACACTGCCAGGCCATGCGGGCCGCGAGGAGTGGTTGAGCCGCGGCTATTGGCTGCCCCGCCTGCACCAGATGTTGGCGGCGCTGCGCTTTGACGCGGCCGAAGCCCTCGATCCGTTTGAACGCAACGTCGTTACGGTGAGTATGCGCCAGGGTATTGGCATGATCGTGGTGCTGGGCCTGATCGCCGGTGTGGTGCCGCTGGTGGCCAACCTTTGGCTGGCCATTTCACTGGGCACGTCAGTACCGCTAGCGCAAATTGCTGATACCTCGACCAGGCTGGCTCAGGAATACGCGCCCAACGTGCTTGTCGACATGGTAACGCACACGGTGCAGACCATAGCAGGCACCGAGCCGCGCATGCCAGGCGTGCTGGCGGCCATTCTCTCGGCTCTGGGTGTGTGGCTCAATACGCCGCTGAGCTGGCTTGCCGTCTGGATGATTTACGGTGCGTCCGTCATGGGGCTGGCGCGGCTTATGGGCGCGGCCAATACGCTCCAGGTCTTTTATGCCGGCACCAGTTTTGCGGCGGTGCCGCTGGTGTTGACGGGCCTGACGCCGATACCCCTGGTCGGACCTGTGTTCGGTTTTGCCGGCTCTCTCTGGGCAGTTCTACTCTACTATCATTTGTTGCGCTATGTAACCCGGCTGGATGTAGGGCGGGCGTTGCTCAGCATGTTGCTACCCATTGTGGTCGCCGCGGCTGTCCCGACTATCGTGGCCGCGTTTGTGATGCTCTGGCTTCTCTTCTAGGGGGCCGCTTGCGCAGGCAAAAGAAAAAGGCAGGCCGCTGCTCCATGGCCTGCCTTTCTTGTTTTGGGAAGAGGTTAACGGACCAACTCCCAGGCGAGATGGCGAATTTCCGGCAAAATCAGTTTCTCCATGGCCAGGCGCACGGCATTCGGTGAGCCTGGTGTGCTGAAAACCACCTTGCCGCGATAGACGCCCGCAGTGGCCCGGCTGAGCATGGCCGCTGCCCCAATCTCCTGGTAACTGAGCATACGAAAGAGCTCGCCGAAGCCGGTAAGCGTCTTTTCCAAGGCCCCGCTGATTACATCATAGGTTCGATCGCGCTGGCTAATACCGGTGCCGCCATTGAAGACAATCAGGCGCGCACTGTTGGTAGCGAGCTCCTCAAGCGTCTGCATCACCTGGTCCGGCTCATCCTTGACGATCCGGTAGGCAACGATTGTGTGGCCGGCGCTTTCGGCCAGCTCGCGGATCAGCTGCCCGCTAACGTCGGTCTCCGGTGTGCGCGTGTCGCTGACAGTGACAATGGCTATGGGTACGCTGCCCTGGCCCGCCGCCTGTTTGCGATGTTCCTCTGCGCCCATCAATAAATCTCCTTGCGTTCGATGAAGACAGATTCAAGGGCCTGCGGCGGCACTCCATGTTCCATATTGCCGTCAAAGCAGGCAACCTCGTTATGGAAGAGGCCCGCCCTTGCCTGTGCGCCCACCGTCACTCGCCGCTGCAGATCGGAGATGCCCTGGATGGACAGAGGCGGTACCTCGAGATAGTTCAGGCGGATATCTCCGTTTGCGTAGAGCACCATCTGAAACGAAACCCGGTAACCGGGCGACACAGTTGGGCCCGAAGGCACATTTTTGAACTGCACCACGAAACGGTCCGGCGCGGCTGGGAAGGTGGATACTTCGGCGCCGCTTGCGCCCGGATTCAGATCGGCCCACCAGCCCAAGATGCCTTGATCGAGGCCGTTGGCGGTAGGTAAGCAGCCATTATCCGCCGGATCAGAGACAATCGTGGAAATTGGCCCCGGGAACTGGAGAAATCCGTCGGCGTAAATCACAGCCTCAGTATATTCATATGTGGCCGACAGCTCCGGTCCGGTAGCAGGGAACGCAAAGGGGAGCTGAACCGTCGCCGTGCCATTCTCTCCCAAGAGGTAGTTGGTCGGCGTCATGATCGGCGTTTCCCAGGCAAAGTCCACGGGAGATGGCGGTGAGGAGGGCAGGGTGTCCGTGTAACCGTCGGTCATTAGCAAAGGTAAATACCATCCGGGAGGATAGCCGTCGATGTTCAAAGAAACCCGTACGTTTTGGGTCACTGGGGTGCCCGAAGCGCCGGTGGCAGTGAGCGGAAGGGAGGCGTTGTAGACACCTGCTGGCAGTACGGTAGGCGAAATCACCAGGGACAGGTATGCCTGATCGCCATATGTTACGGACGTGCTAAAGGTCTTGGTGGGGAGATTGGCTACGGTCAGCCACCCGGGTAAGCCCGCTGTTGAGCCGGTAACCATCACCGGCTCAACACTGGCATTGCTCAGCACCACAGTTGTCGTGACTGGCTGGGCGCCGCCGCGGATCTCCATACCCACCACTGTGGGGTCGACATGGAGGCGGCCAGATAGCGCCTGGCGCACAGCCATTTCCACGTCCAGCAGACCACTGCCTGCCTGGTTGGGCGGCAGGCCAATCGGGCGCGCGGCGGTGCGGAGCAGCGTGCGCATTTCGCCCACGGTCAGTGTGGGGTCAATGCTCCACAATAGGGCAGCCGCGGCGCTCACGTGGGGAGCGGCCATGCTGGTGCCATATTCCCCGCAGTACCACGATCCCTGGTCGCTCAACAGATAGCGGCCAACCCCGACACATTTATTACGCACTGTCTCCGCGGCAGGCCATGTGCTCAAGACCGCGGCGGTCGAGTCGCCGCCGCCCGCGCCAAGCTCAACCTCCGGTCCCACCGCGCTGTACGAGGCCAGTTTGTTGTTGATGGTCAGCGCCGAGACCGCCATGACGCTGTTCAACTTGGCGGGATAACAGACCGTGGGACAGCGCGGCAGGTTGCCTGCCGCCGCTACCGGCAACGCGCCCTGACTATAGGCATAAGAGGTTGCGTCGTCGAGCTGCATGACCAGAACCGGATTGAGGGAAGTAGGAATCTCAAGGCTCATGTTGATCACACGCGCCCCACTGTCAGCCGCGTCGCAAATTGCCTGAATCAGGTTCGCCACGCTGCCAGAGCCATTGGCGTCAAGCATTTTGCGCGCGTCAATGGAAACCTCGAACGCGCCGCCCGCGATGCCAAGGCCATTGTTGGTCAGCGCGCCGATGACGCCGGATACATGCGTGCCGTGCCCGTAGTCATCGTTGGGGGCGGCGCCAGGTGTTACATAGTTGTAACCCGGCAACAGGTGACCGCTGAACTCGGGATGGCCAGCATCGATGCCACTGTCGATAACCGCTACTCGCACCGGCTGGAGGACAACGCCGCTGAGGGAAATCAGTCGCCAGGCGCGCACGAAGTAGCTGCGTTGCATGTCCCACTGTGAGCCGGCATAAAAGCGGTCGTCGACCGCATATGCGCTTTCAGCCTTTGTATCGATTTCTGAATCTTCACCGGCAGCCTGGCTGTTCTGATCTTGGGCCGCGTATACCATGGCGTTGGGCACAGCAAACTGCACGCGCGGATCACCTGCCAGTGCAGCCAGAGCCTGGCTTTCCTGGCCGGCAGCCACCTGCCAGACCTGCAGCACCGTCTGATTGCCGCAGTTCTGCGTTTGCTCCAGGAGGTGTGCATCCATGGCATCCAGCGTACTCGCGGCGCTGGATACCGCGTCCGCCGGTACGCCGACAAGAATCTCACCTGGATACGCGTCAACAACTTGCGTAGCGGTGCTGGAGTCGATGGGCGCCGCTGGCGTATCCTCGGCAAAAAGTGGACCAGGGGACAGCAAG
>JACFMY010000188.1 GCA_019455155.1 Caldilineaceae bacterium
CAACGCCAGTGCCTGGTTGTAGCTGTCTTCAGACTGATCGTTGCCATAGACAATATCCAACAGCTCCAGGCTGGCATATTCAGGCTGCTCCAGCACAGTCTGTAGCGCGGCGATCCAGGCGTTCTGGTTTGCCGCATCGGGCGATGCCGAGAGGACAGCGAACTTGCCGCCACCTTCACCCAGAATGCTCAGCGCCATATCGGCCATCACCGTGCCGGTTTCGTCGAAGTCAACCTGGGCCACAAAGACCTGTTCGCCCTCCGCGGAGGGAATCGGCGAGTCCCAGGTGACCACTGTCATGCCTGCCTCGCGAGCAGCCACGGCGGCCGGAGCGATCTGATCCCCGGCGTTATTGGAGATCATGATCGCGTTGATGCCCTGGGTGACGGCATTGGTCAGGATCTCGATCTGTCCCGCGACGCTGTTCTCTGGTGTCGGGCCAAGGAACTGCAACGTCTCGGGGTTCTGGAGCTCAGCATGAGCTTCCTGTGCACCCTGGTTCGCCTGATCGAAGACCAGAATGCCCAGGAATTTCGGCATGAGAATCATCTTGGCGGCCTGACCTGGCTCGGGCACGACCACCTCGCCGCTGGGTGCCGCCTCGGGGGCCTCTTCGGCAGGCGCTTCTGTCGCTTCCTCTACGGGGGCTTCGGTCGCCTCTTCCGTCGCTGCGGCCTCAGCGGGTGCGGCTTCTGTCGCCGCAGGCGGCGCTGCCGGCGCACATGCTGCCAGCAACATGCCGCCTATGACCAGCAGGGCCAGCAATGTCATTCGCATATTTCGCATACATTTCCTCCTTGTGAGTGACGTAGATCGTGCAGCAATACTGGGAAACAAGTCGCGCGGTGATGCTGAATATGGGAGTCGCAGCTGAGTTGTATCAGCCGTGACCGCAGAACAGGGCTGCTGCTGGCCAGGGCCGCCAGCGTTCGCCGCTGTTTTCCCCTAGGTAGGCACTTGGGCGCTCTGCGCGGCCTGCCGCCGCGCCCAATACCGCTGGAAGCTGGCAGCCAGATTAGGCACGAGCACCGATAGGATGAGCAGCACGCCGATGACGCCCGTCTGCATGTGGCCAGACATGTTGGCCAGCGACATGCCGTTGCGCAGGTTCAGAATGATCAAGATAGACAACAGCACGCCCCAGACCGTTCCAGAGCCGCCAAAGATACTGACGCCGCCTAGCAATACCATGGTGATGATGTCCAACTCGAAGCCAAAGGCAAGGTCGCCCCGGACAGCCCCCAACCTGGCCATATAGAGAACGCCGGCCAGCGCCGCCACAGTGCCCGAGACAATGAACAGCAACAGTTTTACGCGCCGCACCTTGACACCGGCATAGCGTGCGACGTCACGGTTGTTGCCGATGACGTACACATAGCGGCCAAAGCCGGAATACTGCAGAATGATGACGGCGGCCAACAACAGGACGGAGAAGACAACCAGTGAGAGGGGGAAGGGTCCAACCAGCGCACGCTGCCCCAAACGGTCGAACCACTCTGGGAAGTCGCCGATGGAGCGGTCTTCCAGGAGCAGATAGGCCAGGCCGCGGTAGCCGATCAGACCGGCCAGTGTGACGACCAGCGAAGGCAACCCCATGTAGGCGATCCAGAATGCATTGAAGACCCCGCTCAACAGGCCGGCCGCGAGACCTGCGGCTACCGCTCCAGCCATGGGCACGCCCTGTGAAAAGAGAAAGCCTGCGGTGCACGCGGCAAAGCCCATGACCGACGCTACCGAAAGATCGATCTCGGCATTGATGATGATGAACGTCATGGCCAACGCAACGATGATCTTCTCAATCGAGAGCACAAACAGGTTGATCTGGTTGTCAATGCTCAGATAGGCAGGGGTGCGCACACTGTTCTGCGCAATGACGATCACCAGAATGGCTAGCAACAGTCCTTCCCAACGCCTGAGCCACGAGAGGCTACGCCACATACCTGCTCTCCTCCTGTTCGACTGCAGTGCCATGGCGCTGTTGGGCTTCCAGTTCACTCCGCACCCAGAGCCGCCGCAGGCGGTTCATAATCACGGCATCGGCCGCCACTGCCAGTAGAATCAGCAGCCCCAGCAGGGCATCACGCCAGAACTCGCTGATCGCCAGCCAGCGGATCAGACTCTGTTCCAATACATCGATCATGATGGCTCCCAGGAACGCTCCGACTGGCGTGCCCGACCCACCAAAGATGTTCACGCCGCCCACGACAACCGCGGCCACAGACTGGAGCTCCACACCTTGCCCAGCCACCACCGTAATCACACCAAAACGCGATAGAAACATGAAACCGGCCAGACCGGCCAGGCTGCCGGACAGGACAAAGGCCAGGAACACGATTCGCTGCGACGGAAAGCCCGCCACCCGCGCCGCGTCAGGGTTAGAGCCAATTGCGTAGAGACGCCGGCCATAGGGCAGATAGCTCACAACAAGCTGGAAAAGAACGACCACACACAAAGCCAGCACCGGCAGAAAGCGCAGGTCGACCTCGCCAATGGTTAAGATGTTCAAACGGGGCAGGTCGACCACCCACTGGGGTAGTCGTTGGGTTACCACGCTCTTGGCGCCTGAGATTTCCACAAGCAGGGTGCGATAGATGGCCAGCGTGCCCAACGTCACAATGATAGCCGGCACCCGGCCAAAGGCGACCAGCCCACCATTGACCGCGCCCAAGACGGCGCCGATGGCCATGGCCAACAAGGCCGCCGGCACAGGGCCAATCTCATTGTTACTGCTCAGAATCGTACCCACCACATAGGCGGTAAAGCCGACAATTGAGCCCACGGACAGGTCGATGTTGCGCGTCAATACTACGAGCGTCTGCCCAATTGCCACCACGGCGATAACCGCCACACTGGTTGAGATGCGTGTAAAGGTGCGCGCGGTGTAGTAATTCTCGATCTGGGTGCCAAAGAAGAGGATGAGGCCGGCAATCAACGCCAGCAGCACGAGCTCGCGAATCTGTTCAGGCCGGAAACGGCGTATAATGGCGTTCATCCAAGCCTCTCAGCCGCGAGCTGGGCCTGTCCCAAGGCCGCTGCCATGACGGTCTCTTCCGTGGCCTCAGCATGGGTGAAGAGCCCCATCTGCCTGCCTTCGCGCATAACGAGAATGCGGTCACTCATGGCCAGTACCTCTGGGAGATCCGACGAGATCAGGATGATGGCCAGTCCCTGTTTGGCTAGATCGTTGATAATATGGTGCACTTCAGCCTTTGCACGAACATCGATGCCCCGCGTAGGTTCGTCAAGGATCAAGAGCTTGGGCTCCGCATTGAGCCACTTGCTCAACATGACCTTCTGCTGGTTGCCTCCAGAGAGCTTACCGACTTCAATGTCTACCGACGGCGAGCGAATCGTGAGCCGTTCGCGAAACGCCTCTGCAGTTTGCACCTCAGCCCGGCGCCGCACTAGCCCCAATCGCGACAGATAGCGGCGCAGCGTCGGCAACGAGATGTTGGTGGCGAGCGACATGGGTAAGGTCAAGCCCAGCTGGCGCCGATCCTCGGTTACATAGGTGATCCCCAAATCGAGGGCCTGTTCCGGCGCGCGGATCTGTACCTCCCGGCCCTCGAAGACAATCGTGCCCTGGTCAGCAGGCTCGATCCCGAAGAGTGCAAGCCCGACGTCAGTGCGGCGTGCGCCGATGAGCCCCGCAAAGCCAAGCACTTCCCCGTGATAGATATCGAAGTTGACATCCCTGAAGACCCCCTCCTTGCTCAGGCCGCGGACGGACAGGAGCAATTCACCCCGTTGGGCCTCACTCTTGGCAAAGAAATCCTCGATCTTGCGCCCCACCATGTCGCGGATGATCTGTTCAGTCGACATCTGGCCGCGCAGGGCAGAGGAGATGACCTTGCCGTCTCGTAATACGGTGATCCGGTCGGCGATGGTAAAGACCTCTTCCATCCGGTGACCGATAAAGAGGATGGCCACGCCCTGGCTGCGTAACGATGCAATGATCCGGAAAAGCTGTGCGACTTCATGTGCAGAGAGCGAGGCCGTAGGCTCGTCCATGATCAACACACGGACCTTGAGCGAAATTGCCTTGGCGATTTCCACTGCCTGCTGTGACGCCAGGGTGAGCCCGCGCGCGGGCATGCGCACGTCGAGGGCAACGTCGAGCCGCGCCAGGATCTCCTCGGCCTCACGAAACATCTGCCCCCAGCGTACAAACAGCCCACGGCTACGATGGCTTATGAAGATGTTCTCAGCCACATTGAGGTCAGGAAATACCATGGGCTCCTGGTAGATGGCCGCAATGCCGAGCGCCTGCGCCTCCATGGAATTGCCAATGTGGACCGGTTCGCCATCGAGCAGGATGACGCCGCTGTCGGGCCGGTGCACGCCGGTCATGATCTTGATCAGCGTGGATTTACCGGCCCCGTTTTCGCCAATAAGCGCGTGCACTTCGCCCGGATACAATGTCAACGAGACATCGTCGAGGGCCTGCGTAGCATCGAAGCGTCTGGAGATATGCTGCATCTCCATAACGGCCTTCGTGGTGGAGGGTTCAGCCATGAGCGTCTCCAGGGGACGTGGTTCGCCAGTGGATCACGGCCTATTGGAAACCGCCGCTGGTCGTAGCCAACCCACGTTCCTCGCGGATCTTCTCCTCATAACCCGAAGCACGGTACGCGGCAATGGGATCGGCCGGCACATCGAGCTCCTCGCGCACCTGGGCCAGCAACGGGCGCACATCCGTGCGGAAGGTCTCTGTAAGCAGCCGGTGCGCCTCCAGCACCTCACCCGCTTCCTGAAGCGCAGCAAGCCGCTGGCGTGGCACGAGCAGGGCTTTGGCATAGGCCTCCTGGCAATTGATCACCGATAAGATCATGGGCGCCAGCTTGCCTTCGATGTTGTGGCACTGGTCGATCATATAGGCGACGTTCTGGGCCGTCGCGCTGGCCACCGCGTCCTGGCTTTGCGCCGCGCCGACCAATTCGTTGTAGATCAGGAAGAGCTCAAAGGGGTTGACGCTGCCTACAATCAGGTCATCATCAGCATATTTGCGGTTGTTGAAGTGAAAACCACCCAACCGGCCTTCGTCCAGCAAAAATGCCACGATCTGCTCGATATTTACCCCGTGCGCATGATGGCCGAGATCGACCAGTACCTGCGCCCGGTCCCCTAGCTTCAGCGCCCAAGCGTAGGCCGTTCCCCAGTCGGGGATATCGGTACTGTAAAATGTCGGCTCGAAGAACTTGTACTCGATCAACATCCGGCCATCCGGCGGCAGTTGCTCGTACACCATGGCCAGGCCGCGCTCGAAACGGCGCTTGCGGCCACGCAGGGTGTCCTGTCCAGCGAAGTTGGTACCGTCGCCGAACCACAGGCTGAGCGCATTGCTCTTCAGCTTTTTCATGATTGTGCAGCACTCGAGGATGTGGTCCAGGGCTCGCTCCTGGATAGCCGGGTCTGGATTCCCGAGGGAACCGAGCTTGTACTCATCATCTTGAAAGACATTGGGATTGACCGCGCCAATATGGACGCCTTGCGCTTCGGCATACTGGCACACGGCGTCGTAGTCGTTGTCGGCTGGCTTGTCCCAGGGAATGTGCACGGCCACACCTGGCGCAATCCCCGTCATCTTGTGAACCATGGCCGCGTCATCCAGTTTCTCCTGGGTCGTGCGCGCCGCGCCTGGCCAGGCAAAGGCCTTAAAGCGGGTACCGCTGTTGGCATACCCCCAGCTTGGCGTCTCAATTTCCTGGCGCTTAAGATTGGCTTTGACAGCCTCTACGTCGATCCCTTCGGCGGAGAGCTGTTCGGCAAGTAATTCGTAAGCGGCTCGATGCGAAGGCATTGTTTGATGCTCCTCTGTTTTTTTGTCGGATGCAAACGGCAGACGTACAGACGACCGGCTGCGTAGCTCCTATATCTGTATGGGAATACGGGGCGCAAACAACAGGGCTTCCGACGTCAACGCAAGCGCTAGAGCAGCGATCCATAGATATGGCTGAAAGCGGCGCGCTTCTGAGGGAAACGTCGAAGCAACTGGAAGTATAAGCGTTTTCCGGTCTTTACGCAACCCGCTAGATGGTGTTTCGGAGCCCTTACGGTTTGGTTGTATTTCATGGACGCGTCCGGTACAATGGGGATAGCAACAGAGTGCCAGATAAAACTCGACGACAATCCTCGGAGAGGAGCAGAAAGCGCACCATGATGGATACCAGGACGCTGTTACAATCGCTTGCCTGGCTGTCGCACGAGCTGGGTCGTGAAGATCGCCAGCTCGCGATTCTAGGCGAAGGCAACACGAGTGCCAAGGTTGGAGACGGCACCTTCTGGGTCAAGGCTTCAGGCAGCCAACTAGCCACCATTACCGATGACGGCTTCAGCCAGGTGCACTTGGACAAGGTCCTAGACCTGGTAGCGCGCAAGCAGATGTCACAAGAGGAAGTTCAGGCTGCGTGGCCGGACCTGATGGTCGATCCCCAACAGAAGCGGCCGTCCGTCGAGACGTTCATGCACGCGCTCTGTCTCAGTGAAGGCGGTGCCCAGTGGGTCGCCCACACCCACCCTATTTCGTGTAATGCGATTCTTTGTAGCCAACTGGGAGCTGAGCCCTTCCGCCGCCACCTCTTTCCAGACGGTATCGTCGTCTGTGGCCGCCATCCGGCAGTCGTGCCATACGTAGACCCCGGCTTCGACCTGGCCAAGGCCGTGCGTACCGAATTGCGTCGTTATCAAGATGCGCACGGCGCCTCGCCCAAACTGCTGCTTATGGTCAGTCACGGCATTACCGCGCTGGGACAGACCGCGCAGGAGGCGCTCAACATCACGCGCATGGCCGACAAGTGGGCGCGCACCCTATTGGGTACTTTCGCCTTGGGTGGACCGGCCTATCTGCCCGACCACGAAGCGGCACGCATCGACAGCCGGCTTGACGAGCATTACCGGCGACGGCAGCTGAGAGGCTAATCGGGATCACACACCGGTGTCCCGCCGGCTCATCAATGCGTCTCAGTGACCTTGCGCAGCCCGCGCGGGTGGTCGGGATCGTAGTCCCGCACCGCGGCCAGGTGCATGGCGAAGAGCTGGCCCGGCACAATAGAGGTGATGGGCGACAGCCATTCCGGCACGCCCGCGGGCAATGAAATGGCAATACGGCCCATGGCAAGCGTGGCCGCGTCGTCACTCAGCGCGATGATTTCCGCCTCACGCTTCTTCAGCGTACGCATAAACTCCTGCATCTCAGGCAGCAGCAGACCAGTTGGCGCCACGACGATGGCTGGAAAGCCATGCTCAATCAGCGCCAGCGGGCCATGCAAAAAATCCGCGCTGCTGTATGACTCCGCAATGGTGTAGGTAAGCTCCTTGAGCTTGAGCGCCAGCTCAAAGGCGGTAGCGTAGTTGTAGCCCCGGCCCAACACGACACAGTCGCGCATGTAGCGATAGCGCTCCGCAATCTGGCCAATCGCAGGAGAGAGGGCAAGGATCGCATTGACCTTGGCCGGAATCTGGGCCAGCTCCTGCTTCATCTGCTTACTGCCCGCCAGCTCCGCACTCAACGCAGCGATCGCTGCCAGCGAGCTCGTATAGGTCTTGGTCGCGGCAATGGACTTTTCCTCCCCGGCGTGCAGGGTGATGACATGATCGCTCTGCTGTCCAAGGTCCGAGTCGGGGACGTTCGTGATGGCAGCCGTGAGCGCGCCCTGCTGCCGCGCCTCGGCCAGCACAGAGACAATGTCCGGGCTCTTGCCGCTCTGGCTGATGCCAATCACCAGCGCGTTGCCCAGGCGAGGTGGCTGCTTATAGATTGAGAAGAGGCTGGGCGTGGCCAGTGCAACCACCAGGCGGTTGACACTTCCAAGCAAGTATTGCGCATAGCGGCCCGCATTGTCGCTCGTCCCCCGAGCTGCAATGAGAACATATTCGGGCTGCCGCTGCCGGATGGCTCCGGCCAAACGTGCGACGGCGTCCGGCTCTTGGGTCAACATCTCTTCCAAGACCGCGGACTGCTCATGAATCTCCTGATAAAGGTGCGATTGTTCCAGCGCCACGTTGTTTATTCTCCTATCAATCTTTTTCGTATACGATCGTGCCTGCCACCATTGTGCGCACAACCTCAAGCTCCGGCGTCAGAAAGACGAGATCGGCGCTTGCGCCCGCCCGAATGCGACCCCGCTCCTGGCCTATCCCCAACAGGTCAGCGGGTGTCGCCGTTACCGTGGCCAACGCTGCCTCGAGTGAGCAGCCGGTATAGGCAATCAGCCGCCGCAACGCCTCGTCCATGGACAGAATGCTGCCCGCCAGGCTGCCTGACACCAGACGCGCACTTTCTTCCGTGACGATTACCTCCTGGTCGCTGAGCTGGTAGCGGCCGGGCGCCGTACCCAAAGCAGCCATAGCGTCAGTGACCACAGTGAGCCGGCGAATTGCGCCCTTGGCTGCCCAGACCAGCGCTACCACCGCCGGATGCACGTGAATACCGTCGGGGATGAGACCGACGGTTATCGCCGGCGCCGCGAGGAGCGCGCCTGGCAAGCCGGGCTCCCGATGCTCGAGGGGCGACATGGCGTTGAACAGGTGCGTCCCATACCGCACGCCTGCGGCGAAGGCTGCCTGTGCCTCTGCATAGTTGGCCATGGAGTGGCCGGCGCTGACGACAACACCTCGATCGACCAGAATGCGCACGAGCTCTAATGCACCAGGTAGTTCAGGAGCCAACGTGACAAGCCGCACATGGTTGTCCACCGACCAGTGGCGAATATCCTCGACTTGCGGCAGGCGCAGATGGTTGGGGTTGTGAGCGCCCTTCTTCTGTGGGTTCAGAAATGGACCTTCACAGTGCAGCCCCAGCGGCTTGCTGCCTTGCCAGCCCGAAGGGGCACCGGCGGCGAGGGCCTCCTGTGCCCGCGCGACCTGCGTCAACGGTGATGTAATGATCGTAGGCAAAAACGCGGTGACGCCGTGGCGCGGCAGTTGGGCGCCCACATGCCAGATTGCCTCCGGCGCCTGGGTAAAATCGTCGCCAAACGCGCCGTTGATTTGCAGGTCAATAAAGCCGGGCGCCACCACCAGTCCTCTCGCGTCCAGCACTTCCGTGCCTGTTGGAACGCCGACGGTAGAGGAGGTACCGGCAGCCAGGATACGCCCGTAATCGATGAGGATAACCGCGTCATCGATCCGCTCCTCCGGGGTATAAAGCGTCATATGGCGAATGCACAGCATCTTGAACTCGCTACACCTTTCTGTTCGGAGCGCTGTTTTGATCCTTGACCAAGAATAGTCTACCGCGCTTGTCAGCGGTAGCTGATGGAGCGCCGCTTCACCTGCCCACCAGCTCGGCCGCCAACGCCACAGCCCCCCAGGCGCCCATATTGCGCGCCGGATCTGCAGTCCGTAGCACTTCAGGGCGCAACAGGGCCCGCGCCAGCGCCGATGTCTCATGTTGGCGGCGCCACTCGGCAAGAATTGGCGCCAGATACCGCGCGCCGGCGCGGGTTACCCCGCCACCCAGGACAACGCGGTCGACGTCGTAGGCCAGGAGGACATTGCGTAGCGCGCGGCCCAGCTCTGTCCCTACATCGTCTACAATTTCCTGAGCCAGGACATCGCCAGCTGCAGCCGCATCGTAGACGTGACGCGCGGTCAGCGGCGCCTGGTCAGCCAGCACGCTCGCGCGGCCAGCGGCAATTGCCTCACGCGTCCGGCGTATCACCGCCGTGGCCGACACGAACGTTTCCAGGCAGCCCCGCGCACCACAGTTACAAAGGGGGCCACTGGGGTCCTGAATAAAGTGCCCCAGCTCACCAGCCAGACCATGCTGGCCCAGCAGCAGCTTGCCGTCGAGAATGATGCCAGCTGCTACACCGGTGCCAATACTCACATACGCCAGATTCTGGTCTTTGAATGGATTATCGAAACGATAGACGCCCATGGCTGCTACGCGCACATCGTTTTCCAACAGGCAAGGAACATGTAGCCGGGTCGCCAACTGCGAGGCCAGTGGATAGTCATACCACCGTAGATTTACGGCAAGCTGCGCCACCCCATTGGTCCTGTCCACCTTGCCAGGCACGCCGAGGCCAATGGCCGCCAACTCCGCGGCGTTCGTTCCGGCCCGCGCCAGTGTCTCTTCAATCGCGGATAGGATGCCCTCCATCGTGTTGTCCGGGCTGGAAAGATCGGTGGCAACCGTGATTTCTGCACAGGGATTCAACGCCCGGTCCACGAGCAGCGTGGCTACCGTCGTCCCGCCGACATCTACACCCATCAGCAAACGCCTGCTATCTGGTCTGATTTCAGGTGTGAGTTGGGCCATAGGAAGATATGTCATAGGATTTTACCGGGGTTTCGCCAGATAACGAGGAACATAATAAGTTTTCCATCCCTTTCCTCCCCAATTCCGGTCATTTTCCACAACCTTTTCCACAGCTTTGTTGTTTTCCAAGTCAAAAGTGGCTACGCGACGGATTCCCCTCAACAGGCTTTGTTCGCTTATTAAACATATCATCTTAGTGTAGTATGTGGCCGCCTGAGTTGTCAAGCAATTCTCGAAACCAACGTGGCTACAGGTATACTGGCCGCATGTTGACCGGACTCTGGCACGCGCTCACTTTCTTGACCACACTACCCGCGCCGGCGGCTCCTTTTGCTGCTCATAGCATGGCGCGCGCCGCCCGCTGGTTCCCTGCCGTTGGGTTGGTGATCGGCGTGGTGCTGGCAGCCGCCAGCTGGTCCCTGGCACAGCTATGGCCGCCCCTGGTCGGCGGCGTCCTGTTGACAATTGGGTGGGCTGGGCTGACCGGTCTTTTGCATCTGGACGGTTTGGCTGACTGCTGTGATGGTCTGCTGCCACCCCTTGCCCGCGAGCGGCGGCTCGAGATTATGCGTGACCCACGCCTGGGCGCGTTCGGTGTGACAGGGCTCACTTTGGCGCTGTTGCTCAAAGTGGGCTTGGTGGCGTCGCTCATCGAAAACTGGCCGGCGCTGCTGCTGGCCCCCGTCTGGGCGCGCTGGCTCATCCTGCCTGCGGCGCGTCTGCCCCTGGCTCGTCCCGGTGGGATGGGCGCTAGCTTCGCTAGCGGTATGTCCCGCTGGGATCTGCTGCCGGCGCTGGTGCTGCCGCTGCTCCTGACCGCGGTCACCGGCTTGTCTCAATGGCTCGTGTGGCCAGCGGCCGCAGCAGCCGCTGCGGCCGCCTGGTTTGTTACCCGTCTGGCGATAGCCCGGCTGGGCGGCGTTACGGGTGATGTCTTTGGCGCACTCATCGAGCTTAGTGAGCTCGCCTTTCTGTTGGTGATGGCCATATCGTAGTGGACCCGATGAACGTACGCACTTGGCATCTCCCGTTTCGGGTCGGCGCCACCTCCTACATTGTGGCCGACGATCTGCTGCCCAACGCCGAGTTTCTAGCGGCACATGTGCAAGACATGCAACTCGTGCTGTTCGACCTGCCCGACGGGCAGTGCAATGTGCCATCGCCGGCATTGGTGGCGGAATTAGCCGCCATGGGCCGTGCCCATGACCTTGGCTACACCGTTAACCTGCTTCACGACCTGCGGCTGGGCGACAGCGAAGACCCGCGTCACGCTTCGCTGCAGTCTGCCTACGATATTATGCAGCGAACGCGGCCGCTGGAACCGTGGGCATGGGTCGGACATCTGGACGGACGAGACGTACGCGCGGCAGATATGTCGATGGAACAACTGGCGTGGTGGCGGCATCAAGCCCACAGGGCCTTACAGGTGGCCTGTGATTGGATGGATACGCCCGCCCAGCTCGCTATTGAGAACCTTGAGGGCTA
>JACFMY010000189.1:0-1894 GCA_019455155.1 Caldilineaceae bacterium
GTGGGCTTGCCCCTGGATTCCTCCAGTCAACAACCGCTCGCGCCACCGGGCCCGCAGCCCATCTCCCGTGTCATCACCTATCGACTTCACCCAACACAATGTCAATGGAGCCGATGTTGGTCACTACGTCGGAAAGCATCGCCCCTTTGCTCATCTTGCTGATGGCGTACAGATTGTTGAAGCTGGGGCCGCGGACGTGGAGGCGATAGGGCTTGGCGGAGCCATCGCTGTAGATGAAAATGCCAAACTCGCCCTTGCTGGCCTCTATGCCGTGATAGGCAAGTCCTGGCGGGACGTGAAAGCCTTCGGTCATGAGCTTGAAGTGGTGGATCAGCGCTTCCATGCTGATATCCAGCTCAGCTCGTTTAGGCGGCGTGACCTTGCGGTCCTCGACGCGATAAGGGCCGTCCGGCAGGTTGTTCATAGCCTGCTCGATGATGCGAATACTCTGGCGCATCTCCTCCATGCGTACCAAGTAGCGCGCGTAGCAGTCGCCTTCGCTGGCGACCGGCACCTTGAAGTCGTAGTTTTCGTAGCCACCGTAGGGCGCATCCCGGCGTAGGTCCCAGTCCACCCCGCTGCCACGCAGCATTGGACCGGTGAGCCCCATATTGATGACCTCCTCGCGGGTCAGCTTCCCGATCCCGACCAGGCGCTCCTCCCACAAGGGTCCATGGGTCAACATCTGCTCATAGTCGGCGAGCTTCTGAGGCATCACCCGCACAAAATCGGCCAGATGGGTCAAGAAGGCTGGCGGCAAGTCACGCGAGACGCCGCCCACCCGCATATAACCGACTGTCAGGCGCGCGCCGCACGCCATCTCAAAGAGATCCAGAATGCGCTCGCGCTCGCGTGTGGCGTACATCAACAGGCTCATCCCCGTGCCCGAAACATCCAGCACGTGAGTGGAGAGCCAGAAGAGATGCGACGCAATGCGCTGCAACTCGGCCATCATCACGCGGATGACCTGCGCCCGTTCGGGGATTTCGATGCCAAGCAACTTTTCCACAGGCAGCACGTAGCCGAAGTTGTTGCTCATGCCGGAGAGGTAATCCATCCGGTCGGTGTAATAGACGAAGTCCTTGTACCGCTTGGTCTCGCCTGTCTTTTCGAAGCCACTATGCAGATAACCCAGGTCGGGATCGACATTGATGACTGTCTCGCCGTCCAGCTCCACGGCCAGACGTAGCACGCCGTGCGTGCTGGGATGGTGGGGGCCCATATTGATGATCATATTGTCCCGGCTCATGCCCGGGGGTAGATCGGGAGCCCGGCTCGGCACTTCCAAGATCTGTTTGCCCAGGGATTCAAACTCTGGGTCGCTCCAGGTCATGGAGAAAGGCACCTCCTCCCCGCCGACCGGTACGTCTTTGCGCAGGGGGTGGTTGGGCCAATGCTCTGGCATGAGGATGCGCCGCAGGTCCGGATGGCCCTCGAAACGCACGCCCATGAGATCCCATACTTCCCGTTCGGGCCAGATGGCGCCCTTGAAGACGCCGGCAAGGCTGGGCGCAACAGGACTCTCCGCGCTCTCCAGCGGGCAGATCACCATGAGGTGCTGCTTGCGGTTATAGGACCGAAGCTGGTAGACCGTGTGGAAGCGCGCGTCCCCTGCGTTGATGGGCAGCTGGGAGCGGTCCAGCGCGGAGACGTCGATCAGCGCCTCGTAGTGTAGCTTCGGGTCACTCTTGACAAATGTGGCCAACTCAACCAGGCGCTCTGGTTTGATATAGACGACCTGCTGGTCATGATGCAGACCGGCGGCCAGAATATCATCGCCAAACCGTTCGGCAATGCGAACCGTATCCGGTGTGTCTCCGGCAGGCAGGGGCGCGACAGCCGGGATGCCAAGCGGGTTCAGGCCTGGCAGGGTTTCATGTTCGCGGTAGCGAGG
>JACFMY010000189.1:1904-11729 GCA_019455155.1 Caldilineaceae bacterium
TGCGTAGTCGGCGCGGCTTAAGCACAGCAGCGAAAGCCGGCGCCTACGAGAATTGGTCAGGCCGTTTGTTTCTGGCGCAGCGATTCCAGCGCGTCGATCTCGCTGGCGGTCAGCTGGGTAGGCTGATCGAGATTCGCGTAGGTGCGGAACGTGTCTTTGGCCTGCTTCTCCCGCAGCTTATCCAGGGCATAGAGCAAAGATTCAGGGCGCGGTGGGCAGCCGGGCACGTATACATCCACGGGCATGATTTTGTCCACCCCCTGAATAATGGCGTAGTTGTTGAAGGGGCCGCCCGCACTGGCACAGATGCCCATCGCGATGACCCACTTCGGCTCGCACATCTGGTCATAGATGCGCTTGATGACTGGCGCCATCTTGTTGCTGACGCGGCCCGAGACAATCATGAGATCGGCCTGGCGTGGGCTGGCGCGAAAGAGCTCCGACCCGTAGCGAGCAATATCGTAACGGGCCGTGCCCGTCGCAATCATCTCAATGGCACAGCAGGCCAGACCAAAGAGCAGCGGCCACGTGCTGTTCTGGCGACTCCAGTTGACCAGCGCTTCCAGCTGCGTGGTCAAAATGCCTTCTGGCAGTTTTTCTTCCAAACCCATGTCAGTTTCCTCCACAACACCTTATCGAGAATGGAGCATGAAGTCATTGCGCGCGTCTACCGAACCTGGCGCGGCACACAGATTACTTCAGCGCCCATTTCCCATTCACCCGTGAATCATTCCCAATCCAAAGCGCCTTTTGACCATTCGTAGACCAGGCCGATGATGAGAATCAGCAAGAAGATGCCAATGGGAATGAGGGCAACACCGGCGCCGAACGTATCGCGCAGCGGCAGGAGGGTGCCGGCCCAGGGATAGAGAAAGATGACCTCAATATCGAATAGGATAAAGAGCATAGCAATCAGGTAATATTTTACTGGAAAGCGCCGCCGGGCATCGGCAAAGGGAATCATGCCCGATTCATAGGGTTCCAGTTTCTGATTGTTATTGCGCCGTGGACCCAACATGCTGGGCAGCGCCACGGCAATAAAGGCAAAGACGACGGATATGAGAACGAAGAGCAGTAGAGGGAAATATGCTTCAGCCACAGGCATCGTCCTTTCAACGACCTGTTTGAAGGAGAGACGCTGCATACAAAACGACTCAACATGTCAGGTATCTTAGCATCACATGTTGAGCCGAATTCATCCACATTGATTTAAGGTCGGGTTCTAACACCGGACACCGATTGTGCAGTCTATCACGAACGCCAAAAGGGTGTCAACTTATTTCGAACACCTTGTGAAAAAGTGCACAGGTGTTCGGGAAGACTTCGTCTCTCTAGAAATAGCGCGTGACTTTGCTTGGCCAATGTACCGTGTGTTACAATCTGCACAATCCTTAACATGAATCTTGCTGGTTTATCCGCTGTGGCGGCGCCCGACCCTTTAACTAAATACGCCGGTTCCGGACTATCGCACAGATTTTCTATCGCACAGATTTTAATGTGTTTGAGGAATCCGCAATTTTCCATTTTACTTTAGGTGTATGCTACCATACGCCCGGATTTGTTACGTTCTACACAAACTTGCTGTATTGGGCTCGGCCAGAGGGTCGAGCATCTTGCCACGGCATAACCCGCTCGTGCGCCGGCACCAGGCCGGCTTACAGCGCGCATGAGGCAGGGCGAGTCAACGCACCAGGAGTGGAAGCATGCTCAGCCAATGGGGATTCGTACTCATTCTCAGTGTCATAGCCATGATCATTCCGGTCGCAGCCATAACCATTGGCCATTTCTTGGGGCCGCGACGGCCAGATCCCATCAAGAATGAGACCTATGAGTCCGGTGTCGAGACGATCGGCGATACGTGGGTGCAGTTTCGCGCACAGTATTACCTGATCGGTCTGATCTTTTTGATTTTCGACGTGGAAGTTATCTTCCTCTTTCCCATCGCCATTGCCTATCAGGGCTTGAGTTTCTTTTCCGTCATTGCTGCCGCAACGTTTGTGGTCATTTTGATATTGGGTCTGTTCCTTGAGTGGCAAAAGGGCGCGCTTGAATGGAGCTAATACCGCCATCATCCTGAGAGCCTGTCTCATCTGTATGGAGGAAAGAGTATGAACTGGAGTGACGCCCTGATTGATCTCCAATACCGGTTGGGCGCACCGCGGGAGCTGGACTGGCTCGTGCAGGGCATTGCCTATTTTATTGGTGCGTTTATTCTTGCCAATCTCGCGCTGGTGCTGGCCTTGTTGCTGATCTGGATCACGCGCAAGGTGATCAGCCGCATTCAGGATCGGATTGGCCCCAATCGTGTAGGGCCTTATGGCCTTTTCCAGACTGTGGCCGATGCGCTGAAGCTGTTGTCCAAGGAGGACATCAAGCCGGATAGCGCCGATCCCATCTCTTACCAGGTGGCTCCTGTCCTAGCCGTCTTTGGTGTGCTGCTTTCGCTGGCCGTCATGCCCTTTGGCGCAGGCCTGATTGGAACGGACCTGAATGTCGGCGTCCTGTTCCTGGTGGCGCTCGGTTCGGTCGGGATCATGGCGGCCCTCATGGCTGGCTGGGGCAGCAACAACAAGTACGCGTTGCTGGCAGGTTTCCGTGTCGTGGCGCAGCTCTTGAGTTATGAGATCCCGATGGTGCTCGCCATGCTGGCGCCAGTGTTGCTCATTGGCTCCATGCGCATGCAAGGGCTGGCTGAAGCCCAGTCCCTGTACCTGGGTCCCATTAACCTGGGGCTGGGTTGGTTCATCTTCCTGCTGCCGGGCGCCTTCCTCATCTATTTCATCTCGGCCCTGGCCGAAGGCGAGCAGACACCCTTCGACCTGTTGGAAGCCGAGTCCGAGCTCATTGCCGGTTTCCACATCGAGTATTCGGGCATGAAGTTCGCCATGTTCTTTTTGGCCCAATTCTTGAACAGCTTTTTCTTGGGCGCGATTGCCGTGGTGCTCTTCCTGGGTGGCTGGCAGGGACCATTTGCCGGCCAGATTCCCCTCCTTGGCCCCATCTACTTCTTTGCCAAGACGATGTTCGTATATGTGGTCATTCAGTGGATCAAGGGTACCTTCCCCCGCATTCGCATCGATCAGATGATGCAGTTTGCCTGGAAGGTGCTGGTACCGCTGGTACTGACCTTGATCTTGCTGCAGATGATTGTCATGAAACTGCCCATTCCGTCGTTCCTGGCGTACCTGTTGGTGCTGGCCGGCAACGTAGGCGTCTTTATCACGGTTTTGAAGGTGCTGGGTACCTATTTCAAGCGCGAGGAGGTTCGCTCCAAGCGTGCTTTCGAGCCCAAATCACTGATCGGCACGATGCGACCTGTTAACCAGCCGAGTGATTGACGACAAAGTGGCACGACGAGACGCCCCAGGTCGGGCGTCTCGTCGTGTGGAATGTGCATTGAACGTTTTGATTAGGGGTTACAAACATGCCTGAGTTGCCATTCCCATTACCACCCCTGCCGACGGTGCAGCAGCTCGTCTTTCTGGCGATCGCCGTGCTGACCATTATTGGCGCGCTGGGTGTCGTGCTGGCCCAGAACCTTTTCCACAGCGCGCTAGGCTTGGTGGCGGCGTTTTTTGGCGCGGCCGGCGTCTTTGTGGTGGCGGAGGCCGAGTTCATCGGCGTGAGCCAGGTGCTCATCTACGTTGGCGCCATCTCTACACTCATTGCGTTCGCCATCATGCTCACACGCGGCATGATGTTCGGCGCGACGTCTCCGCGCAACCGCCAGTCGGGGACGGCGGCCATCATCACCGCACTCATCTTTGTGGTGCTCGTTGGCCTGCTTAATGCGATTCCATGGCCACAGGTGGGTGAGCCCATCACCAACGGCGAGGCGATCATCGCCCAGTTGGGCAGCTCATTCGTCAACGAGTATGTGTTGCCGTTCGAGCTGCTGGCTTTGCTGCTGCTGGTAGCGCTGGCTGGCGCCATTGTACTGGCCCGCGATCGGAAGTAACGATCCAGGTGCGCGGTCCCTCTTGCTGTTGGCATTGAAGCATCAGGTTCGCGGGTTTCTCCCGCTGCACTGGTTGAGGAGTATAGGTTCATGGTTCCTCTGTCGTGGTATCTGATTCTGGCGGCTTTTGTCTTCTCTTGTGGTCTCTTTGCAGCCCTGGGTCGACGCAACGCCATTGCCGTACTCATGGGCATCGAGCTGATGCTCAACGCGGCAAATATCAATCTGATCGCGTTCTGGCGTTATGGGCCGAACCCCTCGGGAAACCTGGGCGGGCAGGTCTTTGCGCTCTTTGTGATTGCCGTAGCGGCTGCTGAGGTGGCTGTCGGTCTGGCCCTGATCATTTCGGTCTACCGCAATCGCCGCACCGTCAACCTGGATGATCTGGATATCCTTAAAGGATAGGTAAAGGAACCTGGGTAAAGGATTCAAGGTGGAGGCAACCGCGCCGCAGCTTCGTTCGGAACGGATAGACCGGACCGCATGCCCAAGCAGATACTGACCGGTACCCTGGAGGAGCAGTGCGAGTTTCTGTATAACCTGGCCCTGGAGAAGATGGCTGAGGGCAACTATACAGGCGCTCAGCATGCGCTGGCTGAGATCGTCAAACATAAGCCAGACTACAGGGATGCCAGGAAACTGCTGGCCGAAGTCAAGGAGCGGAAGTCGGAACAAACCTTTCTCCTGCTGATGTCTGCATTTGGCGCCGCGGCGTTCGTCGCCGTCGGCTCGATCATCGGCGTGCCAAACGACCTGGTTTATCTGGCGCTGATGGTCCTGGGGGCGTTGGCCGGCTATGGATGCGGTAACCTGGTGCGAAGTTTCCGGACCAGGCGTGTCCAATAAGCGAAGTTTTCTAGAATGATAAATCGTCGAAGGGTGTCCCGTTTGTTGGGGCGCAGAAATGAACGAGGTTGAGTAATGGAAGGATTTCTAAATCTCGCCTGGCTGTTGCCAATCCCGCCCTTCCTGGCTTTTGTGGCAATCATCCTCTTTTTGAACCGCAACAAGACGGTCAGCGCGCTGACGGCTATTGGCGGCGTGCTGGTCAGCCTCGCATTGGGGTGGCCGATTTCGTTCGCTGTCTTCACGACGCCGCATTTCGGCGAGCATCCCATGTATGGCGAGCTGTTCCAGATGCCCACGGGCAGCGGTTCACTGATGATTGGTTACCAGGTCGATCCGGCGAACGCGCTGATGATCTTCATGGTCACCTTCTTGTTGGTCATGATCTTTGTCTACTCCTACGGGTATATGTCGTTCCCGTCCCATCTGCGCCGGGACGAGTACCCCGATGCTTACGCCCAAGGACGTGACCCGCGCTACAGCCGCTTCATGGCCTATATCAGTCTCTTCGCCACCGGGATGCTGGGACTGGTCGTCGCCAACTCGCTCCTGACCTTCTTTGTCTTCTGGGAGATCATGGGCCTGTGTAGCTACCTGTTGATTGGCTTCTGGTTCGAGAAGAAGTCAGCCTACCAGGCATCGTTCAAGGCCTTCATTACGACGCGCATCGGCGACGCGCTGATGTTCAGCGGCATGATGTTGCTCTATATGTGGAGTGTTGACAACACCCTGGTATTTGAGCAGGTGCTTGCCATGGAGAATCTCGAGCACCTGGCTGAGATAGTGGTGAACATTCCGCTCATCAACGTAACCATGCCAGCGGTAGCGCTCATCGCCGTGTTGATCTTCTTTGGCACCATCGGCAAGAGCGCCCAGTTCCCGTTGCACGTCTGGTTGCCGGACGCCATGGAAGGTCCCACGCCTGTCAGCGCGATGATTCATGCGGCCACCATGGTGTCGGCCGGCGTCTTCTTGATCGTGCGCATGTTCCCGCTCTTCTACGTGGCTGGCGAGGTTTCACCGGGCGCCATGCAGTTTGTAGCGGGCATCGGCGCCTTCACCGCACTCTTTGCTTCGCTCATCGCGGTCGCCCAATGGGATATCAAGCGTGTGCTTGCCTATTCCACCATCGCCCAGCTGGGCTACATGGTTGCGGCCCTGGGCACCGGCGCCTATGTGGCCGGGCTCTTCCACCTGATTACGCATGCCATGTTCAAGGGGCTGCTGTTCTTGGGTTCCGGCTCGGTCATTCACGGTGTGGAACATGGTTTCCACCACGCGCACGAGCACGCGCATGGCCACGATGAGGAGCACGCTCAACATGGTCCCCATGTCATTCACCGGCTGGACGGCGATCTGAATCCCGAAGATGCCCAAGACATGCGCAACATGGGTGGTCTGCTCCAGCGTATGCCTGTGACAGCCTGGACCTTTATCATCGGCGGTCTGGCCCTGTCCGGCTTCCCCTTTGTCACCGCCGGCTTCTGGTCCAAGGACGAGATCTTATCCAGCACCTGGTATACCGGCGACATTCTCATCTTCTGGACGCTGGCGCTGGCGGCCTTCCTGACGGCCTTTTACACCATGCGCCAGATCATGCTCACCTTCTTAGGCAAGCCGCGGTCCGCGGGCGCCGAGCACGCGCCAGAAAGCGTCCGGAGCATGACCGTGCCGCTGGTGCTCATTGCTCCCTTTGCGGTGGCGCTGGGCTGGTTCGGTATTCCGTCTAGCTTCCCAGGGTTGGGCGCGGTGGTGCCGAACTTCATCGAAGGCTGGCTGGAACCCTATATTGAATACCAGGGCTTCCATGTTGCGCACCCTGAGTTCAACGTGCTGGTCCTGCTGGTCTCGCTCGTCGTGGCGCTCGGCGGTCTGGCCGTAGGCTGGGTCGTCTACCGCGATGGTCTACCCGAGGGTGAGGTTGACCCCATGCGCAGGTGGTTGGGACCGGTCTGGTGGGCCATGCATCGCAAGTTCTGGGTGGATGAGTTCTACGCGTACACCGTCGTGGCCTTTACGAGTGGCCTGGCCAAGTTCATGTACTGGGTGGATGACCTGTGGGTGATTGACCCGATCGTCAACGCGATCGGCCGCATCAGCATCTGGGTGGCCAACCTGTCGGGCAGCTTCGACCAGTACGTGGTTGACGGCGTCGTGAATGCCTTCGGTTGGATCTCCTACCGCGTGGGAGGTGTCCTGCGCAACGCCCAAAACGGCCAGGTGCAGGTCTACCTCATGGTCGTGGTGGTATCTTTGACAATATGGCTGCTGCTTTACGCGCTGCCAATGTTATTGACGCTTGTGTAACGGAAGATTTGCGATTCGAACGCATGGGTGGCGGTGCCATCGCACGGCCACCCATCGATTGCAATTCGCTTGAATTCCAAATCGAAGGTCTGCGGAGGAAAAATCCATGGAATTCTTGAATGACTGGTCGCTGCCCATTCTGATTGTGTGGCCGCTGATCTCCTCCATCCTGGTCTTTATGATCAAGGATGAGAAGTTGATCAAGTGGGGCTCCGTTGCGGCGAGCCTGTTGCCGCTGGGTGTCAGCATTTACATGTTGACCGCATATGACTATGCAGCCGGGGCTATGGCGTTTGAGCAGAGGTGGGAGTGGATTCCGGCCATCAACTCGAGCATTCACCTGGGTGCTGACAATCTAAGCATCCCGCTTATCTTTCTGACCGCGCTGTTGATGACGCTGAGCCTGTTTTACAGTGTCTATGTCATCAACACCCGGGTGCGCGAGTATTTTGGCCTGTTCCACCTGCTTGCGCTGAGTATGTTCGGCGTCTTCATCGCGCTGGACTATGTGGTCTTCTACGTTTTCTGGGAGATCGGTCTGGTGCCCATGTATTTGCTCATCGGCATCTGGGGCGGCAAGAACCGGGCATATGCTTCGATCAAGTTCTTCGTCTATACCCTGGCTATGTTGCTGGCGATTCTTGGCACCTACTTCGCCGCCGGCACCTTTGACATCCTGGACGCGGCGGCCGCGAGACCATTCGCAGACCTGCCCCCCCAATCTGCACTGCTGCTGACCAGCCTGGCGTTCTGGGGTTTCTTTCTGGGCTTTGCCTTCAAGGTTCCGAGCTTCCCGTTCCATACGTGGCTGCCCGACGCCCATACCGAAGCGCCGACCGCTGGTTCTGTGATTCTGGCTGGCATTCTGCTGAAGCTGGGTGGCTACGGCTTCATCCGCATCATGATCCCGACCTATCCGACCGCAGCCGCCTATTGGTCCCAGTGGGTGGTTGGGCTGGGCGCCATCGCTATTGTCTATGGCGCGCTCGTCTGTATTGCCCAAACTGATCTGAAGCGGCTCATTGCCTACAGTTCCGTCTCCCACATGGGCTATGTGGTCATGGGCATTGGCGCCGCCGCGGCGGCGTTTGGCAACTTGGGCGACCCCGCTGCCTACGACAGCGCGGCCATGGCCTTCAACGGCGCCACGATGCAGATGTTCAATCACGGCTTGATCACGGGCGCCCTCTTCTTCCTGGTTGGTATCATCTACGAACGCGCCCACACCCGTGATATCTCCCGGTTTGGTGGGCTAAGCGCTCGCACACCCTATTACTACGGCATCATGATGGTGGCAGCCATGGCCAGCCTGGGTCTGCCTGGTCTGTCCGGCTTCTGGGGCGAGTTCTTCACCTTCCGCGGCGCGTTCTATCTCACGACCGGCTGGGCGGCCTTCGCGGTTTTGGGCATTGTGTTCGCAGCCGTCTATATCCTGTGGCGGGTGATGCAGCATGTCTTCTTGGGTACCTATGACGACAGCAAGATCACGCACTGGACGACCGCCACGGGTGGCCATGCCGACGGTCCGACGGATATGGTAGGCTTCGAAAAGCTGACCCTGTGGCCGTTGGTCATCCTGGTGTTCATTATCGGCGTCTATCCTACGCCACTGCTCAACTATCTGAATGGCGCCGCCATCCAGGTATTGAACTTTGTCCAAAGCGTGCTCTAACGTAAAGGAGGCCGTTCTTGGAAATTGGATTTGGCTCACTTGCGCCGCTCCTACCCGACCTGTTGGTAGCGTTCGGCGGCCTGCTCATACTGATCTTCGACAGCTTTGCTGGCCAGAAGGGGGACAGCGGCCGGGGCTACATGGCCATCACGGTGCTCTTCCTGGTGTTGGGGCTGTTGGGCGCCTTTCTCCAGCTGGGCGCCGAGCCGCAGACGGCCGTTTATGTGGCGGACGTTGACGCCTTCTCGCTCTTCTTGAAGATGGTGGTCTACACGGCCATGTTGCTCACGGCGGTGGCTGGCGGCGGCTATTTGAACCAGCATGTTAGCGGGCGCGGCGAGTTCTGGTCTTCCTATCTGTTTATTTCCGTAGCCATGGCCTTCGCAGTCAGCGCCAACAACCTGCTGCTGATCTTTGTGGCCATTGAGTTCCTTTCCATTACCAGTTACGTGTTGGTCGGCTCCATCCGCGAGGATCTGCGTAGCTCCGAGGCGGGGCTGAAGTATTTCCTTTACGGGTCGGTGGCGTCGGCGGCCATGCTCTATGGCATGACGCTCATGTATGGAGCTACTGGCTCGCTCAATCTGGCTGAGATGGGCAAGGCCTTTGCTGAGAACCAGGATATTCGCGTGGCCATTGTGCCGGCCGCGGTTCTCGTCATGGCGGGTCTGGGCTTCAAGGCCAGCCTGGCGCCTTTCTTCCAGTGGACACCCGACACCTACGAGGGCGCGCCCACGCCGGTCGCGGCGTATCTCTCCACCGCGTCCAAGACAGCCGGTTTCGCCGTCATCACCCGGGTTATGTTGCTTGCGTTTGGCGGTAGCGCCGTGCTCTGGGTGCCGATTCTAGGCACATTGAGCGTGTTGACCATGTTTGCCGGCAATCTCATGGCATTGCTCCAGTCCAATGTCAAGCGCATGCTGGCCTATAGCTCCGTTGCCCAGGCCGGCTACATTCTCCTGGGACTTGCCTCTGTCGTGGACGCGGGCGCAGTGGACGTGACGGCCCTCTCCATGAATGGGTTGAATGGGCTGCTCATCTA
>JACFMY010000190.1:0-5829 GCA_019455155.1 Caldilineaceae bacterium
GTCCGCTCAGCCCGCTGCTGCCGCCCACCAAGCCCTTGTTGCCTACACGGTCTTCGAAATTGTCTATAAAGATGCGAATCACCTGCTCCGGCGTGGTCGCCAGTACCGGAAAGCGGTAGGTGTCGGGGAAAAGAAAGCCCTCCAATGACGCTGTTGGCGGCAGGCTCTGCAAGAAATCGTAGTTATCAAAGATCGACAGGCTGCGCGGGTTACGCACTGCCGCCAGGAAACGGTCCGTCTCAATCACATTGGCCGCGGCCAGGCGCTCGGCGATCTCTTCTGCGCGCATGCCCTCAGGAATCGTGACCAGTGCCTCTTCGAAGAGCGCGTGTTGGAGCGCTTCTGCGATTTCAGGCATGGTCATGGTTTCCGCTAACATGAAGCTGCCGGCCTCGATCTTGCGCTCCATCCCCGTGACGCGCAAATAGAGATTGAAAAGGTCAGCGTCCCGAATAAATCCCTCTTGTTGCAGCCGCGCGGCAATAAAGCGGGCCGCTTCCCCTGGCACAATGGTAAAAGGCCGCGGGCGCGGATTGTCGCTGGCCGGTATGTAGAGCTCCGACTCCTGGAGCCTCAAGTTGAAAGCCAGTATCTGTTTCTCGATGCCGTCCGGTGTCAGGGAGAACTGGTCCGCATTGGGGTCGATCAACCCCTCCGCGACTTGTGGCACGGCCAGCAGCTGCTCGTCCAGGTGAGCTGAGCTCACCAACCACACGCCACCTACTACCGCCAAGACCAGCACCAGCGTGCCAATGCGTAACACGTTCCAGACCAAAGCTTCACCGCGGAACCAGCTGCGCCACCCATCGTTTACACGTTCGATCTGGCGGCGCCGGTACAGCAAAGCTTCCTGTCGATCCTGTACGGACATAGATATTTCAATCCTCAACGGCGCTCAAGGCGCCGGCGTTCGTAAACAGACACAAAACCGTCAGCTCCGCGCGGGCAAGTCAATGCGTCCAAAGGAGCGCTCGTCTCCCCGCCGTTCAGCGTCCAGATAGCTCTGTAGCAGCACGGCAGCCGCGACGGCATCTTCTCCTATCTTCAACCCATACTCGGCCATGAGCTCTTGGGCGCCAAAGGTCGTCAGCCGTTCGTCCCAGAAAATGACCGGTAGGGGCGCGGACAGCAACACTCGTAATGCCTGCGCCAGGCGCAAGGCCCATTTGCGTACCGTCTGGGCCTGGCTGCCCTCGGTGCCATCCATGTTGAGCGGCAGCCCACAGATAATCGCCTGAGCCTCCTGTTCGCGTACCAGTGTCGCCAGGCGAGCAAAGTCCTCGTTGCGGCTACGGCGGCGCACCACAGTCAACGGCCGCGCCGCCAGGCGCAGCGGATCACAGACTGCCACGCCGATCCGTGCCAGCCCCACGTCGAGGGCCAACAGCTTCCCGGCTGGCCTGCGACCGCCGGGCCCTTGACCGGCCCCGGCGCCTGTATCCGCGTTATTCTCGTCCATACTCGACGCGCACCTGGATCCGGCTCACCAGACTGGGCAGTGTCCCCTGCCAGGCCGGGTCCAGGTAAATATCGGGAGCGCTGTTTACCAGCCAGCGGTCCTGGATCTCCTGAATGGCCTCGTCGCGCGGCTTGCCTACCACTAACTCTCGCACCTCGTCCACGTCGATCGGAGTCGTATAGTCCGCCGCTACGGTCATCGTGAAGGTAACGGTATTGCTGGCGAAATCACCGCCAGGCAGTCGCTGAACTCGAATACTGTCCGTCACCAGCCTGGCCTGCGCAGGCACCTGGCGTTCCAGGGTTCTCAGAATAACGTTGTTCGCGTCCAGTTCGTTCACGGCCATGCCCTGCACCAGCACCCGCACGGAGCCGCTCAGATCGGTCGCTTCCTCGTCGTTATATTGATCGAAAGATTGGGCAACCAGAAAGGTCTGGACAGATTCAGGCGGCAGCCACTCGCCTGGCTCCAACTGCGCGGCGAGCGCGTCGTAGGCCTTGGCTGCGGCCTGGTCCAGGAGAATCTCAACCAGCCGGTCACGGTCAGCCTGCGCGACGACGGGAACCAGGGCTGAACCACCGCCAGCCGTACCATTGGAATTGTTGACCCGCACACGGAAGCGTAAGGCGCCCCCTACGTTGTTGATGGTGTTGGCACGCACGTTGCCAATCGTGCCCGGCTCAACAGCCTCGATGGGCACGGTCACGCGCGCACCGACTGCACCGTCAATCTGCGCCTCAGTCGTCGTGCGGAACTCGACTACCGTGCCCGTGCCTGTACTGACAGTCGTGCCTTTGGGGACCGTAACAGGCGAGTTGCCCAGGTTGCTAAAGACAACTTCTCCCACGGACTTGTCTGTCGGTTTTTGCGAAGTGCCGCTGGTTGGTAGACGCCCCTGCTCCTGGAGATCTGCCTTGATCAGGCGCGCAGGCAGCCGCCGCTCTTCCAGGTCCGGGCTATCCAAGCCGGCAACCGCGGCCAGCTGGACAGAGGTCTCCAACGGCACGCGGCCAGGGTGTAGCGTAATCGTAGCTGCCGGCAGCACGTAATAGCTGAAACCGGCAAGCACCGCCACAATAAGCAGGCTCATCACTACATTCCCCGCCCAGCGCATCCATGTCGGCGCCGGACGCCGGTAGAGGCTCTCCGTCTTGATCCGTCGCTGGCGCGCCTGGTAGAGCGTTGGCCGCGCGCGGCGTTGCACCTCATCAGCGCGCCGCCATGGGGGCGGGTCCGGCAGCCCTCTATCTGGATGGTGGGGATCGATGAGTGGCAGCAGAGGCGTCATATGCCAGCGATCGCGGGCAGCTTCCTCAGGATGAGCAAAGACAGGGACCCCGATCTGTCTGGCGGCAGTCCGGGTGGCCGCGTGCCGGGTGATTAACGCTATCTCACAGTGTTGAATCTGGGCCTGACGCTGCAGCAAACGCATGCGCGCCACATTGTCCAGCTCAAGCCAGCCTTCGGGCAGTTCCAGCGCCACGCGCTGGTGATGTAGCTGCCCAAGCATACGCCGCACGGTTTCAAAGCTGGCGTCAGGTGAAATGCGATAGATTTCAGTCATGTGTGGCAATGTGACAGGCAGCAGCAGGCGGGGCGAGCAGGACGAACAACCATATGTCGATCTCGCCGCCGCCGGCTCATTAGCCTATCCAACACTCCTACTTAAGATTGCTCTTGACCCACTCGGTCACGCTAGACAACGCCATGTCCAGCTTGTTGCTGTCTTTGCCCCCAGCCTGGGCCATGGTGGCGCGACCGCCGCCGCCGCCACCCATTAGCCGGGCAGCATCGCGAACCAGGTTGCCGGCATGCATGCCCCGGCTGACGAGGTCATCGGTGACCGCCGCCACAATGAGCGGCTTCTCATCGATGACCGCACCGACAGCCACGACGCTGCTGCCCAGCCTGTCCCGGAACCAGTCCGTCATCTGGCGCATGGTGTCAATGTCGCTGGCGGGCACACGTACAGATAGGACGGAGAAGCCATCAACTGTGATAGCCTGCGCCAGCAGCCCCTGCGTCTCCTGCCGCGCCATCTGCTGGCGAAGCTGGGCCAGCTCCTTCTGCAACGTCTGGTTTTGCTCCACAAGCTGTTGGACAGCCCGGACCGCGTCGGCTGGTTTCGTGTGCAGCAGGTCCGCGACCTGTTCGAGCGCCTGGAGGCGCTCCTCAACAAGGGCTTCGGCCACGCGGCCCGTCACAACCTCAATGCGCCGCACACCGGCTGCCACGCTGCTTTCACCAATGACACGGAAGCCGCCGATCTCGGCTGTGCTGTCGACATGGGTGCCACCGCACAACTCGGCGCTGATCCCTTCATCCTCGCCAAAGGATACGACGCGCACCTCATCACCATATTTCTCTGTGAAGAGCGCCGTCACCCCCTCGCTGATAGCCTGCTTATAGGTCGTCCAGCGCGTACGCACGGGGTAATTGTTGAGAATAATCTCATTGGCACGGTGTTCGATCTCTTCCAGATCGTCCGCGCTGAGCGGCTGGCCATGGGTGAAGTCAAAGCGCAGACGCTCGGGCGCGACCAGCGAACCCGCCTGGTGCACGTGTGTGCCCAGCCGTTGGCGCAGCGCCGCATGCAAAACGTGGGTCGCAGTATGATTACGCATGATATCCCAGCGGCGTTCCGTATCGATGGCCGCTGCTGCAGGATCGCCGGCCTGAACCGTGCCGCTGATTACCTGGCCCACATGCACGATCATGCCGGGCACCGGCCGGCGCATACCCGTCACCCGAACGGTCCATACCGGCTCGTCCAGATCCTCAGGCCAATAGTAGATCTCGCCCGTATCGCTGACCTGGCCACCGGCCTCGACATAGAAGACCGTCTCGGGTAGGAGCACTTCCACATCCTGGCCGGCACTGGCTTCCTCAACGGGTTCGCCACCGACAAAGAGCGCAGCCACCACCGTATTGACCTCGGCACGATCCTCATAGATGTGGTAGTTGACGCCCGTCTTGGCAATCAGCCCATCTGCCTGCAGCTTGCGCAAGACCTCAGCATAGGCGGACACGTCAGGGCCAACCTTCTCGACTGCGGTGGCCCGGCTCTTCTCCTTTTGCTCTGCCAGCGCCCGCTCGAAGCCAGCTTCGTCTACCGAGAAGCCGTTGTCCTGGGCGACATCGCGAGTAAGGTCAATGGGAAAGCCAAAGGTATCCCACAAAAAGAAGGCTTCCTGGCCCGTGATCTGTGTTCGTCCCACGCTGCGCATCTCGTCCATCATTTCGTCCAGGATGCGCAGACCGTTGCTGAGCGTGCGGTGGAAGCGCTCTTCTTCGTCGGTGATGGTCTGAACAATATAGTCGCGTTTGGCCGGCAGGTCCGTGTAGTGACCGCCCATGATGTCAATGACGGTGTTGGCCAGCTTGCCTAGGAAAGGCGCGTCAAAGCCAATGATCTTGCCGAAACGCGCGGCCCGGCGCAGGATCATACGCAGCACATATTGGCGGCCTTCATTGCCCGGCAGGACGCCGTCACCCACCATAAAGGTACAGGCTCGGACATGGTCGGCAATGGCGCGGTAGCGGAACAGATGCTCCTGTCGCTGCGCGTCGCTGTGCCCCGCCAATTCCTCGATGCGGTCCATGATGGGCGTAAAGGCGTCCGTGTCGTAGTTGTTATCCTTACCTTGTAGAATGCTCGCCAGCCGTTCCAGACCCATGCCCGTATCGACGCTCGGCTTGGGCAGCGGAACCAGCGTGCCGTCCGGCTTGGCGTCATATTGCATGAAGACAAGATTCCAGATCTCCAGATACTCGTCGTCTTTGTTGACGCCTTCCGCCACCTGATGCGCCAGATCACCCCAATAGTAGTGGATCTCAGAGCAGGGTCCGCAGGGCCCCGTGTCGCCCATGGCCCACCAATTGTCCTTTTTTCCAAAGCGCAGGACGCGAGCCGGATCGGCGCCAGTCTCGATCCAGAGCCGTTCAGCTTCGTCATCGTCCTGGTAAACGGTAAACCAAAGCCGTTCAATGGGTAGCCCCAACTGGTTGACGAGCAGCTCCCAGGCGTATGCAATGGCATCCTTCTTGAAATAATCGCCGAAGGAGAAGTTGCCCAACATCTCGAAAAAGGTGTGATGGCGGGGACTGGGCACGACGTTTTCCAGATCATTGTGCTTGCCGCTGACGCGCATGCACTTCTGAGACGTGGCGGCGCGCGTGTAGTCGCGCTTTTCCAATCCCAAGAAGAGGTCCTTGAATTGGTTCATGCCAGCGTTGGTGAGCAGCAATGTCGGATCATTGTCCGGCACCAGGCTGCTGCTGGCCACCGGGGCATGGCCCAGTTTCTGGAAATAATCTAGCCAAAACTGGCGAATTTCGTTCGTCGTCAGTTGTTTCATAGCCGTCCGTCC
>JACFMY010000190.1:5839-10154 GCA_019455155.1 Caldilineaceae bacterium
CTGTTGCAAACTTTGCTCCATCCTGGCGATTGTAGGGCAAGCAAAGGGCTGTGTCAAAAAAGTCCGGTCACAGGTGGTCTAGACTTCACCTGGAAGCTTGCCCCAACCCCTGGTATAATAGCTATTTCAGCCAGACCATGTAGCGCTACCTCGAGACCATCATCGATTCCTAGACGGAGGAGCAACGTGCCAACGATAACCCTGCAACGCCTAGATGAGCTACTGGAAAGTGGTCTGTTGGCGCTTTACCGGCGTTGGGATGACCTGCCGCGTCGCAGCACGCTTCCCCGCCTGGAAGCGCTGCGGGCAGAATTGGCCACCACCCTGGAAGGCCTCGGCCCGGCGCCGGATACCGTCCGCTTCGAACAGTGCATGGTGGATTTTGCCGCCAGCGCGCTGGCGCTGCCACGCGTCAAGGAGCTCGCCGGTACGCCGCTTGCCAAACTGGCGGGAGTGAAGCTGCCGCTGGGACCATACGACTACATGCGTGTTGGGCTCAAGGCAACAAACAGCTCGCGGGAACGTGTTCAGGCGCTGGTCCAGCTGCTGCGCGAGCCCGATCCTGCTGTCTTTGCCATCACGCAGATGTACTATGTGACCGAAGAAACGCGCCAGGCATGGCAGGATCTGCGCGGCCAGGTAGATGACATCATGGCCACGCTCCCTGACGATGTGCGCTCACAGGTCAAGTCCATCGATGTGACACTTGAAGCAGAATCCAGCCCTGGCGCCCGGGACGATCCCTACGGTCCATTTGAGCGGGCTCTAAATACGCTCGAACAGATTCCCGCGGTGATACGCGCGTTGGGCCCTGAGTTTATGGAATGGAAAACTGATGAGCCTGCCCCCACACGGCGTTCCGGCGGCTTGCCCCAGGGCCATACCGCCTACCCCATCAGAGAAGGCGCAAAATCCGTCGAGCGCGAGGAGGCCGAGCTGACCGGCGCGATGCCAGAAACGGCAGGCGCGGAACCGGAGGATAACGGGCAGGGCGCCGAAACCAGCGTCACCGTCAACTTCTACACAGACGTTGAGTTTCCCCGCAAGGTAAAACAACGCGAGACGCACTGGTTGGCCGTGCGGCTCCGGCTGCGCAGACCAGAGTCATCCGCGGCGCTCGATATCATCCCCGTGGAGTTCACCAAACGGAACGACGAGCCGCCCCCACCCGAATATGTAGACGTGCGCGTCGCCGCGCCTGGCTTCGAAGAGAAGGCCGGCAGCTGGGAGCGCACCATTACCGTCTACGCGGATCGGGACTCGCAGCCGGCCGTCTTCTTGCTGGCGGCCACAGAGAGCGGCGAGCGCAGGGTCGCGATCGATTTCTACCACAAAGGACGCATGATTGGCGGCGTGGCGTTTCTCACCGAAGTGGTCAACGCGCCAACCTCGGGGGCCAACGTCGTCCTGGAAGATCCCGATGCGCAGTTTGCCCGCCTTGAAAGCGATCCGCCGCCGCCCGCTGACCTCGAGATTCGCGTCGTCAAGATGCCCCAGGCCAACACGCTGTCGTTTTTCCTCAGCTCCCCCCACCCAGAAGTGGGCTACCATACGACAGAGATGGGCACCATTGAGCTGACAGCCGGGGACCCCATGAGCTTTCTCGCCCAGGAGCTGGACCGGCTCAGCCAAATGGCCGCCCAGGCCACAGGCGAGCTCACACCCGAAGATGAACAGGCGCTCATGCAGGAACTGGAAATCATGGGCGAAGGACTCTTTGAGCAGCTCTTTCCCCAGCCCCTGCAGGATGCCTATTGGACGCATATCAAACCGCTGCGCGAGCGGGGGGTGATCAAGACGCTGCTTGTCACCAGCGACGAGCCGTGGATCCCCTGGGAGCTGGTCAAGCCCTATTCCTACGACCGGCGCACCGACCAGGAATATTCCGATGATTTCCTGGTGGAGAGCTTCGAGATGTGCCGGTGGTTGGCCGGCCGTGGCCCCGTAGCCACGATTACGGTGCAAAACGCTACCCTCATCATGCCGAATGTGGGGTTGCCCTTTGTCGATCTCGAGAAGGACTTCTTCAACACCCTGGCCACACAGCGCCGGATCCAGATCGGCGGTCCGCTCCAGATGCGGCAAGAGGTAGTGGATATCCTGCTTAAGGGCGGCTTTCAAGTGCTCCATATTGCCACACACGGCAATTTCAACCGGGAGGATGCCGATCGTTCGGAACTGGTCCTCATCGACGCCGCGCTGACGCCAGGTGATCTCCAGGGCCGGCTGCTTCGTGGCATCCGCCGCTCACGACCCCTGGTCTTTCTCAACGCCTGTCACGGCGCGCAGACAGCCTTCGGCCTGACCGGCCTGGGCGGCTGGGCTGACAAGATGTTCAAAGAGGCGGGCGTCAGCGCCTTCGTGGGCGCGCTGTGGGAGGTCAACGACAAGCTGGCGGTGGAGTTCTCCCGCACTTTCTACAGCAACCTGGTAGCAGGCAAGACGCTGGGGGAGGCCCTGCGCACAGCCCGCACCCACGTGCGCGAGCTCAATGCCGCCAATCCCACCTGGCTGGCCTATACCCTCTACGGCGATCCAAACGCGAAGGTGACCATCGGCTCAGCATAGGAAGGAAATGGCCATGACCAATCCATTACTCTCGCCTGGGCAGGCGGAGTGGCTGCGCGAGCAAGGCGTTGTCCGCTATCCCGACCCGGCAGTAGAATCCCTGGACCCCTGCTTTAACCGCTACAGGTTGGCCACGGCCGCGCTGGAACGGCTGGCCACTGGCTGCCGCTGGGCAGAAGGTCCCGTCTGGTTTGGTGACGGCCGCTTTCTCGTGTGGAGCGATATCCCCAACAACCGGATGCTGCGCTGGAGCGAAGAAAACGGCGCGGTGAGCGTCTTCCGCTATCCGTCAAACTTCAGCAACGGCAATACCCGCGACCGTCAGGGGAGGCTGGTTTCCTGCGAGCACGGCACGCGGCGCGTCACACGCACAGAGCACGACGGCCAGATTACGGTGCTGATGGATCGCTTCGAAGGCAAACGGCTGAACGCACCCAATGACGTCGCGGTTCACGTTGACGGCTCCATCTGGTTCACCGACCCGGGTTACGGCATCCTCGTGAACTATGAGGGGGGCGTCGCCGAATCTGAGCTGCCGCGCCATGTCTACCGGCTAGACCCAGAAAGCGGCCAGGCGACAGTCGTGGCCGCCGACTTCGACCGGCCCAATGGTATCTGCTTCTCGCCAGCCATGGATAAGCTCTACATTGTTGACACTGGCGTCACCCATACACCTAATGGACCCCAGCACATCCGCGTCTTCGACGTCGTGGACGGCGGCACACGGCTGGCCAATGGCCGGCTCTTCGTGGATATGGCGCCGGGCCTCGCTGACGGTATCCGCACGGACCGTGATGGCAACCTGTGGGTGGCAGCAGGTTGGGGTGGCGCCGGTTACGACGGCGTACACTGTTATGCGCCCGACGGTACCCTCATTGGCAAGATCCACCTGCCAGAGCCCTGTTCGAACCTCTGCTTTGGTGGAGTCATGAAAAACCGCCTCTTTATGACTGCGGGCCAGTCACTTTATGCGTTGTACGTAGAGACGGTCGGCGCCCAGTGGCCGTGATGGGCCGGGCATCGTGCCAGGCGCGGCTATATTCTCCATCCACCGAGCGCAACGAGCTGCTGCTCCAATGCCGCCAACGTAGCGCCAGCATCTGCACCCTCATAGAGGATGGTGTTTGCCGCTTTAACGTATAGGTTGGAGAGCTGGCCGTAGCGCTTGCCAGCCACCTGCGACGGACGAATAGCCAGACAGCCGCGTAAAATCATGCAGCCTCGACTTGCGCAAGCTCTTCCGGACTCAGCCGCACATCGGCCGCGTGACAGCTATCATACAGCTGCTCAAGCGTGCGACAGCCCACCACGGGGAAAACTGGGAATGGCTGCGAGTGCAGATAGGCGAGCACAATTGCGGTCACGGGCACCTCATGCTCAGCCGCCAGCCGTTGGATCCGCGCAAACCGGCGCACATTGGCCGGCATTTCGTACAAACGCCGGGCGTGCGCGCTCATCTGGTCGACCGTGCCATCGGCCAGACGCTGAAAATATCCGTTGGCCTGGGACGAATAGGGGACCGCGGCCAGCTCGCTCTGCTGGTGATAACGCCACATCGCGGCGTCCATGGCGGCCATCGTAGGGTCGGGCAGTGCCTGCGGCGTAACGAGCGCGCAGCTCCACATCATCTGGTTGGCGACGAACCCTGTCCAGCCCCGGCGCGCTGCATAGATCTGCGCGGCCTCAAGGCGCGCCGTGTGCCAGTTGGAACAACCGTAGTAGCGGATCTTACCAGCCTGCACCTGCT
>JACFMY010000190.1:10164-11725 GCA_019455155.1 Caldilineaceae bacterium
GGATCGTCGCGATGGAGCCAATTGAGATCGATGGTATCCACACCCAGATTCCGCAAGCTCTGGTGCAAATCAAAGGCGATCTCCGCCGGGGACAGGCGCGGGATGTGCATGGTGGCCAGCTCAGGATGAGCGCCCTTGGTCGCTACTATGACATCCGCGCGGTTTCCACGCTGCCGGAGCCAGCGACCGATTGTCTTTTCGCTGCTGCTCTTCTCCCCCGGCAACCAGTCGGCATACACCTTGGCCGTATCAAGGAAATTCCCACCCTCCGCCACATAGGCATCGAGCAGCTGAAACGAAGTCGCCTGGTCAATGCCATTGCCGAACAGGCTGGTACCTAAACATAGGGAGGAGGGGGTGAGATCACTGTGCGGCAGAGAAATTCTTCTCATCGAGCAATCCTCGCTCAAATTGGGTCTTGACAAAACTAACTATATTAGTATAATAGCTAATATAGTTAGTTCATACGCTAAACGCATAAGCAAAGTACATGGGGGAAGCGCTACGTCTACAGTACCTTCAACACCAATACAGGTAGCAAGGAACCGGACTTCAAGGATGCCGGGGCAGAAATCAGGTGGGTCGGCCATAATGTGCACAGCCGTGACACAGTCGTAGCGGACGCCCAGAATGGCAACGACTGTGTTGTTCTCATTATGGTACCAAGCCCAATACTATGGAAACACAGCAACGAAAACATGACAAAGCATACAGAGGAGACTTGGCAAATGATTCTCAGTAACGTCGGTCTGGCGCTCCATTTTCTGCTGGAAATCTGTGCCCTGCTCGCGATTGGTTTTTGGGGATTCCGCAGCGGGGATGGGCTGCTCATGGACGCTGTGCTGGGAATCGGCGTCCCGCTGCTGGCGGCAGCGACATGGGCCACATTTCGGGTACCCAACGACCCCGGTCCCGCGCCTGTGGCGGTGGCCGGCCCGGTTCGGCTCGCCATCGAGTGGGCGATCTTTGGCCTGGCGGCCGGCTCACTGGCGGTGGCCGGTCAGCAGAACCTGGCCTGGGTCTTTGTCGCCGCAGCGGTCCTCGATTATGTGATGATGTACGAGCGGGTGCTACGGCTCATGGGGGCACACTGAGGGGGATATTGCACTTGGCGGGCCGTTTCGAACTCATCTGGATCAAACTCAGTAATGAAGTAGCCGACCGCGTCCTCACCAAAGAGAGACGCGGCATACGCCTCGGCTGTTCCTTCGAGCACAATGTAGTCCGCAACGGTTGTCATGTGCATGTCCCAGGGAAAGACGCGCAGGCGGATCAGGTGGTGCAGCTCATGCGCGACAAGCCCCGGCAGGCGCGGCAGGTTGTGCTCGTTGGGCTCCCAAAACTGGCCGATGAAGCGCGGCTCCGTCCAATCGATGGCGCCTGTGTACCCGCGCTCATAGCGATTGGATCGCGCCGGGTCGGCCAGCGCCAGCCAGCCCGTTACCGTTTCAACGGGCAGCCGTGCGTTGAGAGCATCGAAACGGGATGAGGATGTCGTGGATCTGGCTGAGGGGTAAGTCCAGTTCACGATAAAAGAGTATCTGTTGCAGCCGCAACGCGG
>JACFMY010000191.1 GCA_019455155.1 Caldilineaceae bacterium
TGCAAGCGCTCGAAACGTGACACAGGACATGTTCGGGGTCGTAATGGCGATCCGTCGGCAGCGCGCGCAGCCACACGTTGAGATGGTGGTAACAGGTGAACTGGGATAATCAGGGGTCATCAAAGCTGTAACCAAGGTCCTGGTGATTCGTGCTAAAGGCAGTTCCTACAGTCATATCGGAATGCATGATCTCTCCTCATGCGTTATTCGAAGCGGGCAGACGCTGTCTATGAGAAGCTGGCGACCTGGAGTGGTTGCCTCTCCAGCGTGCGCGCCATATTTCAGCACTGAAAGTAAGTATATGTCGTCTGTGTGGTGAGATTGAGCCGGGCCAGTTGTGGCACGCGAAAGTGACCGGACTGGAAACCCGCCCAACCGCGCATCGCGATCTTCTATTGGCATGGTATGCCAGCCGGCGAGATGTCTCGCGGCCGCAAGAGCGCAAGATTCGGGTGGCAATCGTGCCCACGCAGGCCCTACACTGCCTTGCGGTCAGATGCAGGTCAACTGAGTATAGGAGAATGTAATGAAGCGGCGACGGCAATTTCGCTTTGGCGTGATCAATGAAACAATGGCGGCTGCCAGCCAGTGGCTCGACTGCGTACGCCGGACCGAGGATTGGGGCTACGATGTGTTTCTGATCCGTGATCATTTTGTCCCCGATGTGTTCGGCGACCAGTACGCGCCCATTGCGGCCCTGATGGCTGCAGCAATGGTTACCCGCTCACTGAGAGTGGGCACCATGGTTCTGGATAACGACTACCGACATCCGGTGCTGTTGGCCAAGGAAGCGGCGACGGTGGATGTCTTATCGGGCGGGCGGTTCGAGCTGGGGATGGGCGCGGGCTGGTTGCGGGCGGAGTATGCACAGGCCGGCATCGTCTATGACTCTCCCGGCACACGCATCGAGCGGTTGGAAGAATCGCTGCAGATCATCAAGGGGTTGTGGTCCGCCGCCCCTATTACCTTTACCGGCCATCATTACCAGATCAAGGATTTGGATGGGACGCCCAAACCGGTACAGCAACCACACCCTCCGCTCTTGCTCGGCGGCGGCCAGCGACGTATGTTGACCCTGGCAGGAAAGGAAGCAACCAGTGTGGGCATCCTAACCACTTCTGTGGCCAGCGGCGCCCTGATCGACGACTTGCGCGAACGCCTGCCAGAAAGCGTGGAACAGAAAGTGGCGTGGGTGCGTGAAGCGGCAGGTAGCCGCTTCGATTCGATAGAGCTCAGCCTGATTCCAACCGTGATTATGACGGAGAACCGGCGCCGGCGCACGGAACAGTTGATTGCCGAGCGCGGGTGGGGTGATATCCCTGTGGAGACCGTATGGGAGATGCCGTCGATCTTGATTGGCACTACAGAGCAGATTATCGAGGATATGCTGGCACGGCGCGAGCGATACGGCTTCTCATATTATGTGATATCAGACCGCCATGCCGAGATGTGCGCCCCGCTCGTGGCCGGGCTGGCCGGCCGCTGAACGGAAACCTACCAAACAGAAGCCGTCCGTGTTCCCCCGAAGCCTGCGTTTGGAGCGCAAGCAACACAGACGGCTTCCTCGCGATTATAACACACTTTTCCGCAATGCCAATATGCATTTGTTGGAAAAACGTCTAGTCTTGTCCGATTATGAGATTCGAATGATCGCCGCTCACGATTACGTTGCCACTCATGGGCCCTGCTGACACGATGTTGCGCCGGCCCCGCACCGCAGGTGTGCTTTTCGCGATCGGAGCCATACCGGCCGGCTGCCCTGCTCCAATCCCCTTGCCGCCTCCGAGCGCACAGACCGGGTAGTCCTCACTCATGACGTCGAAGTAGGGCGTTTGGCTGGCGTGATAAAGTTGGAGCGCCGTCTCCGGCACAGCCCGGCCCAGGTGACGCATGAGATGGGACAGGCGGACGGTAGTGTCGCCAGGCTGGCACGCGGCGCCATGCAGCGCCTCCAGTAAATGGTGCGTAAAGATACTCAAGGAGCCGTCAGGCAGGATATACGACTGCTCTTCCTCGCGTGCCGACGCGAACACCGCGCGGCCGGCGCCTTTGCCTAGCTCCGTTACCAGGGCTTTGGGCAGCGCTGCCGGCGTGAACCTGGCGGCCACGGCCTTGGTACGGGCGGTGGCCATGCCGCCGGCATGGCAGCAATCCATGAGGACGAGCAAGCGTTGGGGCCGCAACGCCTGGATCGCATCCACAAAGTGCGCCGCGGGCAGCGCCGACGAGAGCAGACGCCGCGGCTCCGCGTCGTGCGGAATGAGATAATAGTCACGGCCGTTGGGACCCAGCCAGCCATGGCCGGAGAAATAGACAAGGGCTGTGGCATTGGTGCTGGCCGTCTGCTTGCCGAGCCAGGCCAGGCTGTCGAGTATGGCCTGGCCGGTGGCGGACTCATCATATAAGAGCCGTAAATGGTTCTCATTATCTGGATAGCCGCCCGCGGTTGGGTCGGTCAAGGTCGCGGCCAGTGCACGCACGTCGTTGACGGTCGCGGGGAGCGACCAGGGCGCATAGGCGCAGCGACCAACCCCGATCAGAACTGCATATCCGCTCGGAAAGCCATCTGTCACGGTTTGCTCATTGCGGTCTTTCATAGCTGCTCACTTCCAACAGTTGTGTTCAGATCGCCGGCCGCGGCCAGGTGCGTGACGCCGCAGACGATGCGAAAGCCGACGTCAGCCGCGTGGTAGGTCCGTGGCGCCCACTCCACCTGCCTTCCTTGGAAGTGCTCCAGGCTGGCGGCGAACGAAGTGCCACAAATGGGTTCTTGCTCCTCCGCCGCTGCCCAAGCGCCGTCAGGCAGGCGCATACCGCTCTGCGCCCACTCGCGCACATTGCCGGCGATCTCTTCCAGGCCAGTGGGGCTTGCGCCAGCAGGAAAGCAGCCCACGGCCGTCGGGCCACGCAGTCCCAGCTCTTCACAATTGGCGCGCTGGCTGTCGTATACATTGCCCCAGGGGAAGCGCCGGTCACACTTTGTGCCTGCTGCAGCCTGCCAGATGGTTGGCGTAGGCAGCATGATCGCGCCCGCTTCGTCCGCCAGTATGCGGGCCAGGGGAGTGGGTGTCCCGGCCCATTCCCGCAGACGTTGCGTAAGCCAGGTGCAGTAGTTCATGGCGTCGTACCAGCTGACAGAACGCACAGGTTGGTTGAGACCATCGTGCACGCACGCGGCGTCGCTGGGGCGGTAGCCACTGTGGTCGACAAAAGCCTTGAACTGGGCTACTGTGACTGGATAGCGGGCTACAAACGCCGTACGGCCAGACCTGGCGTCGGGGATTTCCACAAAGCCGAGCAGGGGATCGTCCGGCAGGAACCAGTCATCAGCGCGGAAGCGGGGATCGCCGCACCGCCCCAGTGCGTCACCGGCGGCCGCGCGTATGGCAGGCAAATAGGCGTCATCCCCACCCAACACCTGGATCAGCGCTTTGCGCACCGCGCGTACACCAGCAGCGCCCAATATGTTGGGCCCGCAGTCAGCGGTCGCTTCACCCGCCAGGACAATGGCGGCGCCCGCTGTCGCGCCTTGGGTGTTGAGCAGGTGGAGCACAGCCTCCGTGGCGGCCTCTTCGCGCTGCTGGATCAGGGCGAGGTGGCCGATGGCCAACACAATGACCTCGTGCCAGCGCTCGTCGTCGATGTGGTCATCGATAAGCTTGAATAGGGGTGTCAGATCCTGCTGCACCTGCCGCGCCACGGCAGTGGCCGTCAAATATTCTTGTAGAGTTAGGTGAAGAAATCCATATATACTTCGTCCGCGTTCCACAAGAAGCCCGGCGTGCTCGCGCATGTCGCGTAGCAGGTCGCTGGCACAGGTGGCCGGGTCTGCAGCACCCCGTCTTTCATAGATGCGAATCAGGCGTCGCCGCAGCCGCTCCCGTTTCACCAAACCGACGCCGGGGCTGTGGTTGTGCATCCAGAGGGCAATGGGCGCCAGCACCCGCAACATCTCGTTGGCGTCCAGATCGTAGGTGGCGCGGCGATCGAGGCTCCGCGCCAGATTCCAGGAACGCAGCAGCGCGGTCACGTAGGCGTGATAGAGCTCAACCCGCCGGTCCGGCAGGGCGATGCCCTGCCGCCGCATGAGCACAAGCATGGTCAGGAGGAGGGGGTTGGCTGCCAACTGGCGCAGCCCGGGATTGCGGCGCAGAGCATAGTGCAACTGCCTCTGTTCGTCACGCCCTCGTTCTTCGTGGGTCACGTCATCCGCGCTGCCTGCCAGGCGCGCGAGGGTCATGGTCCAGCGTTCGATAAATTCGGCGATGGCTTCGTCGTCGAAGTCGACCAGGGTACACTCGGTCAACCCTTCGATCGGAGTGCGGATATCCTGATAGCCTACGATGCGGCTGGTCAATACGAACTTGTTACCTTGCTGGCGGTAATAGGCGAAGAAGTCGATCACCCTGTCCCACACGAGCGCGCGCAGCGAGCTGTTCTGGACCTCATCGACGCCATCGAGCAGCAGCAATGCCGTGCCCTGCTCCAGGGCGAGCTCGGCAAGCTCGGCCACGGGCAGGCGTATGCCGCGGCCACGGTAGAACTCCCCGATGAAGTGCTGCAGAGAGATGTCGCCGCGGGCCAGCGCGTTGGCATAGGCTGAGATGGGCAAGAGAATGGGGAGACGTCCTGCCAGGTTAAGATCCGCGCCCCCACCGGTAGCCAGTTTGAGCGCGAGATATTTGAGAAAGGTAGTTTTGCCGGAACCCGGGTCACCCAGCAACACGATACCGTCATACTCGACGAGCAGGTCAGTGAGTGTGCGCGGTCTGTCGAGCCACTCGCCCATTGCGTGTGACTCAGCCCAGGTGACACGGCGGCCCGCCAGCGTCAGTGTACGCGCCCATGTATCGCTGCCCGGCAGCGATACATGGGCGCGCAGCGGAATATAGAGGTCGAGGAGCGGCAGCCGCAAGGGATGGTGATCGGTGATGCCGGTGCCGCGCAGGTCCAGATACTGGTAGCGGTTAACCAGATGTTTCAGGTAGCGCTGGACGTCCCGTTCTGTACGCGCGGGGTCGTCGCTGGCGGCGCCAGCCATGGTCGCCAGATGCCGCGCCGGGTCATCGGCAACAATGACGACATTGTTGTCGCCAGGAACGATGATGTTGCTGGTCATCGCGCCGTTGGAGACCACATTGCGCCGGCCGCGCGTAGGGGGAGCAGGCTCGGGGGCTGTAGGTGAGATTACATCCTTACCGGCTGCCATTAAGCGCTGCTCCTTTGATACCTTCCCGGTCTTCGGCCCGCGCGGCGGTCGATCCGTGGCGGGCCAAAGTCAAGGCGGTGCTCAATCCTTCCACCAGGACCGGCATGTTGCGAATCTCGTCGGCCGTCAGCTCTTCACCCAATACCCGGCCCACCAGAGGCTTGCCGTAGCTGGCCAGCTCCTTGTTGTTCAGGCGGGCGGCCTTTTGCCGGGGCTGCCGTCCCTTGCGTTCCAGACATATGTCTACGACTGCGCCTAGCCGGGCCGGCGTCAGCGCGGCCACGACTTGCGCCTCGAAATCTTGTTCCAGGACCAGTACCACATCGGCATAGGGTGCAAATTGGCGCTGGCGCTCCGCCCTGTGTCCATCTCCGTCCATGAGGATAACGTGGGGGATACCCATGGAGTGGAGAATATGGTGATAGGTGGGGAAATTGCCGTAGCCGTTGACGAAGACAACCGAGACGCCAGCACCGTCGAAGTCGAGCCCGAGAGTACGGGCAAAGGCGGGCAAGGCAAAGAGTTCGGCCTGGCCTTCGACCAGCAGCACAGCGCGCGCAAAGAGCATGTCGCTGCGATCTTCGCACAGGTAACGTTGCACCTTCGTCACCGTGTCCATGGGCAGGGCCGAGAGATCAGGCTTGACGATATGGCTTGCGGGCAGCCCGTTCTGCACGGACCGGCGCACGCTCAGGACATTGTGAAGGGGAGTCCGGTTCACGAACTCGCTGGAGTGCGTTGTAAAGAGAACCTGATCCTTGCCGGCCAGCCGTTCCAGCGTGGCCAGCATCTGGCGTGTGGCATGGGGATGCAGGTAGATCTCAGGTTCTTCGATTGCGAAGAGATAATTCTTGGTCGTATCGCGTACATAGTCACACCAGGCATCCAGCGCAGAAACCACGAACGAACGCTGGAGCCCTAGTCCGTGCCGTTCGAAATCAAGCTCGACGCCGTCGTCGACCTGGACGGAGCCGGTGGCAAAGACGCTGCGCACGGTCCGGATCTGGCGATTGAGCTGGAGCCGCACCCGTTGCATATCCGGCACCGCGGCTGCCATGCCGCGGGAGAGGCGCGTTTCCAGCTCCTCGATGACCTGCCAGCTTACCTCGCCGTTCGCCCGGCTGCGATCAGTGAGACGATTGAGCTCGTCCATCAAGCGGCTCAAGTGGCGGACGACTGACTGGGTGGGCTGGCTGCGCGCCAGCATGGCATCGATGAGGGCGCTGAGGAGCGTGCGTTTCTCCATGTCGGCTTCATCGGAGAGCCGTGAATCTGAGGCGATGAGTCGAAAGGCGGGCATCAGCCGGTCGACTTGCCGTCTGCCTTCCTGGTTCAGGCGAATCCAACGTCCGTCGGGCCGGCGGATGTAGCGTACACGCCCTTCGGCGTTCCACACATGCGCGACGGTGAGGCTGCCGCGATCGCCGTCGTCATAACAGTGCTCTCGCTGCCACTGGTTTGGGGTCGCAAGCGGCCCGCTCAGCGTTAGCTCGACAATGATCGGTTGGCTTGTATCTTTGCCGTGATAGAGTGACTCATCCAACCGGACCGCCGTACCAAAGGCATAGGCCAGGGCCATGAGCACCGTCGATTTCCCGGCACTGTTCGGTCCAATTAGCGCGCTGAGCATGGGGCTGCCGGAAGCTGCTGTGACCGGCAGCGAGAAATGGTACGCGTCTGGCTGCCATGCAATGCGCGCGGTGGCGAGACGGCCTCTCCGTGCGCCAGATTCCACCGCATAGTCGGCGCAGAAAGGAATCGATTGAAAGCCAGAGATACGAACTTCCTGAAGACGCATAATTACTCCTGCTCGAATGCCCGCACAAGCCCTGCGCCGGCTTCTTGTGCAGCAGTCTCTGCCTGTGCGACCACGCGCATGAGAACCTTGTGAATCTCGAGCATCGCCTGGGTGTCGCGGTGGCAGTAGGCACGTAGATTCTGGTCCAGCTCCGCGCGCTGCTGTGGATCGCGGCTGGCGACCAACTCGGCCCACGCTGCCTGTGCCGCGTCGCCCCGGCGCACGGCGAGCTCATCATAGGTGAGCCAGGGCACTAACACCGGCAAGACGTGCTTGATGGATGCCGAGCCGCCAAATCCCGGGTCGATGTAATCGTGCCGGAAGATCAACATCTGATCCCACAGGCGGGCGGCCATCTGTTCAAGCCGCAGGCGGTAGCTGGGGAACTGTTTTGCCAGCTCTAGTAAGATATGTCGCTCGTACTGAGCGTTGTAGGCCACCATGCTCCCTGTGTCACCAATCTGCTCGACCAGCCCACGCGCCAGCGGCAGACGAGGATCGCTGGCCGCAGTATGAAGGTATTCGCAATGCTCTTCGCGGCCATCTGCATGGAGTACGTGACAGCTATATTGGAATGGGATTGCCTGGTATGGGCGCTGGTCAGGAAACTGGGGAATAGGGGTGCTATCCGCCTCGAAGTCAAGAAAATAGAGCGGATACTCGAGTGTCTCCAGCCGCCTCCGGATTGCGACGACATCGATGTAGGGTTCCTGTCGCCGTATGACATCGATATGGCACTGCTGGCTGGCGCCAAACACCTCGCCTGCCGGGATCTGGTCGATGCGCAAGATTCCCCGGCTGAGCAGATTCTCCCGCTGCTGGCGCCCAAGGCGTGGGATCGAGAAGATCGATGCCGCCGGCACATCGCGCCAACAGTAGGATTGGGCAGGGCAGGGATAGGGATGCTGGCAATGGTCGCCTATGGGCTGGGCCGGTTCTGCAGCGGCAGCTTGCACCGTGCGCGCCGCTGCGATCCAGGCGGGGATCTCGTCCTGGAGCGCACGGACTTCGGCGGTCAGGTCTGCCAGCACAAAAAGTTCGCCATCATCGGGGTAGCGGCTGCAGTGGCTGTTGATGTGCATAATGGAAGCACGCGCCACCTCGACGCCGGCGCCGTGCAGGACATACCACTGGATGGCCAGGTCCGTCAGGTGGGTGGGGCTGTGACTGGTGGCAGCTTTCACCTCGATCAGATGCCAGCCCTCGGCGGTCAGGGTCAAAATGTCACAGCGGACCAAGACACCGTCGTAGACAAAGGCCGGCTCGAAAAGGGTGGTCGCGGCGCGGGCCAGCGCGGCCTGGGTTGCCCTGGGGGCCCGCGCGGCCGCGACAGCAATCAGCTGTCCGCCGGGAAACCGGGCACGGGCCAAGCGTCCTACCTCGGAACCCTGCTGCATACGGCGGAGCAGTGTCAGCGAAGGCGGCTCCAGCCGGTCGGGGGCGTGGAATTCTAACCAGAGCCGTTTGGGACACTGGCGCGCGCTGAGCAGCAAAGTTTTCGTTAGATACGGTGTTGTGTTCATGGGCTGCTTGTTCTGGCGAATCAGATTCGCCCCCCTGCCCAGGCCGGCATTGGGAACAGATAACGGTCGCGTTCTTCCACGCTCGCCGCCTTCGACGCCGAGGCCGGTTTCCAGGCCCGGAGGTCGATAACTTCCAGTGTCAGGTCATGGGATAACAGGCGTTCGGCCGCCAACTGGTGAAGCGTCTGCAAGGTGGCGGCGTAGTCGGTCTGCTCAGCGATCACAGGAACATAGATACCGTAGCGACAGCGTTCCGCCATGAGATAGATGGGAAGCTGGATCGAGACGCCGTCGAGGACCTTGTTGCTGTGAAAGAGCTTGACCTCAACCAGGCAACGCGTGTGGCGGCCAATGGAGAACTTGAAGTCAAGCAGGCCACGACCCGTTTGAGATTCGCGGTCCATTTCAATGTTCAGAGCGCCGCACATTGGCTTGAACCAATGTTTCAGCGCAATCTGGATCTCCTCCTCGCTGCGGAGCACACGCTTGCCGCTGCTGTCGGTAGTGGAAAGGAGCCGGTGACCATCGTCCTGCTCAACGAGGTGACGGATCTCCAATACCATGCGTTTGACTGCGGCGTACAGCTCGGCCTCGCTTTGCACCTGCATCAGGCTGAACTCGTGCAACCGGGTGGTAGGCACATGTAGAGAGTGAGCGATCTCGTGAATATTCTGGTCGCTCAGCGGCTCGTTGAGCTCCAGGCTGCGCTTACCCTGGAGGCGAAGCTCCAGTTCCTCACGATGTTCCTGGAGCCAGCGTGCCAGAAACGCGTTGCCGATTTCCCAGCGTTCCCCGCGGTGCCGGATGTGGCCCAACTCGTTAAGATCCGTCAGGACCCGGCGCAGGTTGCCGCGGAAATTGCCCGCGGTCTGCATGGTGAGCTCAGCTTCCGTCTGCGGGCCGCGCGCGGTCAGCGTACACATGACCGCCTGTCCCAGAGCTGTCATCTGCTGGAAGTCAACCAGGAAAAAGCCGGCCAGCATATGGTCGATGGCAAGGTCGGCCGGCTCGACCGGGCGTAGGCAGGGCACACCCTCCTGTTCGCCAGCATATAGACGCTGGCAGAGATACTGGATGAGAAATGGATGGCACCCGGTCAGATCCAGAATCTGCTCAACGGTCTCTTCGTCCGCGACTACCTGCGGCGTGGATTGGTTTTGGCGTACGAGCGCTATGGCGCCATCCCGGCGCAGTGTCCACAGCTTGACCATGTGAAAGCCGAACAGGAAGGGGCTTGTCGTCCAGTCTGAGCTCTGTTCAATGAGTTGGCTAAGCCGGTCGGTGGAAGCGATGATCGTACGTAGGCGGCCTTCCTGGACAACCTTGCGCAGGCGAGCTAGCCAACTTGACTCCTTTTCCAGGAGGTCAATCAAGACCTCTGCCTCGTCGATGAGCAGCAGCAGCTCCTTGCCGACGTGGTTGAGTCTTCGTCCCAACCAGCGCAGCGTGGCATTGCTGTCGAGCCTATCAGCGCTCTCCAAATCGATACCAACGTCTGCGAAGCGGTCGGTGGCATCCTGCAAAGAGAGAGAAAGCTCAGCTGCCAGCTCTTCGACAGTCGTACAGCCCTGGAGATCCCAGAAGAGGGGAAAGAAATGGCTCTCGGCCTGTTCGGTCAGGAGCTCGATTTGGCGGAGCAGGGAAGTTTTGCCGATGCGGCGAGTGCCGACCAGCCAGATGGCCGAATCGGCCGAGGAGAGTAGGTAGTTGATAAGGGATTGGCGGTCGTAGTGCTCGCGACCCCTCACCCAGCGCCCGACAATATAGGGACTATGCACGCGCAGCTGGCCCCCTTGAAATCTACGATGACTGCGCTATCTCAGGATTATTTGCGGTTTTGCCCAAATTGCAGCAGGACAAAATGATTACATTTACATATTATTATCGCCTTACTATGTTGTCAATACGTAAAAATATGTACGCGTAAATCGTTAACGAGATCTTAACGATGTGTATACTTTGTATAAACTATGAACTGTCAATATAGTCATTTAGAGCGCGGAATTGAGGAAAACAAGGTGAGAAGAGCGGAGATTTGCCTGATCAAGTAAAAACAACATCATACAAACGTCGTGCGCATCAACTAGACAAAATGACGCAGATCGTTTACGAAACGGTAAGTTCAAGCCCGAATCGGTTGCCCTCAACGGTAGTCATGCTGCGGCTGTGTCGTGGCTCTGGCCCGACCCATGCCAAAGATTTGCCACCCCTGCCGTCTTATGCTACGGTAGTCAGGCAATGTAAGAGTACTGAAGTGTTGTATAAGCTTTATCCAAATCACGTTTCCTCACCGTTATCTGAAACACATCAGTTGGACGGCCTGACGCGAGGCTGTCTTTCAACGCGCGGGTCCATGCCTGCCTGAGTTATAGGGTGTGCCCGGGCTTCCAGTTTACTCACGGTGTTGGTTGTAGCAACTTAAGCGGTTGGGATTTGGTTGGCGCACCGATAGTGCTTCTTCTTGCTGCCTGCTATTCGTGTAGCGAGCGCTCCTGGCATGTGCCAGGTTGTTGTTTTATCTCTTTGTCCTGAACAATCGTCCGCAAACCATTCTGACTTGAAAGGAGTCATACTCGCATGAGTAATGGAAAACGCATACACCCCCTGGTGATGGACGCGGCGAGTGATCTGCGCAGAGGTACCGTCTCACGGCGTGAGTTTCTTCGTTTTGCTACCCTGCTTGGGTTATCTGTTCCCGCTGCCTACGCCCTGGCCGGCTGCGGGCCAGCCGGCGCGCCGGCGCCAGCCGCAGAACAGGCGGGGGCAGGCGCACAGGCTGGCGCAATTCAACGTGGCGGCACCTATACGTCGGGTATGCAGCTACAGTTGCTTGACCACCCAGCCCGTCTCTCCTGGATCCAGGGCGCCAATATCATCCGGCAGGTTGGCGAATATCTCACCGAGACGGGCTCTGACAACCTGACCCGGCCCTATTTGCTGGACCGGTGGGAGGCCAATGATACGGTCGACGAATGGACCCTCTATCTAAAGCGGGGCATTACATTCAACAACGGTGACGAGCTGACGGCCGACGATGTGCTCTTCACCTTCAGCCAGTGGTTGGACGCCGATGTGGGCTCGTCCATGTTGGGTTTGCTTTCCTATCTCAACGGGATGGAGAGCGTCGAAAAAGTGGACGACTATACGGTC
>JACFMY010000192.1 GCA_019455155.1 Caldilineaceae bacterium
TCGGCGTGACAAGCACGGTGTTGACGGATGCCAACGGCATCTACACGGCGACGGTGCCCACGGGCTCGACGACCGTAGATGTGGATAACTCAACGCTCCCTGCGGGCATGGTACAGACGGGCGGCATAGACCCGAGCCCGGTAACCGTCGTGCCGGGTCCCAATGATGCGGGTAACGACGGCTATCAAGCACAGGCCATCTTGACCGGCGTGGTCTATCAGGACACGAATGGCAATGGCACTCAGGATCCCGGCGAGCCAGGATTGCCAGGCATAACCATGGTTATCACGGATAGCCTGGGAGCAACTCAGACGCAGCTTACCGATGCTAACGGCATCTATACAGCGACGGTGCCGACTGGCTCGACGACTGTAGACGTGGACAATTCAACGCTGCCTGCGGGCATGGTGCAGACGGGCGGCGTAGACCCGAGCCCTGTAAACGTCGCGCCCGGCCTCAACGATGCGGGCAGTGACGGCTTCCAGGCGCAGGGCACGCTCATGGGCGTCGTCTACCAGGACACCAACGGCAACGGCGCCCAGGATCCCGGCGAGCCAGGATTGCCAGGCGTCACCGTAATCATCACAGACAGTCTCGGTGTTATGCGCACGGTGCTGACGGACGCCAGTGGCATCTACACGGCGACCGTGCCCACTGGCTCGACGACCATAGACGTGGACAACTCAACGTTGCCTGGGGGCATGGTACAGACGGGCGGCGTGGATCCAAATCCTTTTACCGTCGTGCCAGGGCCTAACGATGCGGGCCGCGACGGCTACCGCCTGCAAGGCACGCTCGCAGGCCTGATCTACCAGGACACGAACGGCAACGGCACGCAGGATCCTGGCGAGCCCGGGTTACCAGGTGTGACCGTGATCATCACGGATAGCCTGGGCATCACGCACACTGCCCTGACGGATGCCAACGGCATCTACACGGCGACGATGCCCACGGGTTCGACCACCGTAGATGTGGACAACACGACCTTGCCTGCGGGCATGGTGCAGACCGACGGTGTGGACCCGAGCCCGCTGACCGTTGTGCTAGGTCCCAATGATGCCGGCCGTGACGGCTACCAACCGCCAGCGGAAATCTTCGATCTGTCCCTGCGCAAGCGACTGCTGGTCAATAGTGGAACCATATTTGTGGAAGGCGATGATGTACGGTTCGTGATCGAGGTGTTCAACCAGGGAACCATCGCGGCCCAGAACATCGTGGTCGTTGATTACATTCCCGCTGGTATGAGCCTAAGCCCAACGAATACCGCCGGCTGGCAGATGGATGGCAACCTGGCACGCGCCACGATCGCGGGACCCCTCTCGCCCAACCAAGCTGCTACAATCGAGATCGTGCTACGGGTCGGTGATGCGTTTGCCCAGGTGGTGAACGGCGCCGAGATCGCGGCCGCACAGGAGACCAACGGCCAACTACGTGCGGATGCGGACGCCACGAACGATGCCATCAATGGTAACGATCCAGTCATTGACAATGCCCTGGATGGCAGCGGACCGGACGATGAGGACGATCACGATATCGAGCCATTCTACGTGGAGCGGGTGGATGCCGCTCTGCTCAAGCGCCTGGCCGATGGGCAGCTTACGACGGTGACGCAGGGGGCAGACATCCGGTACACGATTGTCGTGACCAACCAGGGCAGCATACCCTTTGGCACGATATTGGTGCAGGACCGGATCCCAGAAGGGTTCTCGTTGAGCCCCAATGACACGAACGGCTGGAGTGTCTCGGCTGACGGCCGGCTCGCCACCAAGACCATCCAGGGCCCATTGGGTTCCGGCGCAGCGATTGCTGTTGACATCGTCTTACGTGCCGGCCAGCCACCCGCCGGTATGGTTCGTAACCATGCCGAAATCATTGGGCTCAACGATATGGAGGACAGAGAGCTTGGGGATGCTGATTCGAACCCCAACAACAACGTCGCCGACGAGGACGACCAGGGGGCCATCGATATCGAGGTCACGATTCCGCCCCCAACGGCAGTGACCCTTGCCAGCTTCGACGCTGTATGGAGCAATGGCGCCATGGTCGTGCGCTGGGCCACATCCTTTGAGCTCGATATCGCCGGCTACCGTCTCTATCGCAGTGTGGACGAACAGCTGGATCACGCCATACAGATGACAGCCCATACCATTCCTGGAGTGGGCACCAACGGCGGCAGCTATGAGTTCGTCGACGGGGAGGTTGTGGAGGGCCAGACCTACTGGTACTGGCTGGCGGAGGTCAAGCGCTCAGGCCAGCTCGAATACTATGGACCGCTACGTGCGCTTGCCGGGCCCGCTGCCCCGGCACCGGAGGTAAACGGCCGGATCTTCCTGCCTATCGTCACGCGTTGATAACCACCTCAGTCTGAGATGAGCCATCCCGAGCCGCCGTATCCACTCCGCATCAAAGGCGATGCCAAGGGGATATGAGCCGGAGCAAACTCGGGATGGCTCATCTCGATGACGCAGACGTACCTTTGTTGCGTCGACCTACTTCAGTCCCATACCATGTGACCGCAACATCTGTGAAAGGCCCGTGCTACCAACGGAAGAGGGGCGGCTTGAAGTCGATGTTTCTTCCCGTGTAATAGGGCACAATGGCCTGTTCCGGTTCGGACACTGCATCCAGTCTGGCCCGATCGGCGTCCGTGATCGCGACGTTCAGTGCACCCAGGTTGTCTTCCAGATGGTCCATGGTGCGCGGACCAATGATGGGGCTGGTGACGCCCGGCTGGTGGATGCACCAGGCGAGGGCCACCTGGCTGGCCGTGGCGCCCTTTTCGTTGGCCAGGGCCTGAAGTTCGTCCAATACCCCAAAGGCGAGGTCGCTGAAGTGTTGCTTGGTGCGCTCTCCAAACGGCCCCTGCATGTCCCGCGCCACGCGGGAATCGCCAGGGATCTCTTCCCCGCGCTGATATTTACCGGTTAGGAAGCCCCGGGCCAGGGGCGACCAGGGCAGAATGGCCAGGCCGTAGGTTTGCGCCAGGGGGATTAGCTCCCGTTCGATACTGCGATCCAGCAGGTGGTACGGCGGCTGTTCCGTTACAAAGCGATTGAGCCCTAACTCCTTGCTTACCCACAGCGATTCCAGCACCTGCCAGGCTGGGAAGGTGCTGGTGCCAAGATAGCGTACCTTACCGGCACGCACGAGGTCATCCAGCGCGCGTAGCGTTTCGTCGATTGGCACGCTGGCCTGGGGACGGTGGATCTGGTAGAGGTCGATGTAGTCCGTCTGTAGCCGGCGGAGGGAAGCCTCGCACTGCTCGATGATATGGCGCCGGTTGTTGCCCGCGGCCAACGGGTCGTCATCGGCCATACGGCCGTGCACCTTGGTAGCCAGCACCACGCGCTGGCGCTTGCCGTTTCGACTCAAGGCTTTGCCTACAATTTCCTCGCTGCGCCCGCGGTTGTAGACATTTGCCGTGTCCAAGAAGTTGATGCCACGATCCAGCGCGGCGTCGATGATGGCCAGCGATTCGCCCTCGGGGGTAGGAGAACCAAAGTTCATACAACCTAGACAAAGAGGGCTGACAGGAACGCCAGTACGGCCAAGGCTGCGATACTCCATTGGTGATTTCCTTTCCCTTGTCGGACAACTTCCTGGCCCTATTACGAATCCTCTGATTCCATGGCCGCGAAGTTGCCCAGGTCAATCTTGTTTGGTAGATCAGTGCCCAGCATGATGTGGCCTACGTTATCGGGGACATCGAAGGCCATGGCGATGCGTACGAAGTTGCCTGGATTTACGTCGGTATAGGTTGATGCCAGCCCACCATATTGCCACTTGGCATGCACGGTGCCGCTTCCGCTTTGCTGGTAGACTTTCCCTGCGTCATCGGTCAAATACGGGTCGATGTTGCGATCGAAGTAGTCGGTGCCGCTCTGTTCGTTCACGGCCTCGATGATTACGACGAGAAAGTGCCCCATGGCCACGTACGCATCACCGTAGAAATATACCGCCTTGCGCTTGTGTACCTCGGCTACTTTGAAGCGCCAGCCGCTGCCCTGCAGTTCATCACCGATGCCGACTACGCCCGAGCCGCCGGCTGCGACGGCCGGGGCTGCCGCGCTGGCCCCGCCTGCTGGGGCGGCAGCAGGTGCTTCTGGGATCTCCTCAGCCTCCGGCAGGTCGCCCGTTGCCGGTGCGTTGTCCACCAGGAAGGCTGCGATCCAGGGTCCATCTTCCAACTGAAGCCAGGAGCCATCCTGGTTGCGCGCGACGACGTCCAAGGCCTGGCCGCTCTTGACACCGCCGACCACGGGATAGCTCGTGCCGGGCCCGCCGCGCAGATTGGCGTTGCGATTGGCAACGGGACCATCGGCCGCGCCTGTGTCCGTAGTGCTCGCGGTAGCAGTTGCGGCCGGAGCCGGCACGGCCCCTTCTCCCAACACGACATCGATCGCCTTGATCTTTGGAATCGTTACCTGGTTGCCCAGGACCGCGGTGTAATCCTGCAACCCTTCGACGGTGCCCCAGACGGTGACGATGTCTTCTTCCAGAAAACGCTCGGCGCCCTCATATTCCACCCATATGGGGTCGTCCCAAATGCCGAAATCACCTTTCGTCACCGCCACGCGCAATACATAGCCAGGATTGTCGCAGACAAGACAGCTCTTTGTCTGCACCTGCAAGACCTCACCGACATAGCGGACCACCGTGCCCACGTACTTCTCGTTGTGGCGGAAGAGTTCGTCGTAGCTGATCGTCTCGGCGCTCGCCTTGAGTGTGTCGATATCGGCCGTGGCGCCGCTCTGACTAGCCGCCTTTACGGCGGTTGGCGTGCCAACCTGCACGGCGTCCGAATTCGCGGATACCTTGATGATCGAGCTGCCCTCGACCGTGATCGTCAGTGTATATGTCTCGCTGCCAATGACAATGGGAACGACATAGGTGTCAGCGGCATGCACTGCCGGCGACCCAACTACCAGGAATACCACCGCAAAGATCAGTGCCACTATAAGTCGATACATGTCAGACGTCCTCTCACTTTGGATGAATTGAGAATTAGTCTGACGCCGAAGCCCGATGGCCATTCACCGTGGCGAGGCAGGCGCTACCTACTCACAGCAGATGCTGAGATGGGCAGTAGTCCATCGTATACACTGCTGCGGCCGCTGCGCGTGCGCTCCGGATATGCGGCATATGCGGCATATGCGGCACGAAGTGCCGTATCGTCGTTAATTAGAGAGGCACAGCAGCCCATCGGTTCATCAGGGGTGTGTCCCCGCGATCCGTCACCGGTATTTGGCGTCAGAACGTTGGCTGCACTGCTGATTCTAGCACACCAGGTACGGACCGTTAAAGCTGTGACCCCTTCCCTCGGCCCGCTACGCCGACTTTCTGTGGAGCTCCGCCACCGCAGTCAGCTGCAGACCACCGCGGATATTCTGAGTGAGTGTCACTTTCACCGAATGGGGATCGATAGCAGCGACGATATCTTTGGCAATGGTGCTGGCCAGCGCCTCGCCAAAGCACTGCTCCTCGCGGAAGGACCAAAGATACAGCTTCAGGCTCTTGCTTTCAATGCAGCGCTCGTTGGGCACATATTCCAGGTCCAGTTTATAGAAATCAGGCTGGTGCGTCACCGGGCAGAAAGCGCTTAGTTCGTCCGAGGTGAAACGCACCAGCGTTACATGTTCTGGGGTAGGAAATGTATCCAATTCCTTGCTGGGTGCGTTCATGGGCCGGCCCAATGCCCGGAATTCCTGTTCCTTCATGGATTTCCTCCGTGATCTTGCGTTTTGCTCTACATGTCCGGCGGGCGACGGCTGCCCTATCCCACCGGAAGGCCGCGCGATGATACCACAGCTGCTGTGCTTTTGATGGCTCGCAGGGGTGCCGTCTATAATGCAGCCCCGAGGCGCAAGATGTGCGCCCCTCACAGTGTTCGCAATCAATCGTAGGAGTCTGCATGCAGAAAGCACAAACCTGGCGCTATTACGATGTAGCTGTGGCCCTTTTTGTGGCCTCGCTGCTCACCGCCAACATTATCGCAGTGAAATTAATCTCATTTGGTCCCCTGATCCTGCCGGCCGGCGTCGTCATCTTTCCCGTCAGCTATATCCTGGGCGACATCCTGACGGAAGTCTATGGTTTTCGTTGGGCGCGGCGGGCGATCTGGCTGGGATTCCTGGGGAACCTCGTCGCCGTCATCGCCATTCGCGTTGCCGGCCAGCTACCAGCTGCCGTCTTCTGGCAAGATGAGGCTGCCTATGAGACGATCTTGGGCTTTTCAGATCGACTCCTCCTGGCGAGCTTCACCGCTTACCTCGTGGGTGAGTTCGCCAACAGCACCATCCTGGCCAAGATGAAGGTGTGGACGCGAGGAAAACATCTTTGGACCCGAACCATTGGCTCCACGATCGTGGGCCAGGGACTCGACTCCCTCGTCTTCATCCTGGTGGCCTTTGCCGGCATTATGGTGCCCGCGGCCATCCTCACCACCGTGCTAAGCCAATGGCTCTTCAAATCTGCCTACGAAATCGTGGCCACACCCCTGACCTACCTGGTCGTGAATAAGCTCAAGGCCGCAGAAGGGGTGGATGCCTACGATATCGACACAAGTATGAATCCGTTCTCGTTCGAATAAAGGGGGAATGGTGGATCACCATCATTTCGTTCGGCTCGCGCACACGCGGTGGCCTCTGCTTCGCACGATGCTGCCGGTAGGAAGGGGCTGCGCATGAGCACCAAAGCCGTCGTTTTGCTCTCTGGCGGCATGGACAGCGCGACCTGTTGCTATGAAGCGCGCGCCGCAGGCCATGCCATCTATGCACTTACGGTGAACTATGGCCAGCGCGCCCAGCGTGAGCTGCAGGCAGCCAAAGATATCGCCAACGCCGTGGGCGCGGTTCAGCACATCGTCTATTCTATGGACCTGACCCTTTGGGGCGGCTCAGCCTTGACCGATCAGGCTATCTCGATTCCTACCGTTGGAGTGGATGAAAGCCAGATACCCGTTACCTATGTGCCGGCGCGGAATACCGTCCTGCTCTCTCTTGCCCTAAGTTGGGCGGAAGTGTTGAACGCAGGGGCCATCTACATCGGTGTCAATAGCCGCGACTATTCAGGCTACCCTGACTGCCGGCCCGAGTTCATCGCCGCCTACCAACAGATGGTCAATCTGGCTACCAAGGCCACTGTGGAGGGCGCGTCCATTCGCATCGAGACGCCACTGCAGTACCTGAGCAAGGTCGATATCGCCAAGCGAGCGCTGGCGCTCAACGTTCCCCTAGATCTCACGTGGAGCTGCTATACCGATGGGCCCGAGCCCTGTGGCGTCTGCGACAGCTGCCGCCTCCGCGACGAAGCCCTCCGCGCCGCCCATGCTGGAGAATAGCGGGCTAGAGCGGCGCGATAAAACCACCATGACTCAATGGTGTCATGGTGGTATTTTCCCGTCCTCCACCCCTAACCTCTTGATTTGCTCCAACGCATCATTGGCGGCCGCGAGCATGGCCTGGTGGGGGTCGGGGGCGGAAGCAGCGGTAGCTATGCGCATCCAGTAGGTACTGTAGATGATGGCCAGGGCGGCGGCTGTGGCCAGCTGCGCGGCGGCTAGCTGTCCTGGGGCCGGGACGGCGGGCAGCGGCGCCATAGGCGGGAAGGCCCCTACGGCCGGCGCACCGACCGGTACCGCCGCTACCTGGATCTGGGTCCAGACACGCTCGCCAAACGGGTTGCCTTCCGGGTCGACCAGGCGCCAGTAGCTCCAATATTCGCCCTGCGTGGCCGGCGCAACAAAGTTCACCGTAATATCAGCGCTTTCACCAGGTGGGCAGTACGGAGTTTCTACCGTGGCCGGCGCGCCCAGGCTTTGACCCTCTACCCAGGCCAGCCGGTAGCCGTCAGCCCATGTTGTGGCCCCTGTATTGACCATCCGCCAGACCTTGGTGAAGGCGCGGCCCGGCCCCAGCACGGCGCCGTCAGGCACGGTGTCGAACTCGCCGCCGAAGCGAGCGTCATTGACCGGCAAGCGCGCCCTGCCAACCGCAACCGGAACTGTGCGCGGCTCACGGGCTACCTCGACAAAGCGGTCGTAGACCGGCTTGCGGTGGCCCGGTGTCAGGCCGTCCATGCGGTAGAGTCCGTAGCGTTCGGCGGCATCGTCTTGCATGCCGTACCAGAAGACCAATGCCACTGACGGATCATCCAACGCGCAGCGCAGGCCCGTCGCCATACACGCAGGCTGGCGATCCTCCGCGTTTTGCCAGCCAATCTCTGAGAGGTAGATGGGGCGGTCGCCACCTTCCGCGGCGCGGATCACGGCCCGTACGCCATCCATGTATTCCTGATAGCGGGGTGGAATCTCTTCATCTGGTTGCGACGCGTCGCCCAACACGTAGGGATGGAAGCCCACCCCGTCAAATGGAACTGGCGTTCCCGGCTGGCCCCAGCCAAAGCGTTCCTGGCCGGCCTTGTAGACCTTGGGTAGATAGACCGCCGCGTCGTTGCCGTCCGGCGTGGAAAGCAACGGCCCAGACACGAGCGTGATGTTGAGGTCACGCACCGCGTCGTAAACACGTTGTAACATGATGGCGAACCAGGCCGGATGGACCCAAGCCTGGGACCATTGCACGGGATCGCCGGGCGTGCGGTGCCAGTTGTTGGGTTCGTTGAAGGACTCGTAGACTGTCACATCGTCACGGAAGAGCTGTACGATCTCCCGGAAGTTCTCGGCGTAGCGCTTGATCCAGTCATTCTGGGGCTGGCCAGGCTGCGGCGCGTCGCGGAACTGGTTGCTCGGGTCGTCGTGCACAGACTCGGCGCCGATAAGGCCGTAGATCTTCAACCCCTTACTGCGCAATCCCTGGATAATGGTGCGATAGGTGCTGATCCATGCCGGATTAGTGGGCCCATCGAAGGGGCGGACAATGAAGTTGATGCGCACCCAACCCACTCCCATATCGGCGATCAGCGACGGGTCGGCCACGCGCGGGGTGATGGCGCCAGTGGCAGCGTCGCTGGGCGCATTGCAGTTCAGCCCCAGCTTATCTGTCACGCGCAGGTGTACGGCGCCCGGGACGCCGGCTCCGGTGCCCGCATCCGGTGTCGTGGTAAGCAGCGGCGCCAGGAACGGCATAGGATCGATGATATTGCGGGGAAAACCTGGCGCGCTCTGCCCCGCGCGCTTGAGGGTCAGGTGCAGGTGATCCGGCGGATCGCCGAAAACGTTGCCTGTGTGGTCGGCCAGCCCTAACAGATCACCGGCGCGAACCTCCTGCTCTACTGCGACGCGCGGCTCCTTCAGGTGGGCGTAGATTGTCTCGTAGCCATCCGCGTGCTGGACACGCACATGGATGCCATACGCGTGCCATTGCTCTGCATAGGCGGCGGCATCGTAGACCATCTTAACAACGCCAGGCGCAACGCAGACGATGGGACTATCTTCTGGCGCCTCAATGTCCACACCTTCGTGGCCCGGCAATTCAAATGGCTGATAAATCTCGGGGTTCACGCCAAAAGGCTGGATGATATGTCGGCTCACTGTGGGCCAAGCCTCAAAGCGAAAAGCCGGCGTCACTGGAGTCTCGCCGTCCACTTCACCGGCGCCTTCAGTGATTTCCCCGTCGCCCGTGCCAGGACCGCCATCAGCGCCCCGTGTACGCTGGAAGACAACGTAATAGGAGTGGTGAAAGAGGCTATTCTTGCCGCCTCCAGGTCCATGCTCGTCGTTATGGCGGGTGTGGAGACCGGCAACCTGTTCGCTGGCGCCATCTCCCTCTAGCCAGAGCGTAACGGTCATGTTCTTTTCTATGGGCACATCCGCGGCAGGTTCTCCTGGTGGCTTGTCCAGACGCTTGGGCTCGGCCGGGCCATCGCTCTTGCCCTCCCAAATCCAGCCCACGCGCAAGGCGCCATCCTGCACGCGATTCCCTGCTTCATCGAGCGCCTCGATGTAGGCGTTGTGGCGATCCCGGTTTTCATCTGGTGTCAGATGGTGGATGCCAATTACCTTCCAGAAGGGTTGGCCCGCTGTCACCGCGATCGGTTCAACCCGAGCGCCGTAGACCGCGGCGTCATTGGCCGCGGCCTCACCCGCGCGCTCAAGAAACTGGCGGTTATAGCCCTGAAAATCGAAGCCAGCCACCCCAACAGCCGCGGGAACCGGCGCACTGGCTGCCGGCCGGCGACGGGTGGCGCGGCGCTTGGGCTTTTCCGCGCCCGTTTCTGCACGTGTCCCCTTGGGTGGGCTCTTCGTTTTCGGCTTGCTCATGATTTAGTCTCCTTTGACAGGCCCGTGGCTACCATGCCGTGTGGGTCATGGCGCTGGCATCACCGGCCGGCATGTAGACAATGCCCCCGGTGAACCCCTGGAGCCGGATCGTGCCTGCGGTCAGCTCCGCAGTGAGCGGCGCGCCCAGGTTATGTTGGCGGGCATAGCGCACAAAGCTTGTCTCCCCGCTGTAGGGTAGGCTTTGGGCTTGCCAGGCGGCCCGGCGCAATATTTCGACATCCTCGGCGGGTCCGGTGGCCGTGCCGCCGCCTGTTTCGGTAGTTACGTCAGGCTGGCGCCTTTCCGCTTGCCAGACCACGAAGGTGGAGATGTGCAGATTGTCGGGCAAACCGCCGCCTGAAACCACATCACTGGCGCCCTGCGGGCACCAACACCAGGCGCCCCGTTCCCCTCGCTCCGGCACAAAAGAGTTCCAGATGGGCTGGTTCGCCCAGCCTGACTTATCCTTGGGCGTCATCGTCATTTTGATGTGGCTGGAGAAGTCAGGCTCTCCCAGGAGATGAAAACCGTCTGACCAGGCAATGATCAGATCGCGGGTCTTGACTGGATTGCCGTCCAGGTCCAGCACGCGCGCAAAGAGATTGTGGTCGCCGCCCGCATCGTCGAAGTAGTCGGGTGCACCCCAAGGGCGCAAGTAGCTCTCGCGCGCCCAGGTAGGGCAGCCCCCGGGCGCATCTGTGGGCTCCCAGGATCCGGAAAAGGTAGTGAACAGATCTTTGACACGATAGACAAGGTCGCCCTGGGGCCGGTCTGGCCGTTCCTCACAGGGAACAACGGTAAGGTTGAATTCGCGAGCCCAGTTGCTGATGCGTCGTTGCATGAGGTTCTCCTTCTCTGAACACGAGGGGACGCAGCCGGCAGGGATCATTGGCGCCGTGCATGGCGTTCAGGTTCCGCGTGTACCCCTGCTCACTGATGGTAGGTGATTGCCGTTGAACGCCCGTTTACTCGTCTGGCGCCTGCGCAGGCAGGCTTTGCCACAGCCGCCACAACCGTTCAGCCGGCCCGGACTACACGGAGATCGGAGACCGCCGCGAATACCGGCTGCAGCTGCACATCCGCGACGGGCTTCAGCGCAAGACCCCATTTGAGGTCACTGGAACAATAGGGGAATTAAAAGGCAGTGTTGCTTTGAGCTTACTGCATTTGACTGCTCTATTCAAGCGGTGACTGATTTTGAGAGTGGGTCAAGAGCACGTTAAGCGCGTGTGGCAGCAGACTGCTGAGGAGCCTGTGAGCTGGCGCGTGCTGACGGACAAACAGGTGGAGCGAGCACCCCACAGGCGTCGCGCCGCAGCGCCATTGCATTCAGCGCGAAATCGCTGAGCAGAGGAGATATGTTTGAGAGAAGTCCGGAAGGAGCCTGGTTACAGATCAGT
>JACFMY010000193.1:0-6556 GCA_019455155.1 Caldilineaceae bacterium
CCGGAGGTTCACGATGCGTTCCGCCAGGTGCCTGGCTCCTGGGAACGCACCATGCGCATTCTGCGCAATGCCCAGGCTGTCGGGCTGAGCGCCCAAGTCAATACAACGGTCACGCGCCATAACGTGGCGCTGCTGCCCGAAATGGTGAAATTCGTCGAGGAGGTTGGCGCGGTCCAATGGAGCGTCTTTTTCCTTGTCCCCACCGGCCGCGGCCAGATCGCCGATATGATCAGTGCCGAGGAACACGAGCGTGTCTTTCATTGGCTCTACGACCTGTCGCAGCAGGGCAGCTTCGATATCAAATCCACGGCCGCACCCATGTACCGTCGTGTCGCGATCGAGCGAAAACGAGCCGCCAGCGACGGCAACAGCGGCATTACCTTTCAAGGCGCGGGCTTCCAATATGCTGACGGGTTGCACCGGCCCGTCAAGGGTGTGAACGACGGCCGGGGGTTCCTGTTCATCTCCCATTTGGGCGAGATTATGCCGTCCGGTTTTCTGCCCCTTGCCGCGGCCACTGTCCGCGAGGCCGACATTGTGGATGTCTACCGCAACCATCAGCTCTTCCGCGACCTGCGCGATCCGGATAAGCTCAAGGGGCGCTGCGGTGTCTGTGAGTACAAGGTGATCTGTGGCGGTCAGCGCGGCCGTGCCTATGCGCTCACCGGCGATTACCTCGAAACCGATCCGGCCTGCATCTACCAGCCGGCTGCATTTGCCGCTGCCGCCTAGAGCCGCTGAGGCAGCAACGGAGCGATTCATGGAAACTCGACAGCATAAGATCGTGATCGTTGGCGGCGGCATCGCCGGATTGGCGGCCGCCTATCGTCTCCAACAGCTGCTGCCCCAGGCAGCACTTACGCTGGTGGAGAGTGAGTCACGTTTGGGTGGCAAGATCCTCACCGATCGCGTGGACGGCTTCGTTGTCGAAGGCGGGCCCGACACCTTTCTGGCATATAAGCCCCGAGGGGTTGGCCTCTGTCGCGAATTGGGTCTTGGCGATCGCCTGCATGGGACCAATCCAGACCTGCGGCGTACCTACGTGATGCGCGGCGGCAAACTATACGAATTGCCCGAAGGGCTTACTGGGTTGATTCCCTCGCGCTTTGGTCCCATGGCCCGCACACGCTTGATCTCCCCGTGGGGCAAGCTGCGCATGGCCGCAGAATACCTGATTCCCCCGCGCACCGACGACGGCGACGAATCGCTGGCATCTTTTGTGCAACGCCGGCTCGGCCGTGAGCTCTATGCACATCTGATCGAGCCGCTCATGAGCGGTATCTATGCTGGCGACGGTGAAGAGCTGAGTCTGGCCGCCACCTTTCCCCAGCTTCGCCAGGCCGAACTGGAACACGGCAGCCTGGTGAAAAGCATGTTGGCCAACAAGCGCAAGGCTGCCAGGCCCCATGTACCCACCAATGGGAACCGTCCTGCGCCCCAGTCAGGCGGCAGTCGCTCAGCGTTCGTCACGCCGGCAGGTGGACTTGCGGAGATCGTAGAAGCATTGACGAAGGCTATGCCTCGCGTCGAAATGCGCCTGGGTACGGCAGTCGCCCAAATACGACCGGCTGGAGCCGGATATGACGTGATCTTGGCCTCTGGCGACCAGCTACAAGCAGACGCACTCATCCTGGCGACGCCAGCCTACGCCACCGCGGAGCTGGTCGAGGCATTCGAGCCGGAAATGGCTGCGCCACTGCGCGCCATTCCCTATGCGTCGACTGTGACGATTTCTGTGGCCTACCCCCTGAGCCAGGTCCCGCGGCCACTGGACGGCTACGGGTACGTCATACCGCGCGCGGAAGGACGTTCTATTTTGGCCTGTACGTGGACGTCGACCAAGTTTCCCCACCGGGCGCCGGAAGGTTTTGCATTGATCCGCGCCTTCATCGGCCGTGCCGGCCAGGATGATGTGCTGGAGCAGAGCGATGCTGCGCTGCTAGAACTTGTGCGCCAGGAACTGCACGCGGTCTTGGCAATCACGGCGCAGCCGCTCTTTTACCGCATCTACCGGTGGCCGCAAGCTATGCCCCAATACACGGTTGGCCATCTGGAACGGCTCGCACGCATCGAAGCACGATTGGCCGTGCGCCCTGGACTGCACTTGGCCGGCAATGCCTACCGTGGCATCGGCATCCCTGACTGTATTGCCTCGGGCGAGACCGCCGCAGAACAGGTCGCTGCATTTCTGCGTTCGCTGGACCACACCGCGCTGCCCGCTGTGGCCGGTGTCGCGTCCGAATAGCCATACTATCTGTGGCTAAATAGGAGCTTGACCGGGTACCCCCGGCAGGCAGCAAATTCACGGCATGGAAAGGGGCAATGGAGTCGAGCGGGCTCTGTTCGGGAAGGAGGAACACCGATGAACGCGCGCGGATGGAAATGGGCGAATCTAAGCGTGGAGAAACTTCAACTGCTTAGCGAAACAGAAAAGATGTTGGGCGCCGGTTATCTCCTGGTCTACCAGCCGCGAGATAGAGCCGGCAGCGTATCCTGGCCACAGGATCTTACGATCGCCTCGCTGAGCGACGATCAGATCGAGCGCCTGCGGGGACTGGAGACACAGCTTGGCGCAGTTGTCGTTGCCTACGCGGGTGCGCAAGCGTGATGTGGCCATGACAAACCGCAGATTGCTTGGATGAACGGCACGCAGCGCAATCGGGTACTCGTCTCCCAGCTACCCTGGCAAGCCATCTCATCCTTCCAATCTGCGGTTTGCCGCGCCAGGTACCCTATTGTCAGCACTCCCGTACAAAATCGCCCAGCAGCGCGTCGAACGCGGCCGGTGTTTCCCAATGCGGGGTATGGCTTGCCTCCGGAATCATCTGGATTGCCCCGCGCCAGAGCGTTGGCATCTCCAACCGAGCTATATAGTCGCCGTTGACGACTCGATCGTGGACGCCGTGAATCACAGCCAGCGGTTTGGTCAACCGTTTGACGATCTCCACCTCATCGGCAAAGCCGACAGTGCCGATGCTGGCGAGCAGAGTGGTCCGGAAGCGACCATCGCTGCGGCGCACATCCTCTAGGAAGAGCTCTGGTAGCGGCGTGCCCTCCATGAACTGGCCGGCCACGCGTATGGCCACCTCCTCTTCCGTCAAAGACTCCTTGAACAGAATCGCCATTGCCGGATCAGGCAAGAAGGCAGCCTCCATATTCGGTGGATAAGCTAGAGGCGGCGTGCCAAAGATACAGAAGCCCGCGGCGTCGGGTAATTGGCTGCTCGCCTCCAGTATGATGTGGCCGCCGAGACTCCAACCCGCGAAGACTGCATTCTGCAGGCCCAATTGCGCGGCCACTGCGACCAAGATCGTTGCATACCCGGGCAGCGTGTAGACGGTCGCCGGATCGGGCGCATCGCCAGAGAGACCATGACCAGGCAGGTCTAGCGCATAGAGCCGGAGAGCCGCCCCGAGCAGTCCCTCAAGCTGGTGCTTGAACGCCCGCCCTGATGCAGAATTGCCATGGACAAGTAGCACAGCTGGGCCGTCACCATCGCTCTGGTGAATGGCGACCCGCACACCGTAAATGTCGAGGTACTGGGTATGCATCGTCTTCTCCTATTGGTAGGGGATGGAATAGAACACTGAGCTCCCAGCATATCTGATCCCGGCGGCTTTACAAAACTCCTGATTTCCGCCCCGTTTCGCGCGCTGAACGGCGTACTTTTGGGGTGTCTCACCTCCAGCTCGCCAGCATGATAGTACATCCCCAGGATGCGCCCATGGACAGCTCAGCATGTGGGAGAAATGACGAAACCCGGCCCAAGTGGGCCGGGTTTCGCTGGGATGGGTGGGTGTCCTCTTAACAGCCGGGCGCTGTGCGCAGGGCCTAGAAATTGCCCCGGATTTCACCACCCGGGAAGAGCGTGGTGTGCACGTTAACATAGGCGCGGCCATCCTCGATAGCAGCACGCAGGTCTTCTAGTGTGGCAATACCTGCGGCGCCGGTCAGGTCGGCTGAAGTCACGGTACGACCTCCCAGCAGACCGTTGAATATGCCCTCGATGAGGCTCAGCGGCGGCCCATCAGGATAGAGCCACAGGACGATCGGGCCGTTGCCGCCCGGCACCGCGGCCACGTGAATGTGGGCCTGGGTGGTATTGTTCAGCCCGTTTACCACCAGCTTGTACTTCATGGAACTGCCGTCATCCGCGAACATAAAGACGGCGTTGCCGTGACCACTGCTGTCTGTAGCGGCGCCACTCAACTCGGTGCGATAGACGGTCTTGCTGTTGGCGGCCACTACCGCACCAAACGTGAGCACCAGCGCGGCGACAACCAACAGCATAACAGCCGCAATTCGCTTCATGTGAGTTCTCCTTTGCTTTCTCCTGGCAATTCATGCGTGAACGAGCGCATACATGGGTGGGGATCACTACTATCAACGCACTTCACGACCCGGCCGGATTGGCGCTTGTCCAGTACAGCCGGCGGGTCGAGGCGATCTCTTCACGCGTACCACTTCAGTGCAACATTTTGGCCGGCAAATGCGTCAAGGATGGTATGCAACAGCGCGGCGCTTTGCCGCCCAGCAAGATTGAGGAGCATATGTTTCGTTTATCAATTACCAATTCCAGGACTAGTGCCGGCCTCCTTGCAGCTGCCCTGGCCGCACTTGTGGTGCTGGCTGGCTGCCAGGTCGTGCTGAGACCGGTTCAGGACCCCGGCTCACAGCCTGTGAGTGGCCGTAGCCAGGTAGTGGAGATCGCTCCCGGCCTGCCGCTCTACACGCTTATCATCTCGGCCAATCCGGCGGCGCCTCAGACAGGTGGCGGGCGCTACCTGGTAGGCAACATTCAGGTAAGCAGCGGCGCGACTGGCGCGACGACGCAGACCATCGGCGTGGAGATGGAGGATCCCACCCAGGCTGAGCAGTGGGCGCAGCGCGATCTGCAGGTGGCCGATGTCAACTTCGACGGCTATCAGGATATCGGCTACTACGAGGTAGGGGGCGCCAAGTGGGCGCGTTACTTCTGGTGGCTGTTTGACCCAAACTCCGGGCTCTTCTATACCAATGCCCTGACCAGAGCGATCAGCGAGCTTAGACCCAACACCTTCGAAGTGGACGCCAGGAACGGCACGATTCGTATTGAGCAGATCGCCGGCACATGCCCAAACCGGTACACCTACCGGGTAGTTGGAGATCAGCTAGTGGAAGTGGCGCGCGAAGAGACTGTGCCGGGCCAGTCGGGCTGCGTACCGGCCGGCGCAACTGGAGTGCCAGCCACCCCGACTTCAACAGCTGTGATCCCCACACCGAGGCCGCCGACACCTACGCCGCTGCCACCCATCGACGTGGTACCCACAGCTGTGCAATATGTGCTGGCCAAGACAAATGTCAACATCCGCAGCGGGCCAGCCCTGGGCTATGCGGTGATCGGCCGCGTCTTTGCCGGCCAGATCGCGGCCGTGACCGGCGTGACCCGTGACGGCGGCTGGTGGCGTGTGGTCTGCCCCGATGGCTCGATAGGCAATTGTTTTGTCAGTGCCGACCCAAGCTTGACCCAACCCACGGCCCCGCCCAGCACACCGCCGCCTGCGCAGGACACCGGCGCCGCGGTCGTGGAGAGCCTGCAGGTGCAGATCCTCGAGTCCTTCCCAGTGCAGGTGCGTGCCGTCGTGCGCGGCCAGCTGCCCGACGCCTGCACGGTCATCAACGCTGCGTACAGCGTACGCGAAGGCTCGACCTTCCGCATACGTATGACAACGACCCGCACGGGCGAGTTCTGTGCTCAGGTGCTGACGCCGTTCGAGGAGGTTGTGTCGCTAGACGTGGTTGGGCTGCCTGCCGGCATTTACGACGTGCGCGTCAACAACCTGCGCGAGACATTCACGCTGGCCGTGGACAACCGGCCACCTGTCGAGAACACCAACGCCGCGGTCATCGAAAGTCTGCAGGTCCGGATACTGGAGTCTTTCCCAGTACAGGTGGACGCCATCGTACGCGGGTACCTGCCCGACGCATGCACCGGCATCAACTCGGCCAGAAGCGAGCGCGAAGGGTCAACCTTCCGCGTCAGCCTGATTACCCAGCGCGCGGGCCAGGTCTGCGCCCAAGTATTGGTCCCTTTTGAGCAGTGGGTGCCGCTGGAAGTGGCAGGATTGCCGGCTGGCATATATGAGGTGCGTGCGGGCAACTTGCGTGAGGTCTTTACGCTGGCGACGAACAATGTCCCGCCACCCATCGTCACCGAAGTGCCGGTAGTCGGCACCGATGTCCAGTACCTCTATGCCCAAACAGATGTCCCCATCTATGGTGGGCCAGCAGGCCACGCGCCTGTCGTCGGCCAGATCTTCGGCGGTATGATGGCGGCTGTGACCGGCGTGACTCCTGACGGCGGCTGGTGGCGGATCATGTGTCCCGACGACACGGTGGGTAACTGCTTCGTACGCAACGATCCTGCCCTGGTTACGCCGGCGAATACGCCGTAGGACAGAAGAACCGGACCCCGGGCCTGAGGGGCAGCAGCCAGCCTTCTTGCAAGGATTGGCTGCTGCCCACACTTTTGGTTTAGGCTGCGGCTGGCAAGTTGATATTGGCGATCGATCGAAGC
>JACFMY010000193.1:6566-11539 GCA_019455155.1 Caldilineaceae bacterium
CGGCTTTTGGTTTTTGGGGGCTGGCCACTGTCCACATCCAGGCCCATGGCATGGAGGATCCGGTCAAACATGCGTCGATAGAGGAACAACAGGACGAGCAGCACAACGACCGTGCCGACTACTGCAGAAACCTGCAGCCCTCGTTCAAACTGTGCGACGTACTCACCCACGCGCAGACCGGCAAAAAGCAGGAGCGCATTCCAGATCGGTTCAATCACGAGGCTGACGGCCAGTAGACGATACCAGGGCACGCGTGCGAGCCCCGACGCGACGAGGATCGGGATGGTCAACAGTCCCATGGAGAGCTTGGTAAGCAAGAACATGCGGGCAGCGCGCCCATGGAGACTGGCCTGAATCCGCTTCACCATCGACCAGCGGCGCCGCACCCAGCGGATTCGAAGCAGGACGCGGCGATCTCCACCCATGTAGCCAAGCACGTACCAGAAGACATCGGCCAGGAAATTGCCCAGCATGGAGAACAGAAACACCAGTTCCGGTCGCAGAATTCCGGTCGCCGCCATGGTCGCTGCCACTAGAGTTGCCGCTGGTCCTTCCACAAACACCAGCAGCACGAGAATTAGATAGCTCCAGTAGCCGAGGTCGGGTAAGGTACCCGTCTGAATGGCGAGCCAGATTTGCTTTAGGATTTCTCCAAACCCCATACCTATCCCGCTTCCGGTTGCAGGACTTCCCATGTAAACGGTTGAAAGACCACGCACCTGTGGCCAGCAGGCAGATCACGGAACCCACCGATCCATTTCTTCTGCCTATCGCTTCATCCTCCGACCACTACATGACTCCTGTCAGGAGATGATCTCAAGAACGACCCGTCGCCCTGGCGCCATACAAGCGTTGTCCCAGACCGGCGCGACATGGCTAACGTGGCCACATGATACCCTTGAGAAGGCATGGCGCAACACACCATGAAGTTGGTCATTATACCACAGACCCTCCCAGTTCAGCTGATTCGCTGCGCGCACCTACAGATATGGCAGGCGCCGGCTTCGCCACGGGAACCGTACCCTCTGGGATCTTCGTTACAGCATACCGGGCGATCAGAGCGATCTATGGTATGCTGAACGGACACTTTCCAACAAGGAGCACTCAAGTGCGGAAATTGATGGCTCGTTTCTGGAACGGAATACTGGGCCGGCGTTTCGTGCCGGTTGCGTTGGCTGTGATATTCACACTGTGTGTGGCGCTGACCCTGGGCATGGCATACGGCCAACCGACCTCGGCGCTCTGGGTAGGCATGGATGGGGTGGAGCGTGGCGTAGGGGCGCCGGTTGCGCAGGCTCCCTGTACGGGCAGCGACTGCATCTATCTGCCCGTGATAAGTGGCGGCTCCGGCGTCCAGGCTTCACCGACGGCAACCGGCGTCTTCGAAATTACTGCAACGCGCACACCGACGCGCACGCCTGCTCCCCAACAGTCGAAAACACCCACGTCCACACGGACGCCTACCTCAACACCGACGCGAACATCGACTCCCACGCCAACACCGACCGTTCCGCCTGGCGGCTCCATCCCACCTACGCCGACACCTACTCCACTGCCACCGCTGGCGAATGTTCAGTTCGAGAGCCTCTACATCGACGCAAAGCCTGCCGCAGACTGGACATACGAATATGCCATCATGAAGAATCGGGGTAGCACACCGGTTACCATGACCGGCTGGACTTTGCGCAATAGTAGTCACCCTGAGCAAAAATTCTCGTTCCCAGCGTTCGAGCTCCAGCCGGGCGCGACTGTTAAAGTATGGGTCCAGCCTGGCACCAATACGGCTACGGATCTATATTGGGGGCTGATGGTGGAGGTATGGAACGATATAGAAGACACCGCAGTGCTGCGCGATCAATTCGGCCGTATCGTAGCACAATGCGATTACAAGAATCCCCCGGAGCGCATCGTATACTGCAGCTGAGCCCCAAACGCATGGTCAAGAACGTTTGACGCGGGATCCCGCAAAGGTCTGGTTCCCATGGCCACATTCCAGACTGATTACTATGAAGTGTTGGGCGTATTGCCGACGGCTACGGCCGACGAGATCCGTAACCGCTACCGCTTCCTGGTACTAGCATTCCACCCCGATCGCTTCAGCCGTAATTCGGAACATCACGCGCTTGCCGAACAGCAGATCAAGCGGGTCAACGAAGCCTACCGGATTCTGGCTGACACAGCAACGCGCGCCCAGTTCGACGCGACACGACGCAGCGCGCTGCCGGCAGGCGATCTGGCAAAGGGTAGCCGCTCCTCCGCGCTCTATGCCCAGACCTTGCAGGAAATGGCCCAGGCCGTGCAGCGTGCACGCCGTCTTGAGCAGGAGCTTGCCGCTAGCCATGAACAGATCGACGCCCTGCGCCGGGCGCATGACACGCTCGAGCAGCAGCTGCGCCGGCAGCAGCGCATGTGGGAGCAGGAGCGCCAGAGTTTGCAGACGACACAGCAGACGCTCACCAGCCAGTTGGAACAGTTGACCCGGGAACGGTTCGAAGTCGAGCGCTCGCTTCAACAACAGGTGGAACGCCTGCAAGCGCGGGCACGGCGGCTCGCCCAGGAGGTTGAACGCAAGGAGCGCACCATCGAACGGTTGAAAAGCGCCAAGCAAGAGTGGGAACAGTCAAGCCAGTCACGCCTGGCTCTGCTGGAACAACAGGTCCAGCGACTGCGCGATGATCTCGCCACGCGCGACGGCCAACTGGCTACGGTACGCAGCGACCATATTTCGCTCCAGAGCCAGATCCAGCGGGAGACGAACCGGGCGCGCACCTCGTCACAGCAATATGCCAGCGCCCTACATGCGAGCGAAACAGAAGCCGCGCGGCTACAGCTGGAATTGGACGCGCTGGAGGCCGGGCAGCAGCGTAACCGCCAGGTGCAGCGCCTGTGGCAGATTGCGGCCGCAATTGGGCTGGCCAATACGCTGATTCTGCTGGCGCTGGCCTTGCAGCGCCTAAGCGGCGGATAACGTTGTCCCTGACGCGACCCAGTGCATGGAGACCAGGCGAGGCGCGCTAACCCAACGCAAGTGCCATCACACCACAAGCCATCATGGTTGCCGCAACCAGCCGGCGACCTACACTCCCTTCTCGCAGCAGCTTTGCTCCCATCAACGCGCCGATCAATATACTGATCTCGCGTGCCGGCGCCACATAGCTGACCGGCGTCGTCACAAATGCCGTCAGGACCAGAATATAGGCCAGCGAACTAAGGATCGCCACGCCGAGCGCCTCGCGCCCGTGAGTGCGCCATTCGTGGCGCAACCCCACACGCTGCGGCCACAGGACCGGGGTGAGCAGCACGACACGTCCCACCGATGAACCAAAATCGAGCAGTAAGGGCGGCACCATGGCCGCGCTGACCGCCTGTTTGTCCCACAAGGTGTAGGCTGCGATGAGAACGCCCGTGCTCAACCCAAAGGCCACGCCACGACTCAGGAATCGTCTGCTCATGATGGCCCCTCCCCCAGCGATGAGGAAGACACCGATGACGACGAGCAGCGCGCCGCCTAATGCCAGCCACGATGGGCGCTCGCCAAACCACGCTATGGCGCCAGCGGTAGAGAGCAAGGGGCCCGAGCCCCGCGCCAGTGGATAGACCACTGAGAGATCTCCCGCCCGGTACCCGTATTGTAGCGTCAGAAAATAGGCAAGATGGATTATGGCGCTCCCCGCGACGTAGATGAGCCCCGTCGCGTCGAATCCAGACCCTGTCCAAATCAGATACGCGGCAAAGGGGGCAAAGACGACCACCGAGAGCAGGGAGAAGAGCCAGACGAAGAGCACGCCCCCGCGTGCACGTTTGGCCAACAGATTCCAGGTAGCATGGAGAACCGCCGCCGTGAGCACCAACGCCAAAGCGACAAGCGTCATGGAAGCGCCGCTCCGCCCTGCGAGATACTGGCCAGCCACAGCTGATGAGACATAGAGATCTCCAAAACGAAACGAGCGGGGGCCAGAGGAGCGTCAATTCTGATGATCTGTACAAGTTGGTGACCTACTCTCCCCGCTAAAGCGGGGGAGCTTCTAGGGCTACGCAGTCCCCGACGGGATACGTTGACGCCCTAACGCTCAATCCGAGCGCAAGAATGTTCCGGGCGGCGTTGACATCACGATCCAGTTCAACACCACAATCAGGACAACGATGCACACGAACGTTCAGACTTTTGGCGACAATTACCCCGCATCCGCTACACGCCTGGCTTGTGTTGCGCGGGCTCACGCCTACAACCTGGCTACCAGTGTTTTCAACTTTGTAGTCAAGCATTCGGCGGAACATCCCGAGCGAAGCATCGTGCGCAGACAGGGACAAATTGCCGTTACGCGTCATAAACGAGAGCTTCAAATCCTCAACTGCAATCAGACTGTACTTCCTGGCGAGGTCGGTTGTGGTCTTGTGCCAAAAGTCACGGCGTTGGTTGGCGACATGCGCTTGCAACTTGGCAACCTGACGCGCCGCTTTGCGCCAACCAGAACCATACTTCTTACGTCGGGACAGGCGCCGTTGGGCAGTTCGCAGTTTAGCCAAGCTGCCACGCAACCAACGCGGGTTATCAATCAGCGTACCATCGGACAACGCCAACAGACTGTGCAAACCAACGTCAACACCAACGGCGGGGCCACGGTGGACGACCGGTTCGGGATCAGGCAATGCCAGTTCGAGGCAGACGTACCACTTACCCACGCCGCGCTTGATGACAACTTGCTTGATCGTGGCGTCATCCGGAATCGGCCGGTGCAACTTGACGCGTAGGTTGCCCACATGCTGAAGGTAGAGGTGGTTGCCCGCCAACTGGCAGCCGTCGCCATGCCGGTACGCGATGCTCTTGAAGCGGGGCGCGCCGCGTTGCCCTTGGTAGAACGCCCTGTACGCCTTGTCCACGCGCCGAAGCATCTGTTGCAGCGCGGTGGCGTTCAGCATCCCCATTTCAGCGGGCAGGGTGTGGCGCTCATCACGCATACGGTTCCACTGGT
>JACFMY010000194.1:0-1232 GCA_019455155.1 Caldilineaceae bacterium
GCTCCACCATGCCAAAGCCACGGAACTCGCGCTCGGCACCGTCCCAGTAACCGTGATGATAGCGGTAGCGAGCGGTCAGTTTGCAGCGCGAGATGGCATCGATCACTTCAACGCCCTCCACCACTTGCACGGGAAAGGGCAACGGCGTCAGCCAACGCGTGGTAGGCTTCTTCGCATCGTCGAGATAGAACCGGGTAGACGGCGCGTACTTCACTCTGGTGGTCGCGCCCATATTGTTGTCCATCTCAATCATGACATATGGCTTGATGCCACCAGTGAGGTCCAAGAAATACATAGAGGGCCGGCCACTGTAATTGGCGCCTGCGCTCCACAATACGCCGCTGACGCCCGTGCCAAGCAAGTCCACTAGCCGCACTGCGTCCACATCCATCACCGGGGGCGTACCGTGGATCACAACAGGGTCACTCCAGCGATTTCCACTCTGGTTGATCCAGATTGTCACGTGCTGGTCGCCAACGTAGACGATATCGGAAAGCCCATCGCCGTCCACATCGCCTAACAGGATGCGCTTGGAGTCGTAACCGGCAGCATAGCCAAAATCCTTGAACCTGGGGCTATTCCGCATATGGATGCGCTTGCCCCATTGACCGTAGCCGAAGTTTGGCCAGTACTCAACGTTGCCATCGTAGACGATCACGATGTCCTGCATGTTGTCACCGGTCATGTCACCCAACTTGACACACGGATCGGAGAAGCTGACGTTAGGGGAATCATCCAGCGACTTGCGATACACCGGAACGATGTTGGACCAACCGGTGTGCGGATCGTTGTACAGACACTCCATGCTCGTGCCCGAACGGATGGCATCGGTCACGCCGTCACCATTAAGATCTATGAGCCGTACCTCGGGATCCCTAAGGTCAAAACTTGGCGGGCTTTTGTATGTCTGGAAAGAGCGGCGACTCCATGCGGCCTGGTAGGTAAGCGGGTAATAGCCGGCCAGGGTGCCATTGGTCACCATCAAATCCATACGGCCGTCGCCGTTGGCGTCGATCAACTGCACACCAGGATCACCCAAGGCATGAGGGGGCGCCTCGTGCATCGGGCGGGGCAGATCGAAGCGGCCGCCGCCAAGATTACGCCAATAACGGACCACACCATTTGTTTCAAGAATGTCAGGCAGACCATTGCCGTGGAGGTCGACCAGCTCCAGATCCGGACTCCCTAAGGAGTGCGTAGGCAGGCCAGCGCCGGTGATGGCCCGGAACTTA
>JACFMY010000194.1:1242-11515 GCA_019455155.1 Caldilineaceae bacterium
TAGCCGAACTCGAGCGGCGGCAGCTGGCGTTGGTAGCGACTCGTGTCGTCGTCCTGTACGTCGAAGCTGTTGCCATCATCGTCGTAGCCTATGACGTGCAAGCGCTTCAACAATGAGATGCCGTTCCATGTGTCGTACTCGTACTCGAAGCGATATTGGCGTACGGTTCGATCCTGATCGGCATGTGTCTTAACGGTGATCGTGTGGCAGCGTTTCGACAGACGAATCTCAAAGCCAGCCCGGTAATCCGAAAAGGCATCGGCGCGCTCCTCGTAGGAAAAACTGACAGATATTAGGAACTTGGGGGGATTATCATAGTCTACGTAGCGAATCCGGCTCAGCAGGGGCTGGTCCCAAAGGCGACCGTTTTCGTTGCCCCGGTCACGTTCGCCATAGTCGTATCGAATCAGATTGCCGAACGGATCGCTAGTTTGCGTAAGCTTCCAGGCAAAGACATGACGATCCTTGATAGGAGTGAGGTCCGCGAGCGTGGCCGGATCCTCGCCGGCCTTGCCTTTCGTGCCATATCGGCTAAGGAGGCCATTTGTGCTGCAAACCTCCCAATAGTCATCGTTGTCTTCCTTGCTGTGATGATGTTGGATGCGAGCAAAGAGGCCTTCGGTGCGCGGGCGGTAGCGGGTGACACCGGGCATTGGAGTCTCCACCGGCACTAGATCTTCAGCGCCGGACAGGATGAAGACATCTGGCTGCCCTTTGGGATCGTAGTCACGATATCTCGGCACACCCTTGGAGGTCTTACGGCTGACGCCAGGGATGCTCAAGTTCCATCCTAGGCCGAAAGGGCCATTGCCGTTGCCTGTGCTATAAACGAGGCTGAGCTGGGGCTGGAAGCCGTTGCGACCGGGCGGCACGGCGATGGGCACGGTAAAATTGCCCGTGCCCGTATACAGGTCGGGCGAGAACTTTTCGCCGATCCCTTGGATGGCGCCGCCGCCTTTGGGCAAAGTGATAACGTCCGGCATGGCAATCTCCGCTGCGAGGAAGAACCTTACCCAGGCTTGACCGCCACCAGCCAGCGCTCGCCTACTTGCCTGACCTGGCCAAAGCCCACCTGGACCAGCCAATTAAGATAATCGTCGAAGCTGTGCGTCCCGCCGCCTCCGTTGGTCCACAAAAGGAGCGACACGATCTGTGTCCACTCGGCGGCCTGTGCACTGGTCATGGGCACGTCGAGGACAAGCGTCCCGCCTGCACGCAGTGCGGCATGCACATGGCGAAAAAGGTCTTGGTTCTGCGCCGGTGTAAGGTAGTCGGTGATCTGGCCTAGCAGGCAAGCGTCATAGAAATTGGCATCGAAGCTTGCGGTAAGTAGATCAGCCTCGACGAAGGTCGCTTGCACCAGCAAGCCCATGCGCTCAGCCAGGGCACGCGCTACCGGTAACACGCGCGCGGTATCTACGCAGGTAACATGCAGCGCCGGATCCCGTTGGGCCAAGGCAAAGCTCTTGATAGCGCAACCGCAGGCGATGTCGAGCAGGCGGCGCGGCCGGTCGGGTTGAGGTTGAATGACGGCGGCTTGCCACATGGACAGGCTATTGGCGAGCCGCCATTCGGAGTAGCTTTCCAGCCAGGCGTCCTGCTCGTGATATTCTTCGAAAGGCGCGGGCTGCCCTGTGCGCACGGCCCGCTCCACGCTATCCCAAATCTCGGGGCCGGTCCAGGCCAGGATCAGGTCGCCGGCATAGGCTGGCCGTCCACGCACCAGGAACGTCGCTGCGCTGGAAGCGAGCGCATACCCATCATCCCGCTGGGTGAGAACATTCATAGTGACCAGCACATCCAGCAAGTGACCGATACCCGCCGGGCTACATCCACAGGCACTCGCCACGGTCGCTGCGGCCGCCGGTTCTTCCGCAAGGGGCGTGAAGATATCCACTCGTAACGCCAGACTGATAAGCTGTGGCCGGAAAACGCCGGCATAGAGGTCGTAAATCAGACCTGGCTTGGGTGGATCGCATGCTCTGCCGGTCACCATTTCCTCCGTCATTCCTACGCTTCAGGCAGCTTTGTAGCCGGTCAGGAGCACATTGGCCTCGCGCCAATAGAGGCCGGGCTGCCTAAGCATGTAGAGCGGATGGGATGGATCGCAACAGGCGCGTATATAGACCATCTCGCTGGCGGGCATGACCAATGACTCAGCTTCTTGAGCCAGCCATTCTACCAACCCAGCGATGAACGCCTCCTCGACGGGACGCAGCGGGGTCTGGCGTTCAATATAGGTGACCTTGTGGCGGACGTGAACGAAGCCCGCCTCACGCACGAAATGCGACAGGTGAAGAGCCCGCAATCCGCCGATTACCGTCATTTCGCCGCGCCCTGCTAGCGCATCGAAGAGCCGCCAGAGCAGCAGCGACGGAATGGGGTGCAAGCGGAACGCGCAGTCTTCGGTGTCTTTGACCGCCAATAACCCGCCCGGCTTGAGCACCCGCCGTGTTTCGGCTAACATCGCATCCAACTCGGCGTCGGGTAGGTATTGGGTGACGTTTGCACTCCAGACACCATCGAACTGCCCGTCGTCGAAAGACAGCGCAGTCACGTCACCCTCGCGTACACTAACGGGACATTGGAGCCGGCCCGATTCGACGATCCGTTCGACCTGCGAAACATTCTCCGGCGCCAAGTCCACGGCATTAATGCGGCCGTTCTCACCTAAGAGTTCGGAAAGCAACGGCAGGAAGCTGCCGCCGCCGCAGCCAGCGTCAAGCACGCACCAGCCAGCCTGGAAGCCCGCGGCGCGCAGCATTGTCTCGTACTCGCACTGGCCCGCCAAGAAATGGGTGTCCAGCCAATCCGCAGCCGAGAGAGCATGGCCTGTAGAGGTGGCCGAATCGCGTGTCAACCTTGCAGCACCGTCGGTCATGGTCTTCTTGCCCATCCTGCCGCTCAGTACTTCACACTTGCTGAAGCTGCTGTTGTTCTTCTCCAAATAAGCTGTACGACCAGAGCGGCCGCTGATAATAACCCAAAAATCAGATTCGCCCATTGCCACGACGAGACGTTGGGCCAGCCCACACAACCCGTCCAGGGCGGGCAGAAAAAGAAGTAAGTGGCCAGCGCAAGTGCAACATCCAACACCAGGGCTGCGATCAGGCAGCCGATCAGACCCCGACGGCGGCAGCCGTTACTCTCCCATCCTGGTTCCCAGAATGGTCTTAGCGGAAAAGTATCGCCACCAATTCAGCTTTTCAAGTTCTTCGACCTTCCGTTGATAGGCGTCCATATCCGGGTATTCGAGCACAGCCCAATCGTAGAGCCCTTCATCGACCCAGCGCGAATTACACACGATGAGCCATTTGGCGCCTGCACGCTTATCGACTTCCTCAACTTTCGACCACAGATCGTCTTGTTCCTCTTTGGTCAGCTGATGCCAGGCTTCCGTGAAGCCCCGGCCCAGAACGAGTAAATAGAGTGGCTTAGACATTTCAATCCCTCGCTTTCGGTTAGCCCACCCTATTATCTGTTACCGGCAGCCCGGCATCGATCCACGCTTGCACCCCGCCCTTCAGAATCTGCACGTTGCTGAAGCCCATATCGTGGAGCAACTTGCCGCCAAGTGCGCCCATGGGACCGAGGATGCAGGTAGTGATGATGGGACGTGAGCGATCCGCCAGCCGTGGGTCGCGCCAATCCTCTGGTACCTCGTTATCGGCCAGGTAAGTCAAGGCACCCAGTGAGAGATTGACGGCACCGGGCACCGTGCCGGTTTGGGCGATGTCGGCTGCGTCGCGCACATCGATCACCAATGTGTTGGGATCTTGCTCGAGGCGCCGCCGCGCCTCGTCCGGGGTGATACTCGGTACAGCGGCTAACGCCTCCGCCGCCATTTGGTTAAATGTCCTGGCGCGGGACGGCTGCGAGATCGGCCCGCGCGTAATTGCGGTCAGTGTTTCGATGACGCCGAACTGCTTCACACTGATATTGCCAAAGGACGGGTTGCCGCGCAGCATGACTTCTACATCTTTTGCGAACGCCTCAGCCGTGTTTTCATCGTCGAAACGATAGATGCCGCCAGCTTCGCACGTTGCCGTATTGATCAGCCAGATTTTCCAGCCTAGGCCAGGTATCGCGGCGATGGGCGCGGCATTGGGCAGGCTGGCCGCTTCGTACTCGGCCCGCGAGCCGCTGAAGGTGAAGTTGATCTGGAGAATGCTCACTGACACGGTAGTTCTCCTGTGTTGTATGTTTCGTTTGCGGTCAACGGAGCCGGTAATCCCCGCTGACTTATGAAATGTACGATGACCCAGTGTCCATCCTCTTGGCTAAGAATCCATGTGTAGAGACTCGATTGACATTGTGTTGATCCAAGCATAGAATCTCCTGTATGAGGTATCGCAAAGCGATACAAATGGAGCATTTTGGCCGCGCGACCGATACAGCACATTAACTCAGGGCCGGAGTAAGTGCCCAGGCAGTCACTGCGATGACGGCGACCGTAAACACAACGGACTCTTTCGGCTATTGGGTGCGGCGGCGGCGCAAGGCCCTCGACTTAACCCAAGAGGAGCTAGCGCAGCGTATGGGTTGTGCTGTGGTCACGTTGCGCAAGATCGAGGCGGACGAGCGTCGCCCCTCTTGGCAAATGGCCGAACGGTTGGCCCAATGTCTGGCGTTGTCTGAAGCAGAGCGCCCCGGGTTCATGGCCGCGGCTGTGGGCAAACGGGCTACGGCTCGCTTGCCTTTGCCCAGAGAACCTGGTCCGAAGCTGCATGGCAATCTGCTCTCTCCCATGACTTCTTTGATTGGACGTGCAGCTGAGCTGAGTGCCATTACTGATTACCTCCGCAGCAAGGAGGCGCGCCTCCTCACACTAACGGGGCCCATGGGCGTTGGCAAGACCCGTCTGGCTGTCGAGGTAGGCCGCCGTTTGCTCACGGAGTATCGGGATGGCGTCTGGCTGGTGACGCTGGCGGCAGTGCAGGACCCGGCGCTAGTGCCGTCGACTGCGGCCACGGTATTGGGGGTGCGGGAGGCCCGGGACCGGACCCTGGCACAGTCGGTGGCCGACTTCCTGGCGCAGACGGAGATGCTTCTGATTCTCGACAATCTTGAGCATCTGCTGCCTGCCACCCCATTTCTGTCGGCGCTGATGGCGGGCTGCCCAGGTCTGCAGTTGCTGGTCACCAGCCGTGCTCGCCTGCATCTCTACGGCGAGCACGAATTCGTTGTATCACCCCTCCGGCTCCCTGATAGCGACGATCCAGCAGTTGCCGCCGGCGCCCCGGCTGTCCGTCTATTCTTTGAGCGAGCCCAGGCCGCGCGGGCGGATCTGCGCCTGACGCCGGCCCTTGCGTCTACGGTGGCCACTATGTGCCGCCGGCTCGACGGTCTGCCACTCGCGATCGAATTGGCTGCCGCCCGCATCAAACTCTTTTCTGTCCAGGAATTGCATCAGCGCCTGGAGCGTCGCTCGTTACTGCTGAATCAGGGCGCCGCCGATCTGCCGCCGCGGCTGCAAGGCCTGGAGAGTGCCATTGCGTGGAGTTATGGGTTGCTATCACCAGCCGAGCGCACACTTCTAGCCCGGCTGGCCGTCTTCGTCGGCGGCTTCAGCCTCCACGCGGCTGACGTGGTGTGCGCATTGCCTTTCACAGAGCAGGACTTCCCAACTGGCCATACGGCTACGCTGACGCTTCCAGAGATAACGGATGGCGTAGATGCACTCCTGGATCAGAGCCTTTTGTTGCGCGATAGCTCGCAATCTGAGGAACGATTCACGGTCATGGGCTGCTGCGGTTCTTGCCCAAGGAGGTTTTTGTGCAACGCTGCGCAGTCCGAAACTCGCTTCACGATGCTGGAAACGATCCGTGACTTTGCATTGGAGCGAATGCAAGCGAACGGTGAACTGCAGCTGGTGCAGCGGCGTCACGCTGAGTACTTTGCAGTGTGGGCAGAGCAAGCTGCGGCACGCCTGCATGGGCCTGACCAAGCCCTCTGGTTGGCTCGCCTGGAAGCTGAAGTGGGCAATCTACGTGCCGCATTGACCTGGCTGCTTGATACCGGCCACATTAAACTGGCGGCGCAGTTGGCGTGCGCGCTAGGGATATTCTGGCAGCGCCATGGCCATTACAGCGAGGGACGAAGGTGGTTGCAACAGATCCTGGATCGCATGGCTCAATCTCCTGTGCCCGAACCCTTGCGCGCCCGAACCCTGCAAGTTGCAGCCACGCTTGCCTACCGGCAGGGCGACCAACAAACGGCTCAGGGGTGGCTGGCTGAGAGCTTGGATCTGTTCCGGGCGCTGTCAGATTACTCAGGAATGGCACGGGTGCTTTTCGATCTGGGCTGGATTGAGATTGACCGCGCGAACTGGTCACAAGCCATCCACCTCAACCACCATAGCCTTACTCTGGCGCGATCTGCGAACGATCCCTGTGCCATATACCGGGCATTGACCAACCTGGGTTGGGCGCAGCTATGCGTCGGGGAAGAGAGGTCAGCCGCGGCATTCTTTGACGAAGCCTACGCGCTGGCCCTAGAGATCGGACACACAGAAGGGGTAGCTGTCTCACTGGCAAACCTGGGCTGGATCGCGCTGCGTAAAGGAGATATCGCGTGCAGCATTTCACAGGCGCAGGAGAGCCTACGCCTGTGCCATCTGCTGGGTGAACAAGAAGTTCTGGCCGAATGTCTGGAGATCTTGGCCTTTGCCGCCGCCGCCGGAGGGGATACTCACCAGGCGATCCAACTGAGCGACGGGGCTGACGCACTTTGGGAGGGACTGCATGTAACGCGCCCTCCCACTCGACACTTCGCAGCAGCCCATGCCCAGGCGCTGGAGACCATGCAGCGCCAGTTTGTTGACGTCGTGATTGACAGTGCTTGGCGGAATGGTCGGACGATAAGGTTGGATGCATTGGTTGCGTTGGCGCTAGGATGTAAGGATATTTCGGTCCCCGCCCTGTCGTAATCGGTCGCTCCCGCCACACTCTTGTTATGCCTACCGCAATCATTCGTCTAGACAATCCTCGATAATCGGGCTATGAACAATGTAAACGGCGTAACATAGCTACAGTTGATCTGGATCGTCCCACGGGGTACCGGGCCGTGGAATCGGATCAGGAATTTTCGCTGTATCGCTCGACGGCCGGCATCAGGCATTGCGCCGCTTCGGGAAAATCATCCAACGCGAAAGCTAAGGCTGCTTCGATGTTCTGGCGCTCCTGTTGCAGCAAATTACGCCAGTAGTCTTCCCGCGGGCCGAGCCACGCTGCTGCAGCGCGGCTCGCCAAGCCGGCAAAGTAGTCGATGAAGCGCCAGCGCGCCGCCAAGGCGTCCTCTCTACTCCGTGCCAGCTTTTCTTCGGCATACTGGCGCACTAGACTATGCAGACGATAGCGTCGGGGTGCAACCTCTTGGAGTAGTGCCTTGTCCGCGAACGCCTTGAACAGGCAACCCGCACCGGGCACGGGTCGCTCCCTCACTTCGTCATTCCGGCAGCGGAATGCACAGGGGCTGCTTACAACCGCACGCGCGGCCGCATGGCAGAACTCGCCCTGAAAGACCGACAGACAGGCGAACGCATCTTGCTCTTCCCGGCTTAGCAGATCCCAGCCGTAGTCCAGCGTCGCCCGGAGACTGCGCTGCCGGACCGGTAAATCACACCATGCCGTCGCCAAGAAATCCAGACTGGTGTCAATGGCGTCCGCGATTTCCGCACACGACATGATGCCGACCCAGGAAGCCGCTAGTTCCAGAGCTAACGGCAACCCCTCAACATGCCTGCAGATCCGCACAACGTGGGGCGCGGTATCGTCTGTCAAAGTGAAGCCGGCGCGCGCCTGAACTGCGCGTTGGGTGAACAACTGCACGGCCGGAAACCTCAGTGCTTCTGCCGCGGTAAACGGGTTATCCCATGCCGGGTAGCTCAAGCCACGGACCTCGATGCGCCATTCGGCCTGGAGATCAAGCCTATACTGCGAGGTTGCCAGAATCACGACGCGCGGCGCGGCGTGCAGCAATTGAGCAACCCAACTCGGCGCAGACAGATGCTCCAGGTTATCTAAGACGAGTAACATTTCCCTGTCGCACAGGAAGCGACGCACCTGCATTTGCGCGTCGTCGGCGCTGGAATAGGCCAGCCCAAGCGCCTGGGCCAGCGCAGACGCCGGCGACTCGGTCAGGTTGGCAGGAACAAACGAGCAGAAACAGGCGCCGTCGCGGAACGCACCAGCTTCTTGGTTTGCAACCTCAAGGGCCAGACGGGTCTTGCCGCAGCCACCAAGCCCCACCAGCGTTAGCAGCCGGCAATACTGGTTCTGGAGTGTCTCGCTAACCAGCGCTAAATCGTGGGCGCGGCCGAGCAGCGTAGTCGGCGGTGTCGGCGCGTTCACAAGCTTGGCTACTGGCCATGCGATAGGTTCGCCGGCGCGGATGGATGCGACCAGATCAGTCGTTATTTTGTCGGGTGTAATGCCGATCTGCTCGACCAGAGCGCGGTGACAGCACAGATACTGCGCCACAGCTGCGTTGCGTCTGCCGTTCGCGGCATAGAGCTGCATTAGCTGTCGGTGCGCCGATTCATTCCACGGCTCCAACGCGACCTGGCGCTGAAGGTATCGTTCGGCTGCTGCGACTTCTCCCCGCTGCATGTGGAACATCGCCAACTGCTGCAGTGCCGCCATTACTTTACGATGCAGAGCCTGCTGGTAGGTTAGGCTCCATTCGGCATACACCGGACTGTCTTTGACGCATAGGCCGGCAAGAAACTCCCCGCGATAGAGCGCAACCGCCAAGGTTAGGCGCTCGGCGCAGGTCCGGCAACTAGCCAAGCTACGATGACGATGTTGTTCGCAGGCCGCGAAGAGCCGGTCGAATTCGAGAACATCAACCCAGTAGTCGCAAGTTGGGTTCAGCTGCACGGTGTCGATCGTCGCCAATAAGAAAGGGCGCGGCCGATCTCGATCATGGAGGGCGTCGCGCAGCCGGCAGAGGGTCTGGCGCAAATTCGTGCGCACCGACTCCGGTGCTCCCTCGGGCCAGAGCAGCGCGCCGAGTGTGTCCCGGCTAAGGGAACGTCCCGACTCTACCGCAAGATAGGCCAACAGCGCCCGGACCTTATCGGTCCTAAACGCCGTCACTACATCCCCATCCACGGTGGTCTGGAACTGGCCAAGTAAGTACAGAGCAAGTTGTGACATCTGCCTGACTGGGAATGGGGGCCGTCGCTTGAAACGCAAGTATCGCGCCAAACTTCTGCGCGCACAAGCGTTTTGGTCACGCTTTTGTCACACCTGACTGTCACGCTAGGATGGAAGTGCAGATGGCGGCGCTGGAATTCGCCAATGACGGCACGCAGCGCCACTTTCGCGGCGGGGAAGCCATGCGGGTGGCCCTTGAGCCGATCCGCAATCCGCCGCCGGGCACAGAGCAACCTGTCGCCGTGCAGTTGCCGGCGGGGATGGGCGCCAAACGTGAAGAGCACTTCTCGAGCAAGACCTTCGACGTGAACGCGGGCGGGTTGAGCTGCAGCGATCCGGGCCGCACGGCGACTGCCATGCAGAGCACCTGGCGCAGGCCATGACAGGGCAGTCGAGCCTTGATTCACATGCAGGAGGTTGATAATGAGCGCAACAAACGCTCTCGAGGTCCCGGCTTTTTGGGGTTGGTTCGACCATTTCGTTGCGTCGGTCAAACTCGCGGCAATTCGGGCAGGGCTAGAATTGTCCATTTGGGAGAAGATCGCGCAAGGCTATTGTACAGCCGAAGCAATCGCTGCGCGAGAAGGCTGGGAGGCGGATGGCGTTCGCCGGTTATTGAACGTGCTGGTGAGCATCGGGTTGTTAACTGGCGAAGCCGATTGCTATCGGCTCGTTGCTGAAGCCGATTGGTATCTCGTGCCTGGAAACCCACCTATATGGGGGGATTTCTGCTGTACTTGATGGATTGGGAAGGGAATCGCCAGCTTGCGGCAGCGATCCGTACGGGGAAGCGGCCGGTTGTCAAGGATATCATGCACGCCGATCTTGAAACGCTGTTTGGACAGTTTTATGCCTATCATCGGGCGGCGCCTGAACAAAACCTGAAAGGGGCCGGATCCATGTGGCAGACGGTGGGCGTCGCCGCCAGGGACGGATTGAAGGTGCTAGATTTCGCCTGTGGCTCCGCCCTGGCTACGTTGGCGCTGTGCCGGCTCCATCCGGGCGTTCGAGCCACCTTGCAGGACCGCCCTCACGTCCTGGAAATCGCCCTGGAGATCGCCCATTCACTGGGCGTCGCCGGCCAGATAGAGCAGCTGCCGGGCGATATGCGGTCT
>JACFMY010000195.1 GCA_019455155.1 Caldilineaceae bacterium
CTGGCCGCCTATGCACGCTACCGGGATCGCGGCGGTGACCCGGGCATCAAGCTGGTCATCGCGGGCAAGCTGCCCGTAAAGGAGACGCCGTTGTTTCCCGACCCGCGGCGCCTGGCCGTGGCGGCCGGCTGCCAGGAAGATGTGCACTTTTGCGGATGGGTAGAGGAAGGCGACAAAGCTGCCCTCTACGCGCTGGCCACAGCCTTTGTCTTTCCCAGCCTCTACGAGGGCTTTGGCATGATGGTGCTTGAGGCCATGCAAGCGGGAACGCCCGTGGTCACGAGCGCTACTTCCTCCACTCACTCACCTGGCCCGCACTCGCATTGAGGATGACGTTGATGCCGTCGACAAGCTCGTTGAGGTTGCCTTCCACGCCAACCACAGCGGGCAAGCCGAGCTCGACGGCAGCGATGGCGCCCGGGCTATCCATGCCGCCCTGCACAGTAATGACCCCGCCAGCCCGGCGGAGCAACTTGATACAGGTGCGGTCGATGCGCTCGGCAAAGATAATGTGCTGCGGGCCGATTGCCAGCTCGTCGGCGTCAGTCAACGGCGGTTTGACAATGACCAGGGTGCCAGCGACTTCCCGGTGGCCGATCCCCGTACCGCGCACGAGTACCCGATCGATGCGGCGCACCATCATCAGGTTGGTGGCGCTCCGCACATTGCCTACCACGCCGGCGGTCAGCACGACTGTATCGCCTTCGCCGATGAAGCCCCGCGCCTGGGCGACGTTGATGGCATCGGTGACCACTTCATCGGTGTTGCTCAGCCGTTTGGTGAGCAGCGGGTAGGTGCCCCAATAGAGGGTCAGTTGGCGCTGTACCATGGGGCTGGGCGTCACCGCGATGAGGGGGACGTCCGGGCGAAAGGCTGCCATGAGCTTGGCTGTGGCGCCGCTCACGGTGGGGGCAATGATGGCCTTGGCGTGGGTCTCGCTGGCAGTATAGACCGCCGCGTGGCAGATGGCGCCGGCTGCTGTATAGACGCGCGGCTCGGTCTGTTTGAAGCGGTTTCCCATGCTGTTGCGCAGTCGCTCTGCTTCTTCCGCAATCTTGGCCATGGTGGTCACAGCCTCCACCGGATATTGGCCAGAAGCCGTCTCCCCGGAGAGCATAATGGCGTCGGTGCCGTCCAACACAGCGTTGGCCACATCGCTGGCTTCGGCGCGTGTGGGGCGTGGGTTGCGCATCATGGAGTCAAGCATCTGGGTGGCAGTGATGACCGGTTTGGCCGCGGCCAGGCACTTGCTGATGATCATCTTTTGGACAGTCGGCACAGTTTCGGGGCTGGTTTCAATGCCCAGGTCGCCGCGGGCGACCATGATACCGTCGGCCACTTCGATAATGGCGTCGATGTTCTTGATAGCTTCGGGCTTTTCGATCTTGGCGATGACTGGGGTAGCGCGGCCAAAGGCGGTATTGTTGTTGATGATCGTCTTCAGCTCCACCACTTCGTGGACCTTGCGCACAAAGCTCAGGGCAATCCAGTCTACCTGGTGGTCCAACGCAAACTTGACGTCCTCCCGGTCCTTATCGGTGAGCGCGGGGATATCGAGAGAGGCGTCGGGCAGATTCATCCCCTTGTTGCTCTGGAGAATCCCGCTCAGGATCACGCGGGTGCGAATCTCATGCGCGTTGGTCTCGAGTACTTCCAGCTCCAACATGCCATCGTCCAGCAAGATACGCTCACCTGGCTTGACAGTGCTGGGCAATTCCTTGTATTGGATGGGGACGCGGTCCGGGCCGCCGGTTATCTCCTCGGTGGTGAGGACCAGCTCCTGATCGCGCTCCAGAGGCACCCCTCCCTCCTGCATTTTGCCGGTGCGCAGTTTGGGGCCCTGCAGATCTGCCAGAATGGCAATTGGGCGCTGGAGCTGTTCAGCCACCATACGCACCCGTTCAATCGTTTCGGCATGGTATTCGTGGGTGCCATGGCTCAGGTTCAGGCGTGCCACATTCATGCCGGCAGCCGCGATGCGGCGCAGGATGGGGAGCTCCCGGCTGGCAGGCCCGATGGTACAGACGATCTTTACACGTAACATGGGTGGTGGTTCCTCAAATCGATTTGGTGCTGCATCTGCGGGCAATGCAGGATTTTTGTCCCGTATCCTACCATAACGTTAAAGGCATAGGAAAGGAATCTGGCACACATGGGTGCGAATCAATTATGAAAACGCACCTTCACCGCCGGCGCGTCATGGCGCCAGCGCAAAAAAAGAGCGCAGTCTCCGTTGTGACCAACAGAAACTGCGCTGCCCATGGCGTATCTCATGGCGTTCAGGCAGCGAAGCGCCAATCTCTGCCTTCGTCTAGCGCGTCACTATCAAGATCGTCAAGATATTCAGCCGGCGTTTCGTCCGCCGCGGTCGCGGACTCCGCAGCATCGTCGGCTTCGGCCTCGGCGATGGTGCGCTCGCCGGCATTGTGCCGGGCACGCGCTTCGGCGAACTCCTCTTCGCTCATACCCAACGGTTTGTCCAGATCGCCCAGCGCGCGATGCCAACCTAGCTTGAGTGAACGCACCGCCTGCTGTAGCGGGCGTTCGGCGTGCGTCTCCGCGAAGGTTGTCACGGCGGCCTCAGGTGAAAGTGGCGCCAGGCCATAGCGCTTCGCCAGCTGCTCCCGATGATAGGCAACCCACAAGTAGAGGTCCGCTTCCGTCCGCTTGGGGAAGCTTTCCAGCAGCCTGCATTTGCGGATGGCATCCACGATGGGCAGGTAGATATTGTCGTACCAGCTGGCCACCGCTTCCTCCCAGGAGAGGCGCTGTTTGCTGCCTTCGCGCGCCAGGTCGAGGTTGCGGAAATAGTGGTGCACCTGAATGTGACGCAGCAAGATCTGGTAGCGGCCAGGCTCGGTCAGCTCCACATGATGATCTGGCCGGATCTCGTCGAGCATGGTCTCTTTGAGGAACTCGGCCCGTTCGATCTTGATGATCCACTGGTCCCGCTCGAAATCTTCCAACGTCAACGGTACGTTGGTCTCGATCTCCGTAACGTAGGCCTCGATGTGCGTGAGCCCATTGGCGCGGGCGACGCTGACGCGATGGTTGCCGTCGCGCACGAAGTAGACCTCCCCGATCTTATAGAGCTCGATGGGGGGAAAACCGACCATCGAGTGCATGACCGCGTCGATGCGCGCCCACCGTTCCGGGTTCACAGCGGAGCGGGGCATGAAGCTCCTGGTGAAGTCTCGATAACGTCCCACGCTGCCGACGATCTGGTTCAGGGGCACCATCCGGGTACCCATCTCAATCTGCTGCCTGGCTCTCAGGCGCGAGGCTACGGCGTCGTAGCTAACTAGATCTGTGTTAGCGCCGCTGATCTTGCCCAGTAGGTCGGCAACGTGCCCCCAGGCCGCGTGGCGGCGGTATTTTTCCATTGATTCATAGTTCACAGCTGCTGTATCAGGCATATACTACTCCTTTCGCTGTGCGTTCGGGCTACCGGCTGATCAGGCTGCCAGCTTGAGTCGCACACCTTTGTAGCGGCTGATACCACGCTGTATCACAATAGTAGCCGGTGGTTAACACTTTATGAACAACCTGTCATATTTGCCCGTGTCACCCCGTGGTGACAGTTTACACATCCCGTTCCATTCCGTAGAGGACTTCGGCACTGGGCCGAAATCCATGATCCAAAACTTTATTACTATAACAAAGGTTCCAATATATGCATAGTGTAATATGTACAAAAAGTATCAAAGCAATTGGGTGTAGGAGATACAGAGGGGAATCGCCCAATACCCGCAGGCACGCGCAGCCAACACCAACGCAATCCTGGACAGGGTAACCAGCCGGGAGTCCCGTCTCCCTTGTGTCTTGTCGCGGTTGTGGGACCAGCGGTGGGCCTTTTTGTGCTCAGGATGTGGCAGGGATGGCTGCGCCGGCCAGCGCGACACAGACGTCGGCGCGCAGGTTCATACAGTTTACGCCCTGGACCACGCCCTCCTTGGGCGGGACTTCCGGCGCCTGGAAGCGAATCAGCTTACCCAACCGTGAGATGACAAAGATATCGTGGCGATCGTCTACTGCCAGGGCGCCCACAATCGCATCGGCTTTCATGGCAATCTTGCCGCCGGCGCCGGGCGCCTTGTTGGCCCCAAAGCCCTGCATGAGACGAATGGTGCCCTTGCCATCCTCACCCAGGAGGAAGACGCCGCCCTCGGGCCGCGTCGCGGCGACACCCACAACCTGGTCGCTGGGTTCGACGCGCAGACCTAGACAGCCACGGACGGGAACGAGCCGTTCAGCAAAGCGGATGGCCTGACCCTGCCGTGTCACAATAAAGAGATCGTCATTGCCTGTGCTCCAGGTGACCGCTGCGGGCGCGCCGCCCTCACGCACATCGTACAGCACGGTGCCAGGTTGCAGATTGGCGCCCAGATACTGCTTGGCTACGCGCCGGACCTGACCGCGCTCGGTGACCATGATCAGAAAGCTGCCGCCGGTGAGAGGCGTGTCGGGCGCGATCGTGGCCACCCGCTCGTCGGGCCGCAGAGAGGCGCGACCCAGTAGGGGCTCACCTTTGGCGCGCACCTCGCGCTCAGCGACGTCACGCACGGGCACGCGGAAGACGCGCCCCTGGTTGGTCAGCACGATCAGGCCGCTCTCCGCGCCGGCCATGACCAGAAAGGCCGGCGCGTCGCCTTCGGGCGCATCCAGGTCGAAAACGCCCATACCCCCGCGCCGCTGGCGTGTGTAAAGGTGACGCGGGGTGCGCTTGGCGAGCCCACCGGCGCTGATCGTAATGAGATTGATGGAAGTAGGCGGCTCGGCGGGCGCAGAGGCCACTTCCGTGCCCTCGTCCTCCATTTCCCGCTCACGCAGCTGCCTGATTTTAGCCTCGAGCGCCTCAATATAGGCCAATACTGCAGCCGGCAAACCAGTTAGATCAGGGCGTTCCATGAAGCTATTCCTTCCGGTGTGGGAGAGAGAAAAACCACGATGGTACTAGACTCTCCTTCACGGGATCGTCTTTGCAATCCGGAGGATGTCGGCGGCGTATTGGCGGCGCGCGGCGGGGAGATCCTCCCAGCGGTTGCCGGCGTCCAGGAATTCGTTGAGCCGGTCAGGCCCCCAGTGGTAGGCGACCAACATCCACTCTGTGTCGGGGTAGCCGCGGCGGGCATATTGTGTGCGCAGATAGTCGAGATAGACGGCGGCCACCAGCACATTGCTGTAGCTGTCGAAGGGATCGCTGGCTTCCACCACGGGCGCCCACTCGCGCCAAGTCTCGGGTAGCACCTGCATGAGGCCCATGGCGCCGGCGCTGCTCAGCGCAAGGGAGTCAAAGCCGCTTTCCACATAGGCCTGAGCTGCCAGCATGCGCCAGCTCAGATCATAGCGCTGGCCGACCTCCTGGAACATCTGGGCATAGGTCATGGAGTCGCTGCGCGATGCATTGGCGCTATAGGCGCTGCCGTTATTGGCCGGCGCGGCCGGCGCGGGATAGGAACGCACCGGGCCCCCGCTGCCAGGCGAGGTCACCTGGTCAGGCAACACCAATGGGAGCGATGGATCCAGCTCGCCGTTTCTGGTAGCCCTTCGTTCTTCCTGGGCATTGACCGCGGGTGCGGCAGCCGGCTGGGCCAGATTGACCACGATCACCGGCGGCGCGGCAGCCGCGACCGCGGACCGCGGCGCCGGTGTTGCGCTGTTAAGGCGCAGGAAGAGCGCGGTTAGCACGGCTACGAGCACCATGCCCAGGGCGCCGGCAAAGAGGAGTCCTGTCGCCGATGCCATCTGCCAGGGTCCAATGAGGGGGCGCGCCTGGAGGGCTGTGCGTAGCCGGCGGGCAGGCTCGCCACTCTTGACGCCTGTCACCAGGATCGACAGAGGGAGCGCGCGGCTGCCTATGCCCGCCAGCGGGAAGTGCTCGACGGTCACCCGCACAGGTACCAGCTGGCTTTGACCCGGCTGTAGAGTCAAGGCGGTATGGCCCGCGGCAGCTTTGGGCAGATCGAAGCGGCAGACCTCGAGGGCGTCGCTGGCCTGTACCCGCAAGGCCACGGGCCGGTTGCCCTGATTGCGTACCTGCAGCGGTAGGACGGCGGTGCGCCGCCACCAGGAAACGGTGCGCTCGGGCGCAGGCAACAAGTCGAGGTCGAGCTGGTCATAGGGCAGGATGGTGAGCCGTACGCCCAGCCGGCTGTAGCGGTTGGGATAGGCGTCCGCACGCACGACCACGGCCACATCGTAGTCGCCAGCTTCGCTGGAGGGATCGCGGGGCGGCGCGATCTCAATGGTTAAGGCTAAGTGTTGGCCGGGCGAGATCGTGGCTTGTACGTTGGGGACCGGCAACCAGCGCTCATCGATCCAGCCTTCCAGGTGAGCCTGGACCACGGCGGGCCGCGACCCATTGTTGAGCACAGAAACGGGCAGAACAGCCACAGTGCCAGTCTCGATCTCCATATGGCGCAGGGGCAAGGTGGTGACAAGCAGATCGTCGACCTGGTCGGGAATGCGCGGGGCGGCGGGCGCGGCCGTTTCTCCTGCCGCGGTCAGGTCAATCACCTCGCCGTCGATCTCCAGGACGCGCCAGTCGTTCAGGGAGGGCAACTGCTCCATCTGCTCATCATCGTGCATGGGCGTAGTATGAGAGCTTGGGGCATGGCTGTCAAGTGAAAAGTATGAAAAAACGTTCCCCCCTTTTGACGCGCAGGGGTAAAGATCATAACATTCATCGGCTGGTGGCCCCGATGGCGGGCCACATGTGAATTCATTCAGAAGGGGGAGGACGTCAAAATGCGTTTGATTCCGCGCAAGCTGTTTCTTACACGGGGGATGGGGGTGCACAAGGAGAAGCTGACCAGCTTCGAGATGGCGCTGCGCGAAGCCGGCATTGCACAGTTTAACCTGGTGCGTGTGTCGTCTATTTTCCCACCCCACTGCCAGATTGTGACCAAAGAAGAGGGTTTACAGCTGCTCCAGCCTGGCGAAATCGTTTTTGCCGTCCTGGCTGAGATGTCTTCGAACGAACCGGGGCGCCGCATTGCCGCTTCCATTGGGGTGGCGCGGCCTGCCGACCACGACAAGTACGGCTACCTCTCAGAACACCATACCTACGGCCAGACCGAACACGAAGCCGGCGACTATGCCGAGGATCTGGCTGCTACCATGCTGGCCACGACATTGGCGATACCCTTCGACGCCGAAAAGGACTATAACGAGCGCCGCGAACAGTACATGATGGGTGGCGAGATTGTGGACAGCACCAGCATTACCATGGCCAGCACCGCCGCCTCGGGCGGCGTGTGGACCACCGTGATTTCGGCCGCGGTGTTGATCTGATGCCATGACGCCCGACAATTTCCTTGGCCTGCCTGAGGAGCATAGCACATGGGATCGGGCCGGCGTGTTGGTGCTGCCCATCCCCTATGAAGCGACTGTAAGCTACGGCGGCGGCACTGCCGGCGGCCCCGCAGCCATTGTTTCGGCGTCGCAGCAGGTGGAGCTCTATGATCGCGAGTTCGACGCCGAGCCAGCCCTGGAGTATGGGATCCATACGCTGCCCGCCCTGGCACTCCCCACAGCGCCCGAGGCGGCCATTGCTGCCATCGCGGAAGCCACAGCCCAGGCGGCGGCCAGCGGCAAGCTCGTGGTGGGGTTGGGCGGCGAGCACACCGTGAGCGTCGGCTTTGGCCAGGGCCTGCTCCAGGCTCTGGGCGGGCCGCTCACCGTGGTGCAGATCGACGCGCACAGCGACCTGCGTGAGAGCTACGAGGGCACCCCTTTCAGCCACGCCTGTATCGCGCGCCGGCTGTTGGACTCGCCCGCGGTTGAACAGGTGCTGCAGCTGGGCATCCGCTCTGTGTGCAGCGAAGAAGTCGCCTACGTGCACGGCCATACTGAGCGCGCCCGCGTCTGGTATGCTGAGGAGGTCCACGCTGGCGACTGGCGTGACGCATTCATCCAACGCGTGCGCGACCGCCGTGTCTACCTGACCATAGACGTGGACGGGCTGGACCCTGCCATCGTGCCGGCAACCGGGACGCCGGAGCCCGACGGCCTGACCTGGCGCGAGACGCTGGCCATCCTGCGCACGCTGACCGATCACGCTAGGGTGGTGGGGATGGACTGTGTGGAGCTCGCCCCTGTGCCCCAGCTCCACATGGCGGACTTCGCGGTGGCGAAGCTGGTATACAAGACGATCTCATACGTGATGAAGCGAAGGTGATTACCATGGCGCCAGGGCCACCGTGAAATCATTTGATTTCACAGCGCCCTGGCGTCATGGTGATTTTCATTTTGGAGGAGGAAATTATGGACCATGCGACAGCGGTGCGCGCATTTATCAAGTATCATTATCGCCACTTCAATGCAGCGGCGCTGGTAGATGCGGCCGAGGCATACACCACCTTTATCAACCAGGGCGGCCAGATGCTGTTGGCCATGGCGGGCGCCATGAGCACCGCGGAACTGGGCCTCTCGCTGGCGGAGATGATTCGCCAGGACAAGATCCATGCCATTAGCTGTACGGGGGCTAACCTGGAGGAAGATATCTACAACCTGGTGGCCCACGACCATTATGTGCGCATCCCCAATTACCGGGACCTGACGCCCGAGGATGAGCACGAACTGCTGGGCCGGCACCTGAACCGGGTGACCGATACCTGCATTCCCGAAGAGGAGGCCATTCGCCGCATCGAGGCCGCCATTCTAGAGGAGTGGACGGAGGCGGATCGCAAGGGGGAGCGCTACTTCCCCCATGAGTTCCTCTACCGTATCCTGCGCAGCGGCAAGCTGGAGCACTATTTCCAGATCGATCCCAAGAACAGCTGGATGGTGGCCGCGTGTGAGAAGAACCTGCCCATCTTCGTGCCGGGCTGGGAGGATTCGACGACCGGCAATATCTACGCCTCTCACTGCCTGCGCGGGACCGTGCGCAACGTACATACAGTGCGGTCGGGCATCGAGTACATGATGGAGCTATCCAACTGGTACACGGCCACGAGTGCCAAGACGTCGATTGGCTTTTTCCAGATCGGCGGCGGCATTGCCGGTGATTTCCCCATCTGTGTCGTGCCCATGCTCCGCCAGGACATGGAGCGAGAAGACATCCCGTTGTGGGCCTACTTCTGCCAGATCAGCGACTCCACGACGAGCTTCGGCTCCTATTCCGGCGCCGTGCCCAACGAGAAGATCACCTGGGAGAAGCTGGACATCACCACGCCCAAGTACATCATCGAAAGCGACGCCACCATCGTGGCGCCGTTGATCTTTGCGTATGTGTTGGGGGAGGGAGGGTGAGAATACCGCTGTGACACCATGCAGGGCATTGGTGTACTTGTCAGCTAAAAAGGGGCTGTCTGTCGCTTTTGATGAATGTGCCGGTCCGCATGGGAGAAGGCGGAATCTAGGATCTCAGCAAGGCCATCTGGTGAGCAAGAAGGCTTCACCAAAAGTGTCCGGCAGCCCCTCCTAGAATATCAAGTTCAACTCTGGTTACTGTCAGTATCCGGTCGTTCGGATCGTCATTCTTCACCTGCAGTCGCGAAACACAGGCGGCTTGTGGTGTTGGCTTTCAGTATCCGGTCGTTCGGATCGTCATTCTTCACTGAATGACGTGCCCGCGTCGGAGCCGCCGGCGAAATACTTTCAGTATCCGGTCGTTCGGATCGTCATTCTTCACACTCATGATAATGGTTTGCCGACGGCGTTGGTTGAACTTTCAGTATCCGGTCGTTCGGATCGTCATTCTTCACAATAGACTCGAACGCACCCAGGTCATCGTTTCGGACTTTCAGTATCCGGTCGTTCGGATCGTCATTCTTCACCAAGAGATTGATGCTCGATATTGCTAAATGTGGCGTCTTTCAGTATCCGGTCGTTCGGATCGTCATTCTTCACATCCCGATTCTCCGCAATGCTGCGGTCGTTGATCTCTTTCAGTATCCGGTCGTTCGGATCGTCATTCTTCACGCGCCGCCGGCGTTTGCGAGAGTTGAGGAAGGAGCCTTTCAGTATCCGGTCGTTCGGATCGTCATTCTTCACGACAAAGCCGTTGAGATTGCGCACGGCGACACGTTCCTTTCAGTATCCGGTCGTTCGGATCGTCATTCTTCACCTGCCCACGCCATCGGTGGCCGTGTATGCCGGCGTGCGACTTTCAGTATCCGGTCGTTCGGATCGTCATTCTTCACGTCGGACTGGCGGCTTCCTCAGCGTTCTTGAGCCTTTCAGTATCCGGTCGTTCGGATCGTCATTCTTCACAGTCCGACATGGCACTGGCTAAGGTGCTCAGCGGCCTTTCAGTATCCGGTCGTTCGGATCGTCATTCTTCACCTGGCGCCGGGCGACGATGCCGTGGCCAATCGCTGCTTTCAGTATCCGGTCGTTCGGATCGTCATTCTTCACCACCGCCAGCTGCTGGCCCGCGGTGCCCAGGAATCTTTCAGTATCCGGTCGTTCGGATCGTCATTCTTCACCAGCGGGGCCGGCGCCTTTATGACACCTGTCCGATCTTTCAGTATCCGGTCGTTCGGATCGTCATTCTTCACAGCTCCTCGCCGGTCTGCCCCGCCTGCGGCCGGAGCTTTCAGTATCCGGTCGTTCGGATCGTCATTCTTCACCGGCTTGGGTCACGCACTGGCGGCGACGCTACCGACTTTCAGTATCCGGTCGTTCGGATCGTCATTCTTCACAAACGGCGCAACGAGAAAGGCATTCTTCCGCCGTTTCTTTCAGTATCCGGTCGTTCGGATCGTCATTCTTCACTCCCAAATCGTCCCTGTCAACACATCCACGTTGACCTTTCAGTATCCGGTCGTTCGGATCGTCATTCTTCACTCCCATTGATGATGTTGTCAATGGCGTCATCGTATTCTTTCAGTATCCGGTCGTTCGGATCGTCATTCTTCACCGGCTGTCGTTGTACCGAACAATATCGAAGGGCGCGACTTTCAGTATCCGGTCGTTCGGATCGTCATTCTTCACATGGCCATCAAGCGCACCTGGATCACCGTGGTTGTCTTTCAGTATCCGGTCGTTCGGATCGTCATTCTTCACCCTTTGCTTCACTTCACAATCTCCAGTGTCAAATGTCTTTCAGTATCCGGTCGTTCGGATCGTCATTCTTCACACCGGTTCGCCGTCGATCATTGCGACATAGCGACCCTTTCAGTATCCGGTCGTTCGGATCGTCATTCTTCACCGCCGGTAGGCCGCCTATCTTGCCCACTATCATTCTTTCAGTATCCGGTCGTTCGGATCGTCATTCTTCACAACGCCGTTATTGACGACAACAAGCGCGCCATGGACTTTCAGTATCCGGTCGTTCGGATCGTCATTCTTCACGTTGGACGGCCTGCCCTGGAGGTTGGTGAGCTTACCTTTCAGTATCCGGTCGTTCGGATCGTCATTCTTCACTCCTTTGTTGCTTGCTTCTGCTTGCTGCTTGTTGCCTTTCAGTATCCGGTCGTTCGGATCGTCATTCTTCACGGTTGACTACATTAAGTAACTATTCGAAAGGTTTGATAACTTTTCCAGATTGATCACGGGTGCGATG
>JACFMY010000196.1 GCA_019455155.1 Caldilineaceae bacterium
TCGCCTGCCCAGGCCGATTGAAATCGCGACTACGGCACTCAAGTTTTCGTGGTTGGCAGACCGCTAAGGAAAAACTGGGGGGGTTGACGGCCAACGTAAGTTCTGCTACAATTCCGGTAACGTTTCCGGTAACATTACCGGAGCGTATCTGAAGTGCCGCTCAGGCCGTTGCTTATCCCCAGTAAGCGACCTTCAGCTTCACACAACCTGTAAACCATGCCGCGCACAAAACGCGTTCCCACCATCCATGATGTGGCCGCGGCCGCCGGGGTCTCGGTTACGACCGTCTCGCGCGTGCTCAACAACAAGGATGATGTCGCGCCCGAGACCTTCCAGCGCGTCCTCGATGTCATTCACGAGTTGGGCTACGCCTCAAGCCTGGCCGCGCGCAGCATGCGGAGCCGCCGCACGCGCATGATCGGCCTGATCACGCCCAATATGGACTACCCCTTTGCCATCGAGGTTATCAAGGGCGTCAGCCGGGCGGTGACCGATGCGGGCTACGACCTGATTGCCTGCACAAGCGCGTACAAAACCGAAAGCACCGTCGAACGGTGGGAACAACAGCAGGTCGCCCGTCTCAACGGCACTATCACCGACGGGCTGATTGTTGTTGTGCCCCGCGCGCATGTCTTTCGCACCGCCTTTCCGCTCGTGGCCGTTGACCCCCATCATCGAGATACGAGCTATCCGGCCGTGGTCGCCGACAACTACGCGGGCGCCCGGGCAGCCATGGAACACCTGTTGGGGCTGGGCCACCTTCGCATTGGCTACATAGGCGGCCGGGCTGGCCTGCAGAGCGCGAGACGGCGCCAGAAAGGCTATGAAGATGCCCTATGCGAGGCTGAGCTCCCCATCGATCCTGACTTGATTATGGAAGGCGACTACACCTATGAGTCTGGCAGAGAGTGCGCCCGCCAGCTGCTCACCCTCGCCCAGCCGCCCACTGCCATCTTTGCCGCCAACGATGAGTCAGCCTTTGGCGCCATAGACGCGGCGCGCGCCTTGGGCCTACGCATCCCAGACGATATCTCCATCGTCGGTTTCGACAACATTCCCGAGTCCGCGAGTACCGTTCCCCCCTTGACAACCGTCGACCAAACGATCCGTGTCATGGGTCGTGAGGCAGTACGCATTCTGATCGATCTCATTGAAAACCGGCCCCTCGAAACCAATCTCGTTCAAGTGCCGACCAGTCTCGTTGTACGCAGCTCTGCCCGGAGGATCCGCTAAGGATCTGCCTGGTGATGGACCCTGTCACCCCGGCCGTTTTGGCTTGTTAGATAAGATTCGTTCGTAACAACTGAGTGATGCAGAAAGGAGTCGACAATGCAAAGGATTACGCGCGCTGCGTCCGTTTTGATGGTCGTGGCCATGGTATTAGCGGTCATTGCTGCCTGCGCCGCGCCGGCAGCGGCCCCGGCAGGTCCCGCGCCTGAACAGCCAGCCGCCCAGGCGCCGGCCGGTGAGACGATCAAGATCGACATGTGGCATATCCAGACCACTGGGGCCGGCCCGGAGCTCATTCAGACCTCCGTCGACCGGTTTATGCAGGACAACCCCAATGTAGACGTTGAGGTGGTGCCGCTGCAGAACGACCCGTACAAGACCAAGATCAAGGTCGCCATGGGCGCCGGCAACCCACCCTGTATCTTCCCCACCTGGGGTGGCGGCCCGTTGTTTGAGTATGTCAATGCCGGCCAGGTCGTCGACCTGACCAGCTACATGGAAGCGGACAACTACAAGGACCGGTTTGTGCCGGCGTCGTTCAGCAACGTGACCTTCAATGACAAGATCTGGGGGCTTCCCGTCGAGAACAGCGCCATTGCCGTTATCTGGTACAACAAGGCGATCTTCGCTGAATATGGCCTGCAGCCGCCCCAAACGTGGGACGAGCTGCTCCAGATCATGGACACGCTGAACGCCAATGGCGTGGCGCCCTTCTCCATGGCCAACAAGACCAAGTGGCCGAGCTCCATGTTCTACATGTATCTGGTCGACCGCCTGGCAGGGCCTTCGGTCTTTGCCGCCGCGGCGACGCGCACCGGCGGCAGCTTCGAAGACCCCACCTTCGTCAAGGCTGGCGAGCTGGTACAGGAGCTGGTGGAGCGCAACGGATTCGTGGCGGGCTTCAACGGCCTCGACTACGACACTGGCCAGTCGCGCCAGCTTCTGTACTCGGGCAAGGCCGCCATGGAGCTCATGGGCACCTGGCAGATTCCCGCCATGCTCGGCGAGAACGCCGACTTTGTGGCCAACAACCTCGATTTCTTCCCCTTCCCGGCTGTGACAGATGGCCAGGGCGATCCGTCGAATGTTGTTGGCACCGTAGGTGACAACTACTACTCCATCTCCTCTGCCTGTGCTGCACCCGACGAGGCGTTCCGGCTGATGCAGTACCTCATCGACGACGAGGCGGTACAGGCGCGCGGCGCCGACGGCCGCATTCCGCCGGTCAAGGGCTTCACCACCGAGGATCCCACGTCGCAGCGCATCATCGATCTCATCGGCAATGCACAAAGCGTCCAGCTCTGGTACGACCAATATCTGCCGCCCGAGCTGGGTGAAGTGCACAAGGACACCATGCAGGCGCTCTTCGGCATGGAGGTAACGCCGGAGCAGGCCGCCACCCAGCATGAAGAGGCCGCCGTCAAGTTCTTTGGCAAATAGCTCGTTCTTGGAATGTGTGCCGGACCCGCTCGGGTCCGGCACACATAACTTGTTTCTACCGCGAGGAGTGCCATGGCTGTTGCTGCTCAAGAAAAGGTCAAATCAAAACCAGGCGCCCGGCGCCAGCGCCGCGGCAACGAGTATACGCTGACCATCATCCTCTTTTTGCTGCCAACCTTTCTGGCGCTGGTCATCTTTGTCATCTGGCCCATTCTCGATTCCTTCCGGCTCAGTCTGTACAAGTGGAACGGCGTCGATCCCACGCAGACCTTCTTGGGCATGGAGAACTGGGTGCGGCTGGTCAAGGATGGTATCTTCTGGCGGGCAGTGCGCAACAACTTCGTTATCGTCATCCTGTCCATCGCCATTCAGCTGCCCATTGGCATGGCCCTTGCCGTGCTGCTGGACTATGGCGGGCGCAGGATGCAGCTCTTCAAGGTCGTCTATTTTCTCCCGCTGCTGATGTCGACAGTCGCCATCGGGATCCTCTTCAAATACATCTACGATCCTTACTTCGGCATCATCAACGCCACGCTTGAGGCCGCTGGTCTGAATGCGTTGGCGCAGGCATGGCTGAGCGAGCCCAGGTTCGCCCTCATCTCTGTGATCCTGGTGATCTGCTGGCAATATATTCCCTTCTACATGATCCTGTTTCTGGCCGCGCTCACGGGCATTCCTGCCGAGCTGCGCGAGGCCGCGCTCATCGATGGCGCCACGGAGAACACCTATTTCTGGCGCATCGCGCTGCCCCTGCTGCGCGGCACCATCATTACCGCCATGACGTTGTCGCTCATCGGGTCACTGAAATACTTCGATCTGATCTGGGTCATGACCGAGGGTGGCCCCGTCAATGCCACGGAGCTGATGGCCACCTATATGTACAAAAAGGCCTTCAACTCGTTCGAAATGGGGTACGGCGGCGCCGTCGCCTCGGCCCTGTTCTTGATTGTGTTGGTTATGGCGCTGGTTGTGTTTTTCCCACTCCAGCGCAGGCAGGAGGATCTGGCGTGATGAGAACGAACAGACGGTTGCAGACTTCGATCATCCTCGTCCTGGCCATTGGCTGGCTGCTGGTCGCCTTTGTGCCCTTCTGGTTCATGGCCATGTCTGGCTTCAAAGAATCACTGGAGCTCATGACACGGCCCGTCTGGGCGCTGCCTGAACAGCCTACCATTGGGAACTTCACCACGGTGCTCTCCAACCGCTTCTTCACGTTTCTGCTCAACAGCACCATTGTCGTGACGGTGTCGATCGGATTGGTGGTCCTTATCAGCGCCATGGCTGCCTATGTCTTTGCGCGCATTTCGTTCCGGTACAGCCGGGTCCTGTTCGTCTTGATCATCGCCGGGCTCATCGTACCCATCCATGTGACGCTGATTCCAGTCTATCTTCTGACGATCCGCGCCGGCATCTATGACACGTTGTTTGCGCTCATCGGTCCCTATGTTGCCTTCAGCCTGCCCATCTCCATCTTTATTCTCACCGAATTCATGCGCCAGATCCCGCGGGAGCTGGAGGACGCCGCGCGCATCGACGGCTGCGGCCCCATGAGCACCTTCTTCCGCGTCATCCTGCCCCTGTCCCGGCCGGGGCTGGCCACGATCGCCATCTTCAACGCCGTCGCCCTGTGGAACGAGTTTGTGTTCGCCTTTGTGTTGACCTCCAGCCCAGGGGTCCGGACGCTGCCGCTGGCAATCTGGGATTTCCAGGGCCAATATTCAGCCAACATCCCGCTGATGATGGCGGTGCTGACGCTGTCAGCTCTGCCGCTTATCATCGCCTACATCATCTTCCAGGAGCAGCTGGTCAAAGGCATCATGGCCGGCGCGATCAAAGGCTGAGGCGTCCGGCGCCGATCGTGAACTGGGCCCACTTACGTCTGGAGCCCACGCGTGTCACCAAATCCGCCCCCAAAAACCGCTGACGAATAGGGCCGGCGCCCATGATCGCGGCGCGAGCCCAAGCATCCAAAGGATTTTATCTATGGCTACTCAACTTACCTCTCGCCCCTGGCTCGATGCTACGGTGCCGGTGGAGCAGCGCGTCGATCTGCTGCTTGCGCAGATGACATTGGAAGAGAAGATTATGCAGCTGGGCAGCATCTGGGTATACGAAATCCTCGACGGCAAGCAGCAGCTGTCGGCGGAGAAGGCCCAGACCTTGGTAGGCAACGGCATCGGGCAGATCACGCGCCTGGCCGGCGCCACGACGTTGGCCCCCAAGGAAACGGCGGCCCTGGGCAACGCGATTCAGAACTATCTGGTCGAGCAGACCCGCCTGGGCATTCCAGCCATGGTACATGATGAGTGCTGCAGCGGCGTGCTGGCGCGGGGTGCAACGATCTTTCCCCAGATCATTGGCCTGGCCAGCAGCTGGGAGCCCGAGCTCGTGCAGGCCATGACGAGCGTCATTCGCACCCAGATGCGGGCATTGGGCATCCATCACGGCCTGGCGCCGGTGCTGGACATCGGCCGCGATCCCCGCTGGGGGCGGATTGAGGAAACCTTCGGCGAAGATCCCTACCTGACAGCCTCCATGGGCGCGGCCTACGTGCGCGGCCTGCAGGGCGAGGACTGGTCCAAGGGCGTGGTCGCCACCGGCAAGCATTTCATCGGCTACAGCATGCCGGAAGGCGGCCTGAACTGGGCGCCGTCCCATATTGCGCCCCGCGAGCTGCGGGAGCTGCACCTGCTGCCCTTCGAGGCCGCGGTGCGCGAAGCCGGACTTGCCACGGTCATGAACGCCTATCACGAGCTGGACGGCGTGCCCTGTGCAGCGTCCAGGCAGCTGCTTACAGAGATCCTGCGCGAGGAATGGGGCTTCCAGGGCGTGGTCGTCTCCGATTACTTCGCCATCAACCAGCTGGTCAGCTACCACCGGCTGGCGCAAGACAAGGCAGCTGCAGCCCGGCTGACGCTGGAAGCGGGCATGGATCTGGAGCTGCCCAGTATCGACTGTTTCAAGCAGCCGCTTATCGATGCGGTGGCCCAGGGTGAGCTGCCCGAGGCGCTGATCGACCGCTCCGTACGCCGTATGCTGGCCATGAAGTTCGCGTTCGGTCTCTTCGAGAACCCCTACGTGGCGCCCGACGGCGTGGCCGCCATTCTTGACAGTGCGGATCAGCGCGCGCTGGCCCACCAGCTGGCCCAGAAATCCATCGTGCTGCTCAAGAACGCGCAAGGGCTGCTCCCCTTGCCCAAGACAATCGGCTCGCTTGCTGTCATCGGACCCAACGCAGACTCGACGCGCAACCTGGTGGGGGACTATGCCTACCCGGCCCATATCGAATCGCTCGTGGAGCTGAGTGCCCAGGATTTGCTCGATACACCCATGCCCGAGGAGATGGAGCGCGTGGACGACTCCGTCCCCACAGTAACCGTGCTCCAGGGCATTCGCCAGGCCGTGTCCGCGCAGACCCAGGTACGCTATGCCAGGGGTTGCGATGTGCTCGACCCGTCCACGGATGGCTTCGCGGCGGCAGTGGCCGCGGCCCGAGAGGCCGACGTCGCGGTGGTCGTCGTGGGCGACAAGGCCGGTCTCACCCTGGACTGCTCCACTGGCGAGTTCCGCGATCGCACGACGCTGGGGCTGCCCGGCGTGCAACAGGCCCTGGTGGAAGCGGTCGTGGCAACAGGCACACCGACCATCGTCGTCCTGGTCAACGGCCGTCCATTTTCCATTCCGTGGATCGCAGAACATGTGCCTGCCATTGTGGAGGCCTGGCTGCCGGGCGAAGAGGGTGGCCGCGCGGTCGCCGACATGCTGTTTGGTGACGCCAACCCGGGCGGCAAGCTGCCGGTAACGGTCGTACGCGCGCCCGGGCAAGTGCCGCTCTTCTACAGCCACCGGCCGTCGGGCGCCAAATCGTTCGCCTACGGCCCCTACGTAGACGAAAGCAACGAACCCCTCTTTCCCTTCGGTTTCGGCCTGAGCTATACGGACTTTGCCTTCAGCAACCTGGAGGTTACCCCGCAGGAGGTTACAGCTGACGGTACGGTGCACGTACGCGTCGATGTCACCAACACAGGCCCGCGCGAGGGCGACGAGGTGGTACAGATCTACACACGCACAGACGGAGCCTCGGTGACACGCCCGGTCAAAGAGCTGCGGGGCTTCAAACGTGTCTCCCTGGCGCCTGGCGAAACAAAGACCTTGAGCGTCGAGCTTGCCGTGCCCCAGATGGCCTATTACGACTTGCAGATGAGGCTAGGCGTCGAGCCGGCCACGGTGACCGTCATGGTGGGCAATTCATCTCGCGATATCCAGCTGACGGGCAGCTTCCGCATCGTGGGGGCGCCGTTACATCTGCGCGAGCGTACCGTGTTTTTTAATCGCACCAGCGTGGCCAGTTAAAATGCGGTCAAGGGCGACTGCACCGTTCCTACCCAATACGCCCAGCAGCCATCCGTGGGTTTACCGCAAAAGCTAGAGAGGATTGCCAACATGCCAGGAGAGTTTCGTTTTTCTTTTGGTCCTTGGAACATACATGAAGGCGCCGATCCCTTTGGGCCGCCGGTCCGGCCCACGGTTACGTTTGGCCAGAAGTTAACCCTCTACAAGAAACTGGGCTTCGACGCTGTCCAGTTTCATGATGACGACGCCGTGCCCAACTTGAATGAGTTGAGCGGGGCGGAAATCGAGCGCGCGGCGCGCGAGATGAAATCTCTACTGGACGGGGAAGGGTTGGCAGCCGAATTCGTGGCCCCGCGTCTCTGGGAGGATCCGCGTACCATCGACGGCGGCTTTACCTCGAACAATGCCAGCGAGCGCCAATATGCCATTGACCGCGCGCGCCGCGCCATCGATATCGCCAATTTACTGGAAACCGGCCTACTCGTGCTCTGGCTGGCGCGGGAAGGCACCTATGTGCGCGAGGCAAAGGATGCGCGGCTTGCTGTAGAGCGCATCGTAACGGCTATCAATGCTTTGCTGGCCCACGACAAGTGCGTCCGCATCGCGATTGAGCCCAAGCCCAACGAGCCCATGGACCTGGCTTACCTGCCCACCATCGGCCACGCGGTTGGCGTCGCCTATCTCACCGACGATCCGTTCCGCGTCGGCGCGCTGGTGGAATCAGCCCACGCCATCCTGGCCGGGCTGGACCCCTCAGACGAGATGGCCTATGCCCTGGCCCACAGCAAACTCTGGAGTGTGCATCTTAACGACCAGAATGGGCTGAAATTCGACCAGGACAAGGCCTTTGGCGCGGTGGACCTGCGCCGTGCCTTCATGCAGGTGTGGGTGCTGGATCGCAACAACTATGGGACAAATGGAGAGTATGTTGGGCTCGATGTCAAGGCCATGCGTACCCAGCAGCAGGAGACAGCAACCCAGCATCTGGCCAACAGCCGGGAAATGTTTCTGGCCCTGCTCGAGGTCGTGCGTCGCCTGGACACTGCCCGCATCGACACCCTCATCTCCGAACGGAACTACGAGCTGCTGGAAATCGAAATCTTGCGTGCCCTCATGGGAAAATAGCGGAGACACGCCCTGAGGGGGTGAAGAAGCCATTGCGCTGATTGGGCGCTGTTTGAACACCCTGAAAACAGCCCCAGCACCCACCCGTTCCTTCACCCCCACAGCGTCTTCCGGCGCGAAGTGCCTACACCGCTACCCGCGCCGCCCTGGCCTGCTTGACGATTGCGGCGATCTGCTCCAGGTGACCGGCGTCATGGCGCAGGCCGTTGACGAAGCGTACCACGCAGTTGATAGGTGTGGCGCCGGCGCGCGGCGCGTAGCGATTCTCATAATGGGGCGCGGCCGGCCACAGCTCCAGGCTGGCAAGGCGCATGCGCCGGCTTTCTTCCAGTCGCTGGCGGCACTGCTCGATCGTGGTCACCGTCTCCCACGGCACCTCGTAACGCGAACGGCCGTGATGCTCTACACCACGGGCCAGCTCCGCGGCGAGAAAAGCCGATTCTTCAGCCGAAGCCGTGGTGTGCACAATCACGTGGCCCAGGGTCCAGGGCATGTTCACCGCGTCGCTGGTCGTAGCATAGGGGTCGTCTGCCTGCGCATCCTCGGGCTCAAATACTACATCCGCGTCCGTTGCCTCCGCGATCAACCCCAACATGGTGTCGACCATCTCATTGGTATGTTGGCGCAGGTCGTCGATGGTCAGATCGCGCACCAACTCTTCCATGGTGAGGCGCTTGTCCCGCACAGCTTGAAAATCCAACATGTGATCTCCTCGAATCTGCTTCGAATCTGAATAACACGGCAGTGCTTGGGCTGCCGTGATTGAGATATTTCATTTGATATTTAACAGTTTGGATATAAACGGTGTCGGGAAATTTCCTGACAAAGTGACGCAGAAAGATACAGGAATTCCCCGCTACCGCGGCGCGCAAGTCTAGCCTACAATGAAACCAGCAAAGCAACGAAAAAAGTGGGCTCCAAAGGAGAGACAAAAAATGAATGCTATCGTTACACGTAAGGGCAATCTGGTTCAGGATCCGCCGTTTGTGCAGTGGTTACTGACCAGCCCCAAGGCTGCCTTGTTCTGGCTGCCCTTCCGCCTGTGGCTGGGCTGGCAGTGGATCGATGCCTCGATGCACAAGATCAACAACCCGGCGTGGGTACAGACCGGCGACGCGGTCAAGGGCTTCTGGACCAATGCCATTGCCATTCCGGAAACGGGACGGCCGCCCATCACCTTTGACTGGTACCGTGCCCTGCTCCAGTTCCTGCTCGATGCGCAGGCGTACGTCTGGATGTCCAAGCTCATTGCCTTCGGCGAGATGATTATCGGCGTGGCGTTGATCTTGGGTCTGTTCACCGGTATCGCGGCCTTTTTCGGCGCCTTCCTGAACTGGAACTTCATGATGGCCGGCACCGCGAGCAGCAACCCGGTGCTCTTCACCATCGCAGTTGGCCTGATTTTGGCCTGGAAGGTCTCCGGCGCTATCGGTCTGGATCGCTTCGTGCTGCCGGTGGTCGGTACACCATGGGATGGAAAAGTCGCGAATTCGGCGGCACTCTCGCCCAGCACCGCCCCTTCCGGCGCTGACTAATCCCCCCACCCTACAAGAATACAACAGCTCCGGGATACAGTGGTGTCCCGGAGCTGTTGCATTTCTGCCCCTGGGCAGCGTAACGGTCCCGTCACTCTTCCAGCAGTTTATGGCTCAGGGCAAAGCGCACGAGGGCTGCCCGGGTGTGCAGCTCAAGCTTCTCCATAATGCGTGCCTTGTAGGTCTCCACGGTCTTCACACTCAACACAAGGAGCTCAGCGATCTCCTTGTTGGAATAGCCAAGCGCGATGAGGCGTAGGACCTCAAGCTCCCGGTCGCTCAGTTTCGCCAACGCCTCGCTGTCTGGATCGCTTGTGGCTGGCTGTTGTTCGCCGGCAAGCAGGGCACGGGCGTGGCTGGGATGCAAAAAGGTGCCGCCTGCGTGGACTGTCCTGATGGCAGATAGGAGTTCCTTGTCCGCGGCCTGTTTCAGCACATAGCCGGCGCTGCCGCGCTCCAGCGCCTGGCGCAGGTAATTTGTGCCCTCATGCATGGTCAGGATCAACACACGGCTCTCTGGGGCGACCGCGCGCAGCTCTGTCAACGCCTCGATACCGTTGACGCCAGGCATATTGATATCAAGCAGCACTACGTCGGGGCGTGTACGCTTCACAACTTCAACCACCTCGCTCCCATTGGCTGCCTCGCCGACGACCTCCATGTCCGGCTCGGCCGATAGTAACGCCTGGAGGCCGGCGCGGAGCACTGCATGGTCATCTGCCAATACCAGCCGGATACGTTCACTCATGCTCATCCCTCACGGGTATTTCGATATATACCGTCGTACCGTTCCTGTTACTCTCGATGCTTAGTTTTCCGCCCAATAGCTCAGCGCGCTCGGCCATATTATGCAGGCCGACACTGGTGCCCGACCGCCGCGCTGCCGTAACGTCGAAGCCATGGCCGTTGTCTTCAACAATGGCCTGCAAAGAGCGCTCGCGCTCGCCAAGCACCACCGCGATCGTCGTCGCACCGCCGTGGCGTGCCGCGTTGGTCAGCGCCTCCTGAACAATGCGGTATAGCGACGTCTCTACCGGTGAAGGCAGCCGCTCGCTCAGTGTGGCATGCAGATCCAACTCCAACTTTGGATAGCGGCTGGCCAGCTCAGCCACGTACCGTTCCAGCGCCGGCACCAATCCCAGGTCGTCGAGCGCGCTGGGCCGCAGATCACGGCTCAGGGTGCGGGCATCCTCGAGCGTCTCGCTGGTTACTGCGCGCATGGCGCTGGCTATCTGCTGCGCCCGCGGCAATGTATCCGCCTGCTCAATGAGCTTGAGGTTGACCAGCAGCGAGGTGAGGGCCTGCCCAATCCCGTCGTGGAGCTCACGGGCTATACGCTTGCGCTCCTCTTCCTGCGCATTGATCAGGCTTGACAGCAGTTTGCTGCGCGCTGCCTCCTTTTCCTGGATCGTCTGGCGACTCCTCGCCAGCTCGCGGACCATGCGGTTGAAGGCATCGGCAAGCTCGCCGATCTCATCATCGGTCCAGCGGGGCGCCCGGGCCGCAAAGTTGCCCTGGCGCACCTGCTCTGTCGTATGCACGAGATCCAGGATTGGGCGGGTCAACAGCCAGGTAAGAAAGGTCGCAGCCAGCACACCCAGACCCGCGACGAACCCTGTAATCAGGAGCATGCGCAGGGTCGTCGCGGCCACTACGCCGTCGATACGCATTTCGCTCAGCCCCAGACGGATTTCGCCCAGGGTGCCATTGCGTACCGGCTGGGCAAAATCATGGACCGGACCTTCGTAATAGCGCGACACATAGGTATAGGACTGGTTTGGCTCGCG
>JACFMY010000197.1 GCA_019455155.1 Caldilineaceae bacterium
GCCTGCGGGGTGCGCTTCCCCTATTTCAGCGTACGGCGGTGGGACGGCAGTGCGCTCTCGTTGGTAAAACTGGAATCCCTGCCAGAGACGGCGCCGGCGGCGCTGGCGGAGCGCAACGACGAGGCTATCCGGTCGGCCAATGCCGGGCTCTGGAAGGACGCGCTGCTGGCGGTCGAGGACGCGATGATCGCTGGCGCGGCCCCCGAAGGCATCTTTGGTTGGAATGCAATCCTGATCCGCCTGAATGGCGAGGCGCGCAAGGCCCAGGCTGATGCTGCGGCCGCGCCTGACTACCCCTACCCGCTCCTCGCCCGCCTCTTCTATGGGGATTATCCTGCCGCGGTAGATGTCATGCGCGGCTACACTGCTGGGGAGATCTTCGGCCAGCCATCGGCACTGGTGAGTGGAACAATGGCTGAAGGCTGGGAACCCACCCTGGCCGGCTGGATCACCAGGACCGTTGAGCCGGCATTGGCGGTTCGCCCGCAGTTGGCGGAGGCCTACTTCCTGCGCGCTTGGGGCAACTGGCTGGCCAACCCCGATGATCCCACCGTGGTCGAAGATCTGGCCCGGGCCGCCGAACTACGGCCCGACGATCCTCTCTTCACGGCCAGCGCGGCGCTATTCCGGGAGTGAGGGAAAAGGAGGTGTGATCTCCTCCTACTCCAGGTTGGCATGGCGGCGCATCATCGCGGCGTTGTCTTGCCCGCGACGTTCGGCGAGCATGGCGCCCAGACAGTCGAGATAGATGGCCATGGCCTGCTCCAGGGCATTGGCCAACGGCAAACGCGTGGCCGCGGCCAGATTGACCTTGACGGATTCGGCCGGAAAGAGCACCAGCTGGTCTGCGGTCTGGGCAAGAGGAGATGTTGCGTTCGTCGTGATGGCCAGCACCTGAGCGCCATATGACCTGGCTTTGGCTGCTATGTTGGTGACGCCTTCGGTGCGGCCACTGCCGGATAAGGCAATGAGGAGATCGCCAGGCGCGATAGCCGGCGTCGTGGCATCGCCGGCCACATGGGTCTGCAGACCGATCTGCATGAGCCGCATGGCAAACATACGCAGGATCAGGCCGCTACGACCCTGCCCCACTACAAATATGCGCGACGCGTTGAGGATGGCTGCCAGCGCCGTCTCGGCCGCCTCATTGGGCAGGGCATCGAGAATCGTTGACACCTCGGCCATATCTTGCCGGATCCAGTCAGCAAGCAACATCAGCAAACTCTCCTGAAAGTGAAGTCCCCCGGTGGACTGGCTGGGCGCGCCAGCCATGGGGACCAGATTGCCATTACCCCGCCTGCTGGCGCGCGAGGATCTGCTGGATCTCGCGGGCGACGGCGGTTGGCTCCGAGGCGTTTGTTATTGCGCCCCCGACGACGATCGCGGCGGGATGAAAGGCGGTGATGATATCGAGGTTATGGGGACCGATGCCACCGGCAACAACCAGCGGCGCGACTGGCAGGCCAGAAAGGAGTGCGAGCTGCTCTACCGGGCTGGCGCCAGTCTCGCGCAGATCGTAGGCTGTGTGTACACAGAGGTAATCGACACCGAGTTCGGTCAGAGACTGGGCGCGGGCCGCGACGTCCGGCACCTGAAGCAGGTCGGCCATGACGCGTCCCCCATGCTCACGTGCGGCCTTGAGCGCGCCCCGGATCGTGGCATCTCCGGTCACGCCCAGGACAGTGACTATGGCTGCGCCCGCCGCGAACGCCAGGTTCGCTTCATGGTAGCCTCCGTCCATGATCTTCACGTCGGCCACGATGGGTTTGGACGGCAGCTGTGTCTGCAGCGCGCTGACGATCTTCATACCTTCGGCCAGGATCAGAGGCGTCCCGGCCTCGACCCAATCGACAAAGGGAGCAAGCTCTCTTGCCAATTGGATCAAGGCGGCGGGATCGCCCACATCTAGCGCCAGCTGCACAGCAGGTCTGCTGGCCATGTCCATCGCTGACGCTCCTTCCCAGTTACTCGACTATGACCTTGTCACTGTCGCTGCGGCCAAAGACTTCGGGTGAGTACATCTCCTCAGCCTTGGCGGGCGGCACCACAAACTCGCCAGGTGTCGTGGCGCGGGCCACATAGCTATAGTTATACACGCCGTCCCACAGGAACGGTGTGAAGGCTTCAGCGCCAGCGTCCCGCAAGTTCTGGTGTTCGTACCAGTTCCGCCACCACCAGTAGCTGGGCTGTGCTGACGGGTCCGCGGGGACGCTTTCCGCTACGGCCAGGTCCGGATTGATGATCTCCAGGCCTGCCGGCAGCCGGTCGACCAGGGCCACGTGATAGCGGCGGTTCACGGCTACCATGGTGATGCGGATGCGCACACGGGCGCCAGCCTTGATGTGCCAGACACCCTCCTCGTCACGGCGCACGTCGGTCGGGTCGTCCACGGCCTCATAGGTTCGCTGGACCACGAAACCCATGTCCAGCGCATCCAGGCCCAGATCGGTGGGAGCGTAGCGCAGCCCCAGACGGTAGTAGAGGCGGCCCTCACCATCCTTCACCAGGCTCAGGTTCTGGGTGCCCGGCTGCTCCACCAAGACGCTCATGGGCACGAGGGTCTGCCTGGTCTCCGTGGTGCGGCCCTGATACTCGTGTTCAGCCACATAGGTGTCGCCGAGCCAGACGCGCGCCACGAAGTCAGGCGTCGTGCGCTCGAAGGTGTTGAAGTAGCTGTCCATGGCCAGCAGCACGAAGACATTCTCCTGGGTGTTGCCCCACCGCCCCTTGGTGCGCCCTGCCATGAGGCCGCGCACAACCTTGGCAATGAGGTCACTGTCGGGCGTTTCCTTGATGAGCCCGTCCAGCACAATGGCATCGGTACGCCGGTTGGAGTGGAGCATCACATATTCCTGATCGTCGTAGGAAGTAATGAAGTTGGCCATGCCGGCCGTCTCCACTGCGCTGTTCTGCAGCCGCCGTTCGATTTCGTCCACGCGGCTGGCGGCCGTCGGGTCACCAGAGAGGATTTGCCACAGGAAGGCCAGCGCCTCCAGTGACTGTTCGTTCACGGGATATTGGTCGTAGAGTGACCGCGCCTTGGCCAGATCGATGTCGCCCATGAGCTGGCGCACGTAGACGGCGTAGCTGCTGATGGCGTGGCGGGTCCTGGCGCTGTACCAGGATGGATAGTGGCTTTCGATGGTGCGCAGATAGTCCAGAGCCCGGTCCATCATCGCCTGTGGCACCGCATAGTCCTTGTTGCGCGCCACCTGCAGTGCATGGACCACAAAGACGCTGTTATACGGAATCGAATCGTAGCCGCGGGTCCAGTATGGGAAGCCGCCGTCGCTGTTCTGCATGCTCTCCAGCGCAGCAATGTCGCGGGCGAGGGCTTCTTGCATGGCGGTGGGCGAGGGCAGCCCCGCGGCCTGGAACGCAGTGAGCACATCGCGCAGTGCGGCAACGCTCATGATCCGGGAGGCGAGCTGTTCTGAGCACTCGAATGGATAGCTCTGCAGGTAGAGGACCGCGTCGGTTAGCGTCGAGAGCGCGGTGGACGAAGTACTGACCTCCAGCCCACCAAACTGCGGGAAGACATCTTGGGGTGAGGCAATGGGCTGGGCCATTGCACCCTCGTCCACGGTGCCGTAGACAGCAAAGGCTTCGGTGGTAGCCGGCGTATATACGGCCATATCGACCGTGGCGGCGTCAGCGTAGGCGGCAGTCACCGCGGCAAACTGCACGCGGGCTGTCCCGACGCTGTCCGTGGTCGCTGGGAAGCGTACTTCCACCCGGTCGTTGGCTGGCACCTCGACGCGCTGGCCCTGCACGCCGGCGAGGATCAGATTGGCGGTGTCGGCAACAACCTCGACGGTCAGCGCTTCGTCGGTTTGGTTCTGAATGACGACAGGCAGCTCCAGGCTGTCGCCGAAGTTGAGGAAGCGCGGCCCAGACGGGCGTACCATGAGTGGCAGACGGGCCGTGACATTGGCCTCGCCCATGCCGAATTGCTGCTCGGTGGCCGCCACGACCATGACACGATAGCGAGTCAGGCTGTCCGGCAGCTTGTAGGTAACGCGGACTTGGCCGTTGGCGTCGGTGCGCTCAGCGGGCGCAAAGAGGGCCAACGGATTGAAATTGGTGCGCACGCCGATGGGCGGTGCAGGCGCCTCCGCTTCAGCCTTGGCTCCAGCAGGGGCCGGCGCGGCGGCCGGCATTGCCACCATGTCGGCCGAACGCTCAAAGGCCATGCCTGCCTCGGCAGTGGCCATGGGCGCCTCCATTGCCATGGCGGCCTCTTCGACCATTGCGCCGCCACCGACGCCTGGAATCTCACTGGCCAGGTCGGCCGGGCTGGCCAGCACCAGTGAATCGCGGCTGTAGTAACTGCTGGTGTAGTTGCCACGTATGGCATAGAACGTGTCCAGCGGGTCAGCCAGCCGGTAGTTGGTCAGCGCCAGAATAGCCTCATCAACCACGACAATGGCCAGCTCGGCATTCTGTACTGGCGCCCCGTCCGCGTCAACGACGGTCACATCGAGTGCCGTCTCCGCGCCCGGCTCCAGCCTTTCGGCCTCGGGCGTGAGGGTAAGGCTCAGGGCCCGCTGCAGGGGCGGGACGGGCAGGTTCAGGCTGCCAACCGCGTAGGCTGGCCGCGGCGGCGCGCCTTCGACTGGGTTGCCCTTGTCATCGAGCCGCGGCGCGGAGCCGTTCACATCGACTTGGATGTTGAGGTTGGGAATGTGCTCTTCCTCGATGGGAATCTCCAGCGTGGCGGTGCCGCCGTCGAGGGAGAAGGACGACGTGTAGAGAATGCCCTCCCTGGTCACGGTCAGGAGACCCTGGCCGTCCGTGAAGGGGGCCTGTACGAGCACGCGGGCTGTATCGCCAGGCTGGTATTGGTCCTGATCAGGAATCAGCGTCAGCGCCTGGTGCTGCAGGTCGCGAGAGGGCACAGTCGGCCCGCCGCTGACCCAGATCGTCATGATCGTGCGGTTGAGCCGTTCGGCATCGTCGCGTACCTCGGCGGCAATGCGGTACTGGCCGCCCTCTCTGGTGTCGAATGTGCAGGCCTGCGGTTCCGCAGCCGATGTGAGCTCGCAGATCTGCTCGTCGACCTCCTGCTCTTTCCACTGACCCGCTTCGAAGACCCATATCACGCGCACGGCCCGCACGCTGGCGGCCTGGCCTTCCACCACCTTGCCCTCGACATCGGTCACAATCACGTCCAGCTCGATGGGATCGCCCTTTTCCACAAAGGTCGCAGCGCTGCGCAGACCCACGTAGAGCTTGGACGGATGGACAAGCAGGCCTGTATTAGCGGCCCAAGTCTGGCGATTGACATCCATAACCCGGGCTTCGGCCTGGACCGAATAGGGACGTGGTTCATCGGAGGCGATGAAGGTCATCTTGAGATAATGGTTTCCCGTGGCATCGGTGCGGCTTTCGAAGGTCTGGCTGCCGGCTGGACCATAGGGCCCGAAATCTTCGTAATAGACGACATCGGAAGCGAAGCTCCGGGAATAGTAGCCGCCGCTGTACCACCAGGGTTCCCAGACGCCGAAGACAAAGTCGTCCCAGTTGGGCGGCGAGTAGAAGCCCGGCTGGGCAGTGACGGTCCACGTGGTATCGGCATTGGGCAGGGGCCCGCCCGCGTAGTATTGGGCGGAGACGGCCACCACTGCCTCGTCACCCAGATAGTAGGGGCCGGTGGTCTCGTTGCGGGCTGCTACCTCGAACTCTGGACGGCGGAACTCCTGAATCTGGAAGGAGTGGTAGTAATCCGTATAGACGGGCGCCTCGATGTTGCGGGCGCTGAACTCGATGCTGGCGTAACCCAGGTTCGTGTTTTCTGGTAGGCTGAAAGCGAGATCGAAGCCACCCAGATCGTTTACCTCGGCGGTGCCGTTGGTAAGCTGATTGCCCTGGGGATCGATGATCCGGTAGTCAATTTGGGCGCCGGAGATGAACTGCAGATCTACGTCACCGGTTGTGCCTGCGCCAATGTGGCGTATCCACCCCTTGACATGGACCTCCTCACCAGGCCGGTACATGGCACGATCGTCGAAGACATACCACCGTAGCTCGTCCGTCTGTTTGTTAAACATCCATCCATAATCATCCCACCCATAGGTGTTGCGGGGCAGGAACGCGACGTCGTCGCCCTGGTGAGCCACCAGCAGATTAGCAGGGGCATTGTTCAGCTCGATCCGCGCGGTGCCATCGGCGCCGGTGACAGCGGTCTGCCCGCTCTCACGCAGGGCCAGCTCCACGCCGGCCAACGGCGCGCCGTCACGCAGCGATGTGGCCCACGCCACCATCTGAGAATTGTCCACGATGGCATCGAGACCAATGGCTGTAGCTTGTACCCACGCCCGCACGACGTAGTTATAGTCGGGCGTAAAGAGAGACAACAAGGAGGGCGGCTTGTCTACAACCACGATCAGGTGGCCGGGCTTGCCGCCCAGCGCAGGGCTCAGGTCGATGCTCGTCTCCGTCAGTGTGTCGGGTTGCGCATCGATCTCAACGGTTGTGTTGATGATCTCTTTTCCTGGCGGCGGTCCGGACGGGTCGCGATAGTAGTTCTGGCTGTATTCCGTATACGCGCGCCAGTCGTCTGGGGTCACCGAATAGACACGCACGCGTACGCGGTCGTAGTTGACAGAGTAAATGGTAAAGACGGGCCTGCTCGCCGTGGGATCGAGGGTGAGCAGGGGCTGGCGTGGCCCCGTCAGGTAACTGGATGCGCTGCCCGTGTGGAAGGTGAGCGTCACCGGCTCGCCCAATGTCTGGCCAAAGACATCAGGAATGCCCGCGTCCAGTGTCACCTTATAGGTGGTACGACCAGCAGTCAGCCCGCGGATCTGGAGGCTGCTATAGGAGGCTGAGACGACCATCCCCGGAATGGCGGGCTCGACCGTGACCAGGTCGGCTGAGATCGCGGCGACATCCAGCGGGTTATTGAACTCAATCCAGAACGGCTGGGCTGGCTGGCATGGGCTGCCGCTGGTGCAATTCTGGTTGGTAACCCGCAAGGCAGCATAGGTCTGGAAGCTGAAGGACTGCACATCGGTGGTCGTCAAAGGACCTTCAGCGGACGGCGTGCCTGGCCCAATGTTCACAGTAACTGTGGTGTTGGGAGGGAACTCTTTCTCGGCGCGAAAGGCCAGCCAACGGCCGGCGGGGGTGTTCTTGAGGTAATAGCCGAGATCCTTGACTGCGGCAATCTCTTCGTCCGTGGCCATGCGCAACGCAAAGCGCTCGCCGCCGGCCATGACTGTGATCGTCTCCAGGACCGCCGCCGCATCGATGGCCTGGTCAAAGGCCACGAACATGACAGGGTCGCGGGGCTGAGGGCCAAAGCCCGGATAGGCTGTCGTCACCGAGGGTGCGGGTGTCTGGAAGGACCAGGTGATGGTTTTTTCCAGGACGCCGCCCACTGCTGACGTCGTGCCCGCCGGCACCTCCACCGTGAACGTGGTAGCCATGGGGAAGCGGTTGCTCTCCTCGGATCGGTATTCGAAGGAGAGTGTCTGGGTACCCAGCCATTTCCATACGCCGGGCAGCTCCGGCGTAATCTTCACTGGGACGTCTGCGGCTGCGAGCTCATCCAGGGTAGCGAGCGGCACCATCGGCTGGTTGAAGGTGACGTTCAGGAAGGGCGCAATGGGGATTTCTCCCTCGGGCGCGTAGCGCAGTACCTCCAGCGGGCCGCTGGGCACTGCCGGGGCCGCGGGTCCAGCGTCGGCGGGTGGGAAGGTCTCGGTCACCACAGTTGCCGCGGTAGGAGGTGGCAACGATTGAGGCGGCAGCTTAAATGCCTCGATGTCGGTCTCTTCCACGGGCAAAGGCGGCAGCCGGTCGAGGATGGCCTGTATTTCGGCTTGGGTGAGCGGTGTAGCCGGCGCAACGGGAAGCTGTTCGCCCGGTGCTGACGGCTGTTGGGCGCCTTCGCCCAGCAAGACGGTCAATCCGTTGATGGTCTGGGGTGTAGCCTCAGGATCTGCCATGGCTGTATCCTCCTGAAAGGCAGGTGACCGCCAGGCGCCAGCGGGACGGCTCTCCGCGTAGAGGGACGCCGTCGATGGCCAAAAGAATCCAGCCACGATTCCCGTTATGACCATGACGCTGACCAGGCGCATTACAGTACGGCGCGAGCGGAAGCGTGCGAGCGTAGTCATGGAATGTACTCCTCCTCAGTGGGAATTGCTGGTGCACCTGCGGTTAATCGCCAATGCGGTCGATCCCATCATAGCTTTATTCGATAGCCGGTGCAACCGACATGAGGACGGTGCAGAAGGGAGAAAAGTTCCGAGGTAGGAGAAAGAGGGCGCTCAGATCCCCCGCGGCGTGGCTGCCTGGGGAGGCGGATGCGTTTGCTGGCAAGGCGCTTCCCGGAAGCTGTCATCCAACTATGCAACCAGTGTTGGCGTCCTGACAGCTTCCGGGAAGTTACATCCCCCGTGGGGCTTATTCGCTCTCTCGGATCGTGATGCTCTCGATCGTGTCAGAGACAGTGATGGTAGAGAGGATCTCGACACCTTCGATAATGGTACCGAAGAAGCTGTATGCGGGAATGGCTTCGGCCGGCGGCGGGGACAGGGCCAGGAAAAGCTGGCTGCTACTGGCTAGCACAGTGCCGTCGGGTAGTTGCTGCAGCGACCGGTAGGTGACTGAACCGGTAATGGGCTCCGTGGGCAATCCCACCTCCGGCTGGATCAGATAACCTGCATCTCTGGTGGGGTCGTTGTTCGGTGCGCCGATTACGACCAAGAGACCCGGGTTGACGTCGTTGACAGGAGTATTGTCGTAGAAGCCCAAATTGGCGAGAACGACGAAATTGTTGACTGCCGCGGGCGCAGCGTCATCGTAGAGTTCCACGACCATATCGCCTTGGCTAGTGCGAATGGTAGCCGTGTAGCGCTTGGAGGTATCAATGACGAGTTCCGGTGCAGTATTGAAGTAGTTGACTTTTTCATCCCCGCTCAGCGCGGCCAACGGCCGCTCCACATCCTGGACACTGCTGGGGGCAAAGGGCGTCGGTGTGGGCGGCAGCGCCGTGGGCGTCGGCAGAATACTGCTTTCCGTCTCCTCGATTTCCACCGCGTACAACGTGTCCCCGGCCCCTGACGGCCCCTGTTGCGGGTCGCGACGAGTTAACTTGTCCAGCACTTCCTGTCCTTCGATGACCTCGCCAAATATCGTGTGCTGGCCGTCGAGCCAGGGCGTGGGCGCGAAGGTGATGAAGAATTGGCTGCCGTTGGTGTTGGGGCCCGCATTGGCCATGGCCAACAGCCCGGGGCGGTCGAAGGTAGCGCCGGGATAGAATTCGTCTTCAAATTCGTAGCCTGGCCCGCCGATACCGGTGCCTGTGGGATCACCGGCCTGGGCCATAAAGCCGTCCAGGACACGGTGAAAGGTTGTATTGTCATAGAACCCGTCACGGGCGAGGAAAACGAAGTTGTTGACCGTCTTCGGCGCGCGGTCCGCAAAGAGCTGTACCTTGAAGTCACCCTGCTCAGTCTTCAGGGTGGCATAGTAGTACTTGCTCTCATCGATGGTCATTTCCGGTGCTGCGTCATATTTGTTGTTACGCGCGGCTACTTCGTCTGCGATGCCTGTGTTGGCAAGCACTTCCTCGGCAGCCGGAGCGGTTGGCGCTACGGCTGCCGTTGGCGTGGCGGCTTGTTGCGGGGCGGCGCAGGCCGCCAGGACGAGAAGGAAGATGGTCAGCGCCGCAGCTACCAGGATGGACTTACCGCGGCCAGGGATGTGGGCCTTCGAAATTACAGTCACGAAACCTCCGCTTGCAGATTGATCAGCGGGCTGGCCGCTGCCGTGGGCGTCGCGTAGTTGGTTACCTTTTCCACGACGTTGATATTGTCTATGCCGCCGTATATAGTCCACCAGGGTTGCGCACCCTTGGCCAACACGGCGTTCAACGCCTCGATGTTCTTGACGCCCTTGTCTTCGAGCCAGTGGATCAGGGCATCAAAGCCTTTGGTGGCGAATTCAGGAATGCCGTCCTGCCAGGTCGCCCGGCCGCAGAGCACGCCGGCGAAGGGTGTGCCTGCTTCGGTGGCCAGCTCCAGCGTCTCACGGAAGACTTCGTCGCTCACGCCTGCGCTGAGGTAGATGAACGGCTTGCGCGCGGCGGCTGCCGTGGTGCGAAACAGCTCCATGGCCTCGGACCGGCTGTACGCGGCCTGACCTTTGAAGGCGCTGGTACCCTCCACGAAGTTCATGTTGACCGGCACTTCGACCTTTAATATGTCGACTGCGTACTGGGGCTTGGAGAACTCCTCCATGTAGGCCTTCACATAGCGGGGTTTGACCTTGGCGAATTCGAAGCTCTTTGGGTCGCCGATCTTGTTGTCATAGCAGATGGGCTCCAGGAAGAGCGCGACGTCATTGGCGACACATTCGGCGCCGACCCGCTCGATAAAGGCCTTCTTCTCCGCGTTCACATGCTCGTCGTCAAACGCGTTGTAGTAGAGGAGCACCTTAATGCCATCGGCGCCGGCCTCAATGAGTCGCCTTACACTCCACTCGCTCAGCAGGTCGGGCATGCGGTTTTGGTCGGTGGCGTCATAGCCTGACCGCTCGTAGGCCAGGAGCACGCCGGTGCCGGGCGCGCGTGTGCCCAACGCTGGCAAGCCATACTCGGGATCCATCAGAATGGCCGTCGCGCGGGGAGTAAGCACCTTGGTGACGGCCGTCTTAAAAAGGGTCAGCTCTTCGTCGCTGACCGTGCCTCCACGCGCCTTGGCGATAGCCTTTTGCAGGGATCCGCGTTGATCCATGGCAGCAGCGGCTATCACGCCGTTCTCGTCGGCACAGGCGTTAATGCCGTCGAATTTGCCGCGAGTGATTGTTACTTTGGGCATAGGTTGATTCTCCTGTTCGCACGAACCTCAAAGGAATGGGCGATGAAATGAGAAGTGTATGAATGGCGCGCAGGGCGATGTGTGCCGCCACCTTTGCGCAGTTCTAGCTCCGCCAGTACCGGTACCCGGATACACGAAGTCACCCTAGCATATGCCAAGCCGAAAGCGCGGTCAAACCTTGCCGGGTGTGGGCTCCGTCTCGTCTTGCGATTTCGCCTGTTCCGTACCCCTCTAGGCGGACCGCCGCAACAGGTCAGGCTGCATTGTGGGCAGCGCGCCATTCGAGCGTCCGTAGCACTACCTTTTTGATTTCATCCATCCACAACACGATACTGGCCATGCCCGCACAGATCAGCCAGTCCAGCCAACCGATGGGTGCGGTGCCGAAGCCCTGGTTCAGCAGCGGCACGTAGACAACCGCGACCTGGAGCAGAATCGACAGCGCAATGGCGCCCCACAGCCATTTGTTAGTGAACAACTGGTGGAAAGCGCTAATATCGTCGGAGCGGGCATTGAAGACGTTGAATAGCTGGCAGAAGACCAGCGTCGTAAAGGCCATAGTCTGGGCATAGCGCATCGTGCCACTGCCGGGTAATAGCCCGCCGGCTAGGGACATATCCAGGACGGCCAGCGTGACG
>JACFMY010000198.1:0-8585 GCA_019455155.1 Caldilineaceae bacterium
CACGAGTCGTACATGCCAATGTCCCGGCTCACCACGCACCCGCAGGCCGCGCGCTGGCCCGGATCCTTCTTGAGCTTAAGATCGAGGCCAAAGAGCCGCCGGATCAGCTCGCCGTCCACACACTGGCCTGGACGCACGCCGTGCGGCGCAAGATCTAGCTCCTCGGCGCAACTGGTGAGCTCTATGCCATTGTCCGCGGCTTCCCCGACCAGCGCGCGGATGAAATCTTCGAATCCTGGCCAGCTGCCCGCATCCTGGGCAACCGTGATGCCTTGCGCGGAAAGCGCCTGCAGGCGCCGGGTCGCCTTGCGGTAGAGATCCACCATGCTGATGACCGAGCGTACAGTGTAACCCCGCAGCTGCGCCGCAATCGCGGCGAAACGCGCGCGATGAAAGACGGTGTCCGTGGCCTCGCTCAGCACGATAGGATCATAGCGCCAGATCACCCGTTCCGGCCCCAACCGTTCCGCTAGCTCACGAAAGGTCTTGATGGACACGTCGACGGGCGGTGTCTTGGGATCCAAGAGCCGTGGGTTGTCCATGAGCGTGAACTGGAAGTAGTACCGGAACCCGCGCGGGTCGAGCTCCGGGAGATGAGGGAGTAGAGGCCGGGGGTTGCGAGTCCAGAAGACAATCGCGTCCACATCCTCCGGACGCAGGGAGAGGACGGCCACCTGCGTGGGATTGAAGGGATTGGGCACAGTACAGAAACCCGCGTCGATGCGGTTCATGAACCACTGGGCGTAAAAGGCCGGAATGTCAGTCCGGCGGCTGGCACTAATGATCATAGACTCAGTATCATCAGAACTAGGAGTAAGTCTGCACGGGCAAAAGGCCACAACCCCTTTACAGCAGCGCACATTGCTTGTCGCTTGTGCGTACCAGAGCCGGCGACTATCATTATACAACGCGCGTCAGTGCATCGTGCACGGCAGGCGCCCATATGACAGACCCAGGTACAACAGATGGAGGCCGAGCCCACGCAAACTGAACCATTCAGCGAGAGATCCGCAGAACCGCCGCAACCGCGGCTTCCGGAGCTGCCTGAAAACGTGCCACTGGAGACCGTCACCCTGACCGTGGGCGGGCGCACGTGGCGCATCACCGCGGTGGAAAACCAGGATGCGCTGCTGGCAGTGACAGATAATCCCGAGCGTATCCGCTACGGCCTGCTCCTATGGGAGTCGGCAGTGGCCCTGGCGGAAGTGCTGGCGGCCCAAGGCGCCGCGATCCGTGGCAAGGAGATTCTGGAGTTAGGCGCTGGCGCGGGCTTGCCGGGACTGGTGGCACGAGCTAGCGGCGCGGCGGTCTGGCAGACCGACTACGAAGAAAGCGCCTTAACCCTGGCCCAATTCAACGCGGCGCAGAACCAAATCGAAGGCATCCATTATGTCGCGGCTGATTGGCGTAACTGGACAGACGACCGGCGTTACGATCTGCTCCTGGGCGCCGACATTCTTTATGAGCGCGCCAGCCATCCCTTCCTGACCACCATCTTCCGCCGGAATCTGGCGCCCGGCGGCAGGCTGCTCCTGGCGGACCCCGACCGGCCCCAGGCGTTGGCCTACGTGGCGCAGCTGGAACAGGAAGGTTGGCGCTTTGAAGTGGAAGTGCGGAGTGTGGCCCTGCCCGCTGGCGCTCCGCGTACGGTGCTGTTGCTAAGCGGGACCTTGCCGTTGTAGAACTGTGTACACCGTCGCCCCAGGGACAGGGGCTCCAAGCAATCCCGTTGCGTTACCCGCTCGCCAACTGGAAGGAGGCAGACTTGGAATCTATCCGCTTCTACCGCACAAACGAGCCCTTTGGTTTCCTCTCTGGTCATTATCGCGCGCCCTTCGAGCTTGATGGCGCGGTTTGGCCCACCATTGAGCACTATTACCAGGCCCAGAAGTTTCCCGACAAGACGCGCCAGGAAGCCATCCGCATGGCCGCGACGCCGAGCGAAGCGAAACGGCTCGGACGGCAGTCAGACGCCGGGATGCGCCCAGATTGGGACACGGTGCGCGATGAAGTCATGCTCAGAGCGCTGCGAGCCAAGTTTGACCAGCACGCCGGCCTGCGCGCCCAACTGCTAGCGACCGGCGACGCGCAGCTAATCGAAAACTCGTACTCCGATCTCTATTGGGGTGACGGTGGCAACGGGTCCGGCCAGAATCGACTTGGTCACCTGCTCATGCAGGTACGCGATGAGCTGAGGGCCGAGGAGCAGCGTTAGCTGCCCGGCGGCCCAGCCGCCGCGTCAAGGTTTCCAATCGATCTGCTCTTCCAGCCACCCCCGGTTCAGGTACTCTGGCTCGAATTCCACAAAACCGTCCACCGGGCCAGGCAGCTCCACGACGCGCGCTACATTCGTGCCGTCAGGCTCCATGATCCAGAGTCCCCAGCGGCCACCCCGGTCGCTGACGAACGCAATGTACTCGCCATTGGGCGACCAAACTGGCAGCCCGTCGCGGGCCGCATTTTGAGTCAGGCGGTGCACCGTGCGCTCGACCAGGTCGAAGGAATAGATCTCCCAGTTGTCGCTGCCCGACGCATCGGTCGCAAGCGCCATATAGACGACTGTGCGGCCATCGGGCGCAGCGGCCGGCGCGCGCAGGGAAGGCGTGATAAAGAGCAGACTCTGGTCGCTGGCGTCGCCGTTCATGATCCACAGCTCTTCGGCTTCCCGGTTGGGGCGCGTCACCCGAAACAGGATCCGGCCATCGGCCATCCAATAAGGATCCTCACCGAAAATGCCAGGCCCCCACTCCCAGGCCGTCAGATTCTGCTCGTCCGTCCAGGCGTAATAGAGACGAATCTTGCGATCGCCCTCGCGGTAAGAAGAGAATGCTGTGCGGGTGCGGTCCGGCGCAAACGCGGGCAACGTGTCTTCCAGTTTGTCGGTCAAACGCAGCGCGCGGCTGCCATCGCTGGCCGCCACGACGATGCCGCGGTCATCCACCTGCCAGTGACGGTACGCGAGCTGGCTGCCGTCATAGCTCAAAGCAGGCGCGCTGGCCTGCTCCACAACCTTGCGTAGCCCGGTGCCATCAGCGTTGACGAGCCAGACATCGTACGTCTTGCGCTTCTCATCGAAAACGGGCACGGCCAGCTTGCCGTACAGCCCTGGTCTACCAGCCGGGATAAGGGCAACACCTGGCACGGGTGTGACCGGCACGGTAGGCGCCGGGGCTGGTGGCACAAACGCGGTGGTCGAGTTCGCGATGGGTAGCGCTACCACCGGCGCACTCAGGCGGACAAATGCTGTCGACACCCACCCATAGGGTGTGGCTGGCTCAGGCACGGGCACCAGGATCCACGCGCCGCTGGTGGTGCGCGCCAGGGCGTTGACCACCTGGCCATCTTCCAGCCGCGCAATGATCGCATGCTCAAAACCCGGTTCAGCCCGCACACGCAGGCGGGGTCCGCCAGTCTCCACTGTTGCTGTAATCGTGGTGGGCGGCGTAGTTTGTCCGGCGACGGGCACACTGATGCTCACGGTCATAGCGAGAGCCAGTGCGATTAGCGCAATCGCAGAAACGAATGGGGCGGTAATGGGCTTGCGCATAGTTCCCTCATATATGCTTACTACATGCTCTGGCACAGGAGCTGGCACGAGGCGCCGGCCCCCAACTGGAAACAACGACCCTATGTCTTGTCACGCGCTGCATGCGCTGTGATCCAGTCAAAGTCATCCCGTACGGATAGTATGATGTAATCCAGAGCTGCTGTTTGGACACAATCCAGTCCCTTTTGCAACGTTCGCAGGCTATAGACGCAAACCAGGGTGACCACCCTGGCCACCCTGGTTCCTAACAACAATCGATTGCGCTGGGCTCTGCTACCCTAGCAGGCGCTAGACGCGGCGCAAATACGCGCGTAGCCGTCGCCACCTGGCCATCACCCGTGCTCGCAGGTCCGGGCGTACCATCTCCGGCGCATAATTCAGGGCGCTGACTTCCTGGCTCAGGGCGCGCACCTCACGCGCCACGGTGCGGCCCACCTCAGGCTCGTGCGCTCGCCTATCCTGCACAAAGCCAGCCAGCGCCTCCCCATATTCCAGCACCGTGTCACCGTCGGCAAAGGGCCGCCCTAGCCGGCGCCCCCAGCGCAACAGGCCCAACCAGGGGTCCTCGCGGCCGGCTAACCAACGCCTGACCAGCAACACAACGCCAGCCGCAGCCAGCAACCCGGGCAGCAGCCACCAGAGGCGTTCCCAACTTGGCGACCACTCGCTCGCACCCAACGGTTCAAAAGGCGGCGCGACCATCTCGCCGCTGCTCGGGGTGGTGCGGCCAATGCGCGCCAGCTCAGGCCGGCCCGCGGTTGGCTCAAATGGGATCCAGCCAGCTTCTGGGAAATAGACCTCCGGCCATGAGTGAGCTTCTGCCTCCGTGATGATCCACAGCTGCTCGCTCGCGTTCCAGTAGCCCGGCGCGTAGCCGGTCACAAAGCGGGCCGGTATGCCAGCCGCCCGCGCCAGCACCACAAAGGCGGTAGCGTAGTAGTCGCAATATCCCCGGCGCAGATCGAACAGAAAATAGTCGGCTACATCAGTCACGTCGTCGGACACAGCGGGCACTGTCAGATCATAGGGAAATGTGCGCAGATAGCGCTCGATGGCCGTGGCGCGGGCGTAAAGGGTCGGCTGTCCAGCAACCAACTCCATGGCCAACGCATGCGTCCGGTTGGTTACGGTATCCGGCAGCGCCAGATACTCACCGTACGCGTCCGGCAGGGTATAGCCGGGAACGCCCCAATCGGGCAGCGCGGCCAACATCTCGTCGCTCAGAGCTGGTACCAGCGACGCCACAGTATAGCTGCGCACGCGCGCGATCATGGACACGAGATCGCCCGGGAAACGTTCCTCGGCCTGGTAATCCACTGAGGGAGCCAGCGGCTCACCGGCCGCAAAGATTACCTGCGAGGTAAAGGCCAGGTTAACGCTCTGCATCAGGGTGCGGCGCCACTCGTCCGGCAGCGCAGTCCATGACTGCTCCGCCGGGTGAGGAGAGCGTGGCAACGCCGGCGGATTGTGCCAGCCGCGCCCATCATAGTCAGAGAAGGTAGCGCCGCGGAGCGTGTAGCCTCGTGGCGGCTGGTCAAAGGCGGGCGCCGGTTCATTGGTGCGCACGCGCATGACCACCTGCTCGCCCAGCTCAGGGCCCGAAAGAATCAGAAACTCGTTGGGCAGGCCACCCGCTATCCCCCGGCTTCCCCAGCGATTGACACCGGTGAGTCCGGGAAACGCGCGCTGGCTCATGGCCTCAAGCTGCTTGTTGACCGGCTCCAGCAGGACATAGTAACGGCCCGTGATCTCTGTCCAATAGAGATTGGGTATCACCATCGCCAGGAACAACACCAACAGCATACCTGCGAGAGCCGTCACCGCGCGTTCGCCGAGCAGGGCCGGGTTGAAATCAAGCCCGGCTGCCTGCCAGCGCCGGACCAGCGCCTGCTGATCAAGGAGCAGATGGAGGAGCAGAGCCAGGGCCACGCCCACCACGAACAGCCAGCGCTCCGCCGGACTGTACAGCATGACAAAGCCGACGGGCCACAGAACCGCCACTGCGGCAGGCAACCCTCGTCGCGTGCGCCGCGCCAATACGGCAGCCAGCACAGCAATCGACCAGATCAAGGCTGCGGCAATGCCGGCCAGCACCAGGTCGTCCCGTGTCGCTGCGTCGGCCTGTACACCCTGCCACCATAGCAGGTATCGGGCTAGAAGATGCCACAATGCATCACGGGCGCTGGTGACGAGCTCCTCCCAGGTGCGCTCGGTAAGGGCCACCCACCACGCGCTGGGATCGGGTATCCACGATCCCAGCAGTTGGGTAGTAACGAGCGCCCCTGATATGAGCAAGACAAGGCTCTGTGTGGCTATGCGAAACCGGCGGCGTCCCCAGGAATGCCACCGCCGCCAGCCCAGTATCGCCCACGTGATCACCACCGCCAGCGGCCCCACCCATAGCAGCTTGTTCTGGAGCGACCCCACCCGCAGCCAGCCGCTCTCCCACATCAGCAAGGCTGGCAGCGTGCTCATGACCATGCAGACCGCGAGCACAAGCCAGCCCAGATCAGGCCGCCAGCCCGTTGCGACCCGCACGATCCCGCGTACGACCCACCCGCCAACGTCGAAGCCCTGGCCCTCCTGATCCAGACCGTAATCCCGCTCGTTCATCCCACCTCTTCCTCCACTTCTACGGTGAAGGCGCCGCCCGTAGGCGTCGAGCGGATGACTTTGCGCGTGCGGCGATAGGTCAGTGCAGGCCGGAAATCCATGTCCGTGCGCACTACCTTGACCGGAATATCGAGCCGCGCCAGCAGCTGTACGGGCTCTTCGGTGTACGGCTCGGCGTCCGGTTCGGCGACCAGGATGACACTGCTCGCCAGACCCTGGCCCTGCGCCCGCACCAACTCCGCGACCCACAGCGCCGCGGCTTCGCCAGTCGAAGGGGTGATGACCACGAGGGTGTGGCGCCGGCCCAGGGTGCTCAGGTTCCGGCGCAGCAGCTCCTCCAACGGTGTGGCTGACGCCTGGGCGGGCGCCAGCGCCGCCATGATGGACCACAGTTGCGCCCGGCCCGGCTGTGGCGGCAGAGCTGTCACCCGGTGGTCGGCCACCGTCAGCAGCCCCACGGCCCGGCGATCCTCGCCGCTGACCATCTCAGCCGCCATGCTGGCAGCCAGCATGACCGCGTACTCCAGGGTCCCGCGGCGCCCATCCCCCTGCTGTACGGCTTCATTCAGGTCCAGAACAATCCACACGTCGCCGCTGGGCTCCAGCTCCTGCTCCCGCACGGTCAGGTGGCCGTAATGGGCGCTGGTGGACCAGTGAACCATGCGCATGGAATCGCCAGGCACATATTCGCGCACGCTGGCCGCCGGCTCTACGCCAAACAAGGGTCGTCGCCGGGACGACACACCACCTGCACTCCCGCGCGGTAGATCGACCGGCGGTAACTGCACGACGCGCGGGTAGATGAGCACCGATTCCCGATAATCAGAGATGATCTCGGCGGCGAACAGGCCAAAGGGATCACCGATCTGCAGTTGATGGGGACCCAGGCGAAAGACGCCGCGTTGGCTACACTCGACTTCTTTCCACCAGCGGTAGCTGCCGCCGGCGTTACAGCCCACAACACTGCCTGGTTGGTACCCTGGCAGGTCGGAGTGATCGACAAATGCCGCCCATAACAACGGCAGGCCGCTGCGATTATGGACCTCAAAATCCTCGCGCAACAGATCGCCCGCTACCAGGATGGAACCCTGCCGGCGCCGCGTGAACTCCACGCTGGCAGCCTGGGCCCGCACCCAGCCATACGCGGCGCCGTACAGGCCCACAAGCACCACCAACAATACCATCCAGACCGGGTGTGGGGTCACCAACTGTCCGAATAGAAACAAGGGGAGAAGCAAAATGGGCCAGCCGGCCAGCAGCCGGATCGTCACCTCCGGGGGCAGCCGCCGGCTCCAGAGGTCCACCTGGAACCACGCACGCAGCGCGTGGAGGTGTAACGCTGGCGCCCTATCCGCGTCGTTCATTTTGGAAACACCGCGTCCTTCGTGCCACAATGGGTGGGCTCACATTCCCGCCATACTGGAACGCATTTATTGGAATAGAGTAGCATGGATCCACTCCATTTTACAGCACCCCAACAGCCCGCACAGAATGCCGACGGCTCTATCACCGCACTGGTCGCGACGCCTGCACGACAGTTGGCGGGCGCCACCCACATCACGCTCACGCTGCCAGCTGGGCTCCCCGCCGACCGGCTGGCAGGTCGCTATATGCTGGCGCGCTGTGGCGTTCAAAGTGAATGGGAGCGCACCCACAACTGGCATCTCTATTTGCGACGGCCGCTCTTTGTGGCCGGCCACCGGCAGACGCCCGGCGAGCAATCCACTCAGGAAGAATGGCGTTTTTGCCTCCCGTTTGCCGGTGACCCTGGATATGCCTGGCTGGCGGCCCAGCCGCCGGGCACGGCGGTGAACCTCATTGGACCACTGGGCAACGGGTTTGTACTGCCGGACCATGCGCGCCATCTATTGGTGGCGGCAGAACCGGCGCGCCTGCCAGCTCTCCTTCCCCTGATCGACGATATGCTGGACCGGGGCGGGCAGGTGACTATCGCCATTCGCAGCACCACATCCGTGCCGGCATCGCTCCTGAGCGCGTTGCCAGTCGCGGTCGAGATTCGCCATGCGGCGACGGACGAGGAGTGGGCGGCGTTGCTGGAAGCCACCCTACTATGGGCGGACCAACTGGCGGGCTGGCTACCCTGGCCGCATCTCCCCTCCCTCGCCGCGCAGATCCGAAATATCCGTATGCGTCTGGAAAAGGGTTTCGCGCACTGCCTGGTGGATTCAGACCTGGCCTGCGGCTATGGCGCCTGTCTGGCCTGTGCCGTTCCCCTCGCGCAAGGAAAGGTGACCCGGGCCTGTGTTCACGGCCCGGTATTCGACTTGAGGGATCTTGTAGGGTAAACAAAAGTTGAGGTTGACTGGACCGGCCGGCTACCAGCGCGGGATGCGCCGTCGTTTCCAGCTGACCCAATCAACCTCTCTAGGCTATTCACTGAGTGACGGCCTCACTCCTTAACCGT
>JACFMY010000198.1:8642-11419 GCA_019455155.1 Caldilineaceae bacterium
GGGGTTGCTCTAGCAGGTCGAAATAGGCCGGGCTGCCGTATTCGACGACCGTCAGGTCCATCTCGTCATCGAAGCTGGTATCGACCCAAAACTCGAGCGTGCGGCCATCGGGGGCCGTAACGTAGCCTTGCCGCTTGAATGTCCGTCCGGCCACATAGCGAACAGCCTCCTCATCGCGCACGGTCTGGGCCTGCATGAGCTCCCCACGCAGCTTGGCGCCTTCGACCGCAGCCTCACCAGTTGGGGCCTCGGCTGCCAGGCCAGCCGCCTGGCTGACTATACTTGACTCAGCCTGGGCCCGCAGGTCAAACTCTGCCGCCGGCGCCGCCTGCCAGGTATCTGCTGGAGCGGGCATGGCCGCCAGCGCGGGCTCCTCGACAAGGTATGATGTGTATGGCGTGACAATGCCGTAACGCAGGCTGAGATCAGTGATCGCGTCGACTAGTTCGGGCAGCGGCCCCTTGCGACGCACTTCATCCAGCAGGGCGCCCACCTTGCGCGTCGCCCAGAGGCGTGCCACAAACGGCTCTCCCCCTTCCTCGGCAAGGCTCAGATCAGGATAGACGTAGACGCGTTCCTTGCCGTTCACCTCACCGGTCAACTCCACATCAACCGCTCCGCCATCCCGGTAGCGGCCCACCAGCACAAGCTGTTCACCGGCAAAGAGGTCCGGCACGGGATAGGGATAGATGTCGTCAATCACCATGTCGGCGCCAAAGTCAAGGTGTACATTGGCTAGCACCGGTGTGCTCACCTGGGCGTAGAAGCTGCTGACCGCCTCATCAATCCGCTCGTTGGGCGTTACATAGCTGCTCCGCCCCCCCAGATCCTGTCCCAGAATATCGAGCAGGTCGGTGTTGACATCGTAGCCCAGGCCAAAGGTGAAGAGGCGCACAGTGCGATCTGCCGGGCGGTTGTTGCGTGCGTTGTCGACGATGCGGTCCGGCTCGGTTTCGCCTTGGGTAGGCTGGCCGTCTGTCAGAAAGAGGATGTAGGCGGGACGTGATGGGTCCGCATCGCGGCCATCGAGGAGGGCCAGGGCTTCCAGCAGCGCGCGGTTGATGTCCGTCGAACCACTGGCCTCCAGATCGTCGATCCAGGATTCAGCATCGACAACGTTCTTAGCGGTCACGGGCTGCAGGCGGTTCATCCAGCGCCGGCTGCCGGTGCTAAAGCTGACCAGGTTAAAGCGGTCGTCCGGGTTGAGATGCTGCACCACAAAGTGGGCGGCTGCGCGCGCCTGCACAATCTTGTCGCCCTGCATGGAGCCTGACACGTCAATCACCAACACAACGTCGCGCGCGATGATCTCATCGGTCGTTGTCTCAATCGCCGGCGCGGCCAGCAGCACGAAGAAGCCGTCTTCGCCTGCAGGTCTGTAGCTGAGCAGGTTGACGCCAATCGCGTCCTCTGCAACACCAAAGTAGAGATCAAAGTCGCCCTTGGGCTGTGCGCCATCTGCCGAGTAGCTGACTTTGGCCTCATCGTCAGTCGTGCGCTCGATGAGGATGGGGTAGTTGGGGCTATAGATGGTGCGCAGACCAGGCTGGTTGCGTAGCTTCACCTCCACCGCCACCTGCTCCACCGGCGCGGTGCTGAACTGCCGCGTGCTCAGCGGGTAATTGAAGCGATAGAGGCCGTCCGTCTGCTCAAGAACCTGCGTATAGGTAAACTCGACAGTGCGACTCGCCCCAGCGGGGATGGGAAAGACGCTGGCCTGGAAGAGGCCGCGCCCCATGTATTCGAGCAAAGCCGGATCCAGCTGGCGCCGCACGATCTCCTCGTAGATGCGGCGGGCCTCATCTTTGTCCAGCAGACGCCCTTCAAGCGTCTTGCCATTTACTGTCATTTGAAAATCGCTGACAGCGGCGTCCTTGGGTAACGGGAAGAGATAGATCCCCTCTGCGACGCGGCCCGAATCGTTGCGGAATACCTGTTTGACCCGTACCTGGGCAACAGGACCGTCGATGATCGCGTCAACGCGATGCAATGCCACTATGACCTGGCCCGGGGGTGGCAATATGGGCGCGGGCGGCAATGGCGGCGGCAGGGGTGACGGAAGATCCTGGGCGAAAAGGGGGATAGCGCTCCCCATACCTAACAGCAGGACAAATGCGAGTGTGATCACCTTTGAGATGAGGTGACCCTGGCTGGAGAGGCCACGTGTACAGCAGGAAAAGAACCGATCGAACATCTTTCGCCTCCTTGATCTTGCCTCTTCGGCTCCGCTTCGGGAAAGTAAACCAGATCTGTCACGGTGACGAGGGAGGCCCGCCGAATGTTCCAGAACAGATGCCGAACATGGGCAAGCTCTCTGCCTGCTAGAATACGAGGTATCGGGGGCCGGCCCATCTCTTTTGACTGGGGCGAGAGTGCGCAGGAATGGAACGTAGATGCGTTCACGCAACTTGACAGGCATTCTGGCCCTGCATATACTGAAATGACCATGCGGGCGTAGTTCAGTGGCAGAACGATAGCTTCCCAAGCTATATGTCGCGCGTTCGAATCGCGTCGCCCGCTCCAGAGCGCACCCGGTCGTCGCTGGCCGGGTGTTTTCGTTTATTGAACACACGCCCATGGAACTCGACCAGATCCTCCTGGTGGGCATCATCTTTGCGTCCACCACACTCTACATTACGAACTGGTTGCCGACCGAGGTCACTGCGGTAGGGACGATCGCCGCGCTCACCCTGACGGGCGTCCTTAGTCCCGACGATGCGCTGAGCGGCTTTGCCTCCACTGCCACCGTTACGGTCGCGGCGATGTTTGTGCTCAGC
>JACFMY010000199.1 GCA_019455155.1 Caldilineaceae bacterium
CGAATTCGGAGATCGTGAACGTGTCCCGGTACAGTGAAGCGGGTCATGAAGTCCATGGCAGGCCAGCCGGGTCGGTCATGACCGTGACATTCACGCTTGACGGACAGACGTTCATCGCGTTGAACGGTGGCCCGCACTTCAAGTTCACGGAGGCGATATCGTTCTTCATCAGCTGCGCCACGCAGGAAGAGGTGGATTACTACTGGGAGCGTCTATCGGCCGGCGGAGAAGAGGGGCCATGCGGCTGGCTCAAGGACAAGTATGGCTTGTCGTGGCAGGTTGTTCCCACAGCCCTGGACACCCTGTTAGCAGACAAGGCTGGCAAAGCCGATCGGGTCATGGAGGCCCTGCTTCAGATGAAGAAGATCGACCTCGCGGCTTTGCAGCAAGTATATGAAGGGCAGCACGCAGGGTGACAGCGCAGTGCCGCCTGCATGAGCAAATCATTGGGAGGGCCAGGCGCCGGTGAGTGTTCCAAAACACTTGCTGGCGCCGTTCTTTTGTTTGCCGCCGAAACAGAACGATGCAAGACATTGCTGGCTTGCTGAACCCTCACCCGAGCTCTTCCAGAAAACGCCCCTTACTGGTACACTTGATTTAACCCTCAGCGCGCAAACAAGGAGATACTCGATGCCCGCTGATCCCTGGCAAAGCGGCGATCCCTACGAATATTTCATGGGGCGTTGGAGCCGGCCGGTAGCCCATGAATTCCTCCAGTGGTTGTCTAGTCCTGCGCACAAGCGCTGGCTAGACGTCGGCTGTGGAACGGGCGTGCTGAGTTCAGCTATTCTCAATGTGGCCGCGCCGCAGGACGTTCTCGCAGTCGATGCCTCGGCTGCCTTCATTGCCTTTGCCCAACAGATACACCAGGATACACGCCTCCAGTTTCGCGTTGGTGATGCCCGCCAGCTACCTGCCGAGACAGGATCCTTCGATGTCACGGTCTCCGGCCTGGCGTTGAATTTCATTCCGGACCCGATCGTAGCGTTGGCAGACATGGCCCGGGCCACGCGCGCCGGCGGCGTGGTCGCCGTGTATGTTTGGGACTACGCGGACCAGATGCAGATGTTACGCTATTTCTGGGACGCCGCGGTTGCGCTGGACCCGCTGGCCAAGGATGTAGACGAAGGGGAGCGTTTTCCGCTTTGCCAGCCATCAGCACTCAGGACGCTGTTTCATGAGGCGAGGCTGCGTGACATCGAGGTTCGGGCTATTGACGTGCCCACTGTTTTCAAGGATTTCGATGATTACTGGTCGCCCTTTTTGGGCGGGCAGGGCCCGGCTCCTGGCTATGTCACGTCTCTGAGCCATGAACATCGAGAAACCTTGGCAAGCCAGTTGCAGATCGCGCTGCCCGTGCGTGCAGATGGAACGATTGCCCTGGTCGCGCGGGCGTGGTCAGTCCGCGGGAAAGTGTAAGACACGCCCAAACGAATTACCCTTGCCCCAATCAACACCATACATTCGGGGAGCCCGTAAATGCCTGCGAGCAAGACCATGGAGCTGATCCCCTGGCTGCTGGACGGCGACCCAGCCATCCGTTGGCAGACCATGCGCGACCTGCAGCACGCCCCAGAGAAAGAGTGGCGAGCCGAGCAGCGCCGCACGCTGAGCGAAGGCTGGGGCGCGCAGTTGTTGGCGTTGCAAGCGCCGGACGGCAGTTGGGGCGGCGGCATCTATTCACCAAAGTGGACCTCAACGACATACACGCTGCTTACCCTGTGTGCCATCGGCATTCCGCATGATCACCCGCCCGCACAGCGAGGAGCAGCACTGGTGCTGGACAAGCAGCTGGGCCGCGCGCGCGATGACCTCTTTATGCGCAACCTGGCTGCCTGCGACCGCTGCATTGTCGGCATGGACCTGATGATCGCAGCCTACTTCGGCGTCCGCGACGGCCGCATGGATGCAATGGTCGAGAACCTGCTTGGGGAAATCATGCCCGACGGCGCGTGGAACTGCCGCCGCGGGCGGGAGCCAGAGCCGCACCACAGCTCATTCCATACCACGTTCAATGTGCTCGAGGGACTGCAGGTATGGCTGGAGACAACGCCGCAACACCCGTTACGGAACGATGTGCTCGACGCCGAACAGCGGGCATTGGAATTCACCCTTGAGCACCGGCTATTCAAGTCGGACAAGACCGGCAAGGTAATCAACCACAGATTCACAATGTTATCCTTCCCGCACCGGTGGTACTACAATATATTGCGCGGTCTGGCGCACTTTGCGTCCGCGAACTGGCCATATGACGAACGAATGGAAGACGCCATCGCGTTACTGAAAAGCCGTCGTCGTAGCGACGGCACGTGGCCGGTGCAGCACAAGTATTCGGGCAGAGTCTACTTTGACATGGAGAAGACCGGCGGGCCGAGCCGCTGGAATACCTTGCGGGCGTTGCGCGTGCTGCAGTGGTGGGCGCGCTGAAGATGGGCACGATTGTCTAGGGGACATGTTATGGATTGCCGCATCTCTTGAATAGGAGGAATCCCATGCGTATCGACGTAATCGTACTGCTGCTCTTGGGTGCGCACTTTAGCTTGACGGTCTTCGCCCCAGCTCAAGCTGGAAAAGCGATGTTCTATTGGCCGTTCGCACACGATTCCAAACCGATCCTCAACAACATCGGGGGACTGCTCAAAGTGGGCGAAAGCATCGTGACCTCCCTGCTCGGTGCAGTAGCCGGCCTAAGCTTCCTGGCCGCCGTGATCACGCTATTCGGTTGGGTCATTCCAGCATACTTATGGCCTGTGCTGGTGATTGTCGGAGCGCTTGCCTCCATCCTGTTGTACATTCTGTACTTTGGGATCTATTCGCTAGTGCCGATTGCCATCGACGCAGTGTTGTTGTGGGGCGTGCTGGTTCAGCATTGGACCGTGTCAGGTCTGCGCAGCAGTTAACCCTTGAGACCAGAAACTTCATGAATCCACATACTTCTCGCATTGGCTTTTGGTCTGCCGTTACGGCGACCGTTTTTGGATTGGGCTACATCATTGCCCTGCTTGTCACGCTGTCAGGCATATTAGTTGGCCCGTGGGCGACCTTCTATCAGCTTGCTCCTTCCCTTGTTTTGGCCTGGAGCTACATGGTATTGATGGCCTGTGTCCTCGATTTCGCCGCGCTGGAGCGGAGGATCTGGGCGACGATCGGATTCGGGTTTGCCCTGATGTACTCGGTGATGAACAGCATCGTATACTTCACGGAGCTCACCGTTGTCATCCCGCGCGTGCTACAGAACGATGCCGCGTCCCTATCCGTGCTGCTGTTTGAGCCGGGCGCGTTCTTGTTTGCCGTGAACGGTCTGGCCTACGGCTTCATGAGCATGGCAGCCCTCTTTGCTGCGCCCGTTTTCGGCCGGCGGGGGCCGGAAGCTCGCGTACACTGGGCCATGCTAGCGCACGGCGTAATCGGACCGTTTATCGTGGGTGCGGTCGTGTGGCCGCCACTGACCTATATTGGGGCATTATGGATCGTGACTTTTCCGGTGATGGCCATTCTGCTGGCAATACTGTTCAGAAGGGCCACAGTAAGTTAGTTCTGGCCGGCCCCACCCTGCAAGGAGTCTACGATGTGGCAAGTCACAAAGAGAAGAGCCAGTTCGCTGCCGAACAGGAAACGCTGTTGATTCCTCTTTACGCTAAAGCTGTAGAGAGCCGGCGATCCCGCCCCATCTTCGTGGACAGCAAGGCACAAGAGATTCTCGAGCAGATCGACTATGACTTCGCCAAACTCAAGGTCCCAGGCAAGACAGTCCTAATGGTCTGCCTGCGCGCAAAGAAGATGGACGGCTATACAAAGGCGTTCCTTGCCAGGCACCCCAGGAGCGTCGTGATTCAATTGGGGTGTGGTCTCGACAGTCGCTACGTCAGGGTCGAGCACAGGCAAGCCGAATGGTTTGATTTGGATATGCCGGCGGTCATTGACCTCAGGCGCAAGTTCTACGCGGAAACGGATAGGTACCATATGATCGCGTCTTCGGTCACCGATCTGCGTTGGATGGAGTGCATTGCGCCGCGCGGCCGTCCCGTCCTGGTCATCGCAGAAGGGCTGCTCATGTACCTGGAAGAGGACGACGTGAAGGCGTTGATCCTAAGACTAAAGGAGACCTTTCCTGGGTGCGAATTGGTGTTTGATGCTTTTAGCGTCTTGACGGCTAAAAACGTCAAACAACATCCATCGCTGAAAGGGACGGGGGCCGAGGTTCATTGGGGAATCGACAACGCCGCAGACATTGAACAATGGGCAACGGGCATACGGCTGCAGGAAGAATGGTATTTTACGCAAGCCGCCGACATTGCAAAGCTTGGCTTCGGCTACCGCCTGGCCTTTGCGCTGGCCGGTCTTTTCGCCGCTGCCAAAAAGGCGCATAGAATTCTCTATTACCGTTGCGAGTAGCTGTGCACGGGGCGCGCGCCACGGTCCACGAGGTGTGCTATGAACCAGTTAACTTCCGCTCGAAGGCAGGCAATCACCCTTGGGTTCTGGTCAGCCTTCGCGGCCGCCATCTTTGCCATTGCGTTTGCCATCCTTGCCGTTGCATTCCCAGCGGCCGAGTGGAGCGGAATTGAGGCCTACGCCCGCTCATTTGACGCCACGCAAATGGCGTCGTTCGTCCCCGCCAGCTTCCTGGCCCTGGCAGTTGTTGTGTTAATGGTCAGCATTCATTATTACGCGCCAGCAGAACAACGGATCCTCACGCTGCTGGCCGTCGTCTGCTCAGCGATTTACGCTACCATAATCTGTACAAACTACTACCTGCAGCTGTTTGTCGTGCGCCTAAACTTGCAGGCTGGGGAGCTGGAAAGCCTTTCCGTATTGGCCATGCCAAACTTTCACTCCCTGTTCTTCGCCCTCGAAGCCATTGGATACCTCTTCTCAAGTCTGGCGACGCTGTCCGTCGCCCCCATCTTTTCGGGCGGGCGATTGGCGAACTGGATACGCGGGCTATTCATCGTAAACGGCGTGATCGGCATCCTCGGCGCGATCATTGCTCCATTCGACCAACCTATCTTGATCCTTGCGTCCCTGGGATTTTGGAGTCTCTCCTATCCGATATCCATGATTCTGGTCGGCCTCTACTTCAGATCTGCTAAGGGTACGTTGACGTGAGTACCCACTGCTGCTCAGAAAAGACCCGCGCGACATCTTCTATGCAGATTGCGTAACTGGCCAACGACTTCCAATTGGTTAGGAGGGTAATGCGCGCCGCAGGCGCTGCGAGGGAGATCTTATGTCCGCAACTCAGCACCTGCGGCAGAGAGCGTGTTGGCTGAATGGCTACCAGTTGGCAAGCACACGCAATAGCGTATTTCGGACTATGGATAAAGTCTGAGCAATACAAGCACACGTCTTGCTCTAGCTTCCCAGCCGGTTGATCTGCTCGATCGCTAGCTCCACCGCCTGGGCCATGCTCAACGGCTCGTTCGGTTCATCCTGTGCGCCAGCTGCCGCCAACAAGCCGGCGATTTCGCCGCGCCGCTGCTCGTCCAACTCCGGCCTCGCCAGCAGCCAGCGCAGCAGGCGGGCAACCTGGGACGTCTGCTGTCTGGCCAGCAGAACCGACGCAGCATGGAGCGCATCGAGGATCAGGGGCGCTTCTTGAACAGACGCGGCCAGCCGCAGCGCCTGCCGGAGATGCTCCGCTGCACTGGCTTCCTCACCCAACGCGGTTGCTGCCTGGCCCAGTCGATAGTGGCTGTCCGCCTCGCCGGAAAGAAAACCGATGGCCCGGCTGGCGGTCAGCGCCTGCTCGAAATAGGGACGAGCCTTGCGAGCATCGCCTTCCACGACGACCAGACCGCCCAGCGTCAACAGCCCCTGGATGCGGCCGTACGCGCTGTCCAGTTCTTCGTAGACGGCCAGACCGCGTGCCGCGTATTGCTGAGCCGATGGCAGGTCGCCCAATTGGCGGGCGACGATGCTCAACCCGGTCAGCAAATGGGCAATGGTTTGCAGATCGCCAATTTCCTCCGCCAGTCGCAGACCGTCCAGGCAATAGTGCTGCGCAGCCCCGTGCTTTCCCCGATAGAAGCTCAGACCACCGAGCTCTAGCAATGAGACAGCCTGCCCCCAGCGATCGTCGAGATCACGGCGCACTGCCAGGCTGGCCAGGACATGCTGTTCGGCCTCCGCGTAGGCGCCAGTCGAGCCGTAGACCTGCCCCAAATAGTAGCGAGCTGTGGCGACTTCCCCTGGCGCGTCGAGATCCCGCAAATACTCCAATGCCCGCAGCAATAGGCGCTGCGCCTCGTCGAAACGCGACATGGTCAGGAGCAACTTGGCCTCGCGCGGCAAAAGGCGGCCCAGCGCGAGGCGGTGCTGCGGCAACTGTAGCCCCTCAGTATCTTCCAACGCGCGGCGTGCACTGTGAAACACCTCCAGTCCCTCAGCCAGCCAGCTGCGCAGCATGTAGAAATGATAAAGACCTTCCAGCGCGGCGTGAATGTGCTCCAGCCACCGGTGCGAAACAGCTGCGGACCAGGCGCCACGTACATTGTCGATCTCCAGAGCGACCTGCGCCAACGCATCCTTCTGCTCGCGCCCTTTGAAGCGCTCCGTCTGCTGGGCAAGGAGATCGGTGTAGAAGCGGCTGTGACGCGCTTGAAGAGTCTCAGCTGCCGCCGGGATAGATTGCAGTTGCTCCAGGGCAAAGTGATGGAGCACCTCGTGCAGATCGTAGCGATCCGTATCGATTCTGCGCACCAGCGACTTGTCGACAAGAGAGGCAAGTGCTGGCAAACGGACATCGGCGACGTCGGCCGCCGCGCTACGTGTGAACGCGCCGCGAAAGACAGCCAGGCGAGCGAACGCACGCTGTTCCGCCGCGGGCAAGAGGCGCCACGAATGGTCGAAGACCGCGCGCAGACTGCGCTGCCGCGGCGATACATCGCGACGGGTGGTCGTCAAGAAATCCAGGTTGGCCGCAATGGCCACCGCAATTTCCTGGCACGCGAGCTGATTCACCCACGCCGCCGCTAGCTCGATGCCCAGAGGCAACGCGCCAACCAGGCGGCAGATCTGCACGATCGCGCCAAGATCCACAGGAGCGGGCGCGAAGGTCGCTTCCACGCGCTGCGCGCGGCGCACAAAGAGCGCCACCGCAGCATAGCCCGCAGGGTCCGCGTCGCCGGCCGCCGGCATGGATAGGCCACCCAGCTCCACAACCTGCTCGGCCTGCACGTTGAGCCGCTCGCGCGAGGTGGCCAGGATCTTCAGATCCGGCGCGGCCGCCAGGAGCTCGGTCAGCCAGCCGGTGTCGTCGAGCAGGTGCTCCAGGTTGTCAAGAATCAACAACGTCTCACGCTGGCGCAGATAGGCGATTACCTGCCGGCGCAGATCGCCAGCCGCCATGGGAATCTGAAGGGCCGCCGCCAGCGCGGACGGCAGCGCGTCTGGCTCTTCTGCATTGACCGCGGCCAGCGACACGAGCCAGACGCCGTTGAGAAATGCCGGCGCCAGCGCCGCGGCCGCCTCTAGCGCCAGGCGACTCTTGCCGCTCCCGCCCGGACCGACGACACAGATCAGCCGGCAGGTGGGACTGGCCAGCTTGCGCCGCAAGGTCTCCAGTTCCAGCTCACGGCCAACAAAGCCAGTGAGCACAGCCGGCAGGTTGTGGCGCGGGCCGCGCAGGGCAGCGCGAATGCGCTCATACAGTCGAGTTGTCTCCTCGGCAGGCTCGGCGTCGAAGGCTTCCCGCATGAGGGCCCGGCAGCGCTGGTATTGCGACAGGGCCGCGGCCAGCTGGCTGGTGCGTGCCAGAGCCACCATCAACTGACGATGCCCTTCCTCGCGCCAGGCGTCTAGCGTAAGTAGCCGCGTCGCAGCGTCGATGGCGGCTGGGTAGTCGGCGACATCCAGATAGCATGCAGTGAGCTTGTGCATCGCCTGCAGCGCCAGCTCCCGGTAACGCGTGCGCTGCGCCAGCGCCCACTCCTCGAACTCAGGCGCATCGCGCACCAGGAACCCTTCCAGAAAGTCACCCCGGTAACGCTCAATCGCGGCCTGTAGATGGGGGATTTTGCCTTCAATTCCTTCGTGGTTAAGCGCACGCAACGCTGTCTCGAACTCCGCCACATCCAGCACATAGGATGAATCTTGCCGGAAGGCGACGGTGTCGCGCGTGATCTCCAGGTAGGGGTCGAGGGCCTTGCGCAGGCTGGTCAGCGCCTGGCGCAGGTTGTTCTTGGCGTCGGCTTCGCCCATTTCGCCCCAGAGCAGAGCCGCCAGTGTGTCACGCTGGTGGGCGCGGCGGGTGACAGCCAAATAGGCCAGCAGGGCAGGCGCTTTGTTGGAGATGAATGTGCTGGCCGGAGTGCGGTGTAGACGGATTTCCAGACCACCAAACAAGAGAATTTCCAGAACGCCGGCCATCCCCGCTCCTAATAAATGATCTCCAAATGATCGGTGGATAGGATTGGCGCAGCGTATCACAAAATGCAAGGAATGGTGAAACGATGGAAAACAGCCCAGGGAGACATGCCATGCACTATCACAGCTTCATCCTGACTGTGTGGCAAGAAGGCGCGGCGCTGCCCAATGCGCCTCCCGTCTGGCGCTACACGCTGGAAAACCCACACACGGGCGAGCGTATCGGCTTCCGAGACGCAAATGAGCTTGGCCGCTTTCTCAACCAGTGGGTAGCCCTGTTGCCGCCGGACAGAAGATCAGTCGAAGAATGAACAACGGTTTCGTAGCTTATTCTCACAAGGAGTTGAACAATGAACAACCAATCTATCCTTCGTTACGGCGCCGTCGCCGCCGTTGTCAGCGCCGCCTTGTACATTGTTTCGATAGCGTTGTGGATGAGCGCTGGCGTGGCCGATACGCCGCCGCCAGCAGCTGGCACTGCATACGCAGTCAGCTCGATCGTCTTTTTAGCCACACTCTTTGCCCTCTATACCGTGCATCGTGGCGAGGCGCCTGGCCTCAGCCTGGTCGCCGTGTTGTTGCTGGCGGTCAGCATGGTGGCAAGCCTCTTTATAGACCCGACCAACCTTAGCAATCCGCTCGTCCTGATCCTGACTGCTTGCTACGGTGTGGGAGCCCTGCTGTTGGGCTGGCTGGCCTATCGCAGCCCGCGCCTGCCCAACGGCACCGGCATCCTCGCCCTGCTAATGGGTATCCTGACCCTGATCATGATTCCATTCATCGTCGCCGGCTCAGCGGACTTGGTTGGTATCTTCAACCTGATTGTTGGCCTTCTCTACGTTGTGTGGTTGTTATGGCTGGCATGGGTATTCTTCAGGGGCACGGCCGCCGCTGTGCAGGCTGCCTGAATTGTTGCTAGCCATGCCATGGCCCAGTGTCTCAAGGAAGGACTTCTTTGGCTATGAAGCGACTGTACTGGATGGCCGCGCTGTTCATCCTTGCCTTGCTGGTCTCCGCCTGCGGTTCAGGAGAAGGCGAAGTCACCATCAGGACGGACGGCATGCGCTTCATCAGCGACGAGGTCCATGTCAAGGCCGGCCGGCCCGTAACGGTGCGCGTGGTCAACCGGGACGGCTACTCCCACGCCTTTGACATCGACGAGTTTGATATCCACGCGCAGCTGGCGGCCAGGGCGACCTTCGACGCCACGTTCACGCCCACAGAGCCAGGCCGCTATCGTTTCTACTGCGGTTCGCCAGGCCACGAGGCCGCCGGCATGGCCGGTGTGCTGGTGGTCGATCCATAACCAACAGCTCTCTTCTGAGGAGGAACCCCTATGATCGCAAATCTGCTTATCTTGTTTCTGATGGTTGTACTGGCCGTACTCTTTGCCTGGCTCACCTACCGGGCCGTGCGCGCCAGGAAGCTGTGGGTCAAGATCGTTGGCGGCCTCGCTGCGGGCGTGCCGGCACTGCTCGTCGCCGTGATAGCCTTCACAGGCGGGAAAGGGATCGCAGCCACCTATTTCCCGGGCGCCGCGCCCGCGCCGCAGCTGACAGTGGCCGGCACGCCCGAACAGATCGCCCGCGGCGAATATCTAGTGAATCTCTCATGCGTCGGCTGCCACGGCGCCGTAGGTCCTGATGGCGCACCCACCGGTGAACTCCCGCTGACCGGCGGGTTCAACATCTCCCAACGCGAAGGTTTCGGATTCATTGGCGACAAGATCCCCGAAAACCTGACACCCGGCGGCAAATTGGCCGGCTACAGCGACGGAGAAATCTTCCGCGTGCTGCGCCATGGCGTTAACAAGGAGGGGTACAAACTCGGTTTGATGAATTTCTTGCCCTACAAGGAGCTGAGCGACGACGATACTCAGGCCATCATCGCCTATCTGCGCTCATTGCCAGCGGCCGCGAGCAACGGACCGACGGGCGATAACCTTAACTTCATCGGTGCCGCCATGTTGGGCGCCGGCATGTTCGGTCCGCCGGCCGCGCCCGCGCCTGACACGATAGCAGCCCCCGCCCAAGGTGTGACGGCCGAATATGGCAAATATGTGGCGACCTATGGCGAGTGCCGGGGCTGTCACGGACCGGCAGTGACAGGATCGCCGGCAACCTCGGTCAGCCCCGCCATTCCCAACCCACGGCCGCTGGTGGCCACGCTTAGCCAGGCGCAGTTTGCCGAAATGATGCGCAGCGGCGTCAAGCCTGATGGCGTGCCGTTCCCAGAAACCATGCCCTGGGAAAACGCCGCCAAGATGACTGATAGTGACCTGGCCGCGCTATACGCCTATCTGACTGCTCCCGTCCAGTAGTTCATTCTGCGAAGGAGGTACACAGGTGAAAATGTTAACTTGGTGGTTCCGAATCGTCGGTGCGTTCTATTTGCTACTGGCGCTCATGAACATGTACATCGTCTTGCTGAATCCCAGTGCTATCTCCGCAATGGCCACCTTCCCCTTTCCAACCACGACCGACACGGTGATGGCCTTCGTGGACGGCTGGTCGCCCTTCGCCTTCGAGATCTTGGGCATTGGCACGTTCATGATCTGGGCGTCGCGTAACCCCCGCCGCTATCTGGGCGCGGTCTGGCTGCTGGTCTGGCTGGAGCTCCTCCACGGCGTGCTGGACGATATCTACCTGATTGTGAGAGGATACGATGCAGTGAGCTACATCGTCTTCATCGTGGTGCACCTGATCATCATCGTTACGGGAATCATGGCTGTTCGCAAGGTCGAGGCGCAGGGTGCCTCTGCCATGCCCGTGGCGCGTGCCAGAGCGTGAAATGGTTCTACAATTTCCTCTACGGTCACTTTCGCGCCCCATGGGATCTGGGGCCGCGGCGTGAACTAGTGGAGGTGATGGAGAGCGGACGCATTCAGCCGTGCAAAGCCATCGACCTGGGCTGTGGCACGGCCAGCAATGCTATCTTCCTGGCCCAACATGGCTTTTAGGTTACGGGGGTGGAATACTCGTCTGCGGCGATTGCCTCGGCGCCGGGGCGCCGAGGCAATCGCCGCAGCCGAGAAG
>JACFMY010000200.1 GCA_019455155.1 Caldilineaceae bacterium
ATCTCATGCGTTCCCGTGCTCAGATCGAGCACAGCGCCTGCGTCTACCTGGAGTGCGCCTGCGTGGTAACTGCCGGCAGCGAACTGTAGGGTGCCGGTGATTACGTTGAGCGTTCCCGTGTTCGTGATTGTCGCGCTCGTCAAGGCTACGTTGGCGCCTTCGCTCTTGGTCAGTAGACCTTCGTTGAAGAGCACCGGCCGTGCGCCGTCGCTGTTGTAATAGACATAGGATGCGTCGTTGCGCGCTTCGATCACCGCGCCGGGCAGGTTGTGCCATACGCCGCCGCGGTAGCCGCGGATTGTGCCGGCCCAGATGGTGTGGCCGCGTGTCTCCAGCGTGCGCTCGTACAGGTAGCGGGTGTTGGTATCCATGACCACCTGATTGGTCGCCACAGTCCGCCCAGGACCAGCCATGGTGCCGCTCGTCCAGGTCAGGACATCGGATACTGTGATCGTTCCGCTGCCCGCCAGGGTACCGCCGTTGAGCCATAAGCGATCCACCGTAAAGAGCGCACCGTCTTCCACATTGAATCCATTGCCCTCTACTCTGACGAGTCCACTGACAGTCACCGCGCCGCGCACGTTGATAGACGACGCGAAGTTGGGCGTGACATATAGATTGCCTGCACCGCTGACAGTCGAGCCGGCCTCGAAGGTACTGGATACCTGCGAATAGAGTTCAAGGTTCGCCCCGGCCTGGATATCAATGGCGCCAGTGTGCACGATCTCACGGCTCAGCCGCAGCGTGCCCTCAGCAACCGTCAGCACGCCACTGTTGTCCAGCGCCACGTCGAAGTACGTTATGTTAGCCACTTGTTTGACGAGCGTGCCGTCATTGCGGATGCGCGGCGCTGCGCCAAGCCCGTTATAGTGGTAGATCGTGTCCGGACTGCGCAGCTCGAACGTCGCGCCCGCCATGTTCTCAATGGCCGCACCGTAGTAGAGACGCAGAGCACCACCCGTCCACGAGACAACCCCGCGGTTCACCAGCGTATGGCTGTCCATATGGTGAGCATTCGTGTCGATTACCATGCGGTTCAGGACCGTCGTGCGTCCTGGGCCGGAGAGTGTACCGCCACTCCATGTCACGATGCCGGTGGTGGTGATGTCGGTGCTGCTGTACAGCAGCGCGCCACTGGCCAGCGTCAGGTCACCGTTGAACACCGACGGGTAGAACAGATTGAGCCCGCTTGCCAGCGTCAGCGTTCCGTCACTGCGCAGACTGTTCACGTTGACATCAGCGTTGATCGTCACCGTCGCCGTGATGGGTATGTAGACGTCATCGTTGGCGTTGGGTGCGATATCGTCGTTCCAGTTCGCAGCATCGTGCCAGTTGGTCGTACCCGCGCCGCCGTCCCACACCTTGGACAGCTTGACAACGATGTCGCCAAGATCCGTCGTGCCGCCTGGCACAGGTGTAGTTGGCGCCGAGCTACCTTGCAGCGGCAGGCCATTTACCGTGATACGTACGATGGCCGTCACGTCACCCCAGATCGTGGGGATGTCGGGCAAGACGAAGCGACCAGCAGCGTCCGTGACCGTGATCTGCCCGCTCACGTCGACAGTGGCTCCCTCCACGGGCTGGCCACTCTCGTCTATGACACGGCCGACCACGGTTGTCTGCGCATCGGCAGTCACGTTGACCACGACCGGTTCCGAGTTCCCTTCGTTGCCGTCGAAGTCATAGGCCCGCGCCACGATAGTCAGCGACGGGCTGCCCGTGGGCACGCGGTAGTACGGGAAGGTATAGGGCAGGCCTACACCCCCCTCTCCACCGACATTGATGTCGAAGATTACCTCATCGTTGACACGTACCTCGATGAGGTCCACCTCCAGGTCATCGAACGCATCCACCGTTATGGGCAGCTCGGTATTTTCGGTCACATTCACACCGCTGATGGGCTCGGTCACTGTGACCACAGGCCGCTCTGTGATGGCCAAATCAAGCACCGGCGTTGGATTCGTCTCATCGATGTAGGTCGCGGCGCGGCCACGCAGACCCGTTACCGGGTCAACCGCGGTCACGTCGATATAGCCGTCGACCAAGCCATCCACGAGATAGAAGCCATTGGCGTCGGTCGTTGCTGTGAAGACCTGATAGTACGCGTCGACGATGACGTCAACGCCCGCCATGGCCGCGCCCGTTGCCAGCCGCGTGACCGTGCCGCTGACGGCGCCGCCGGGGGCAACAACTGTCAACGTAACCGGCGCGGCCTGACCTACGTTACCCGACGGGTCCTTTGCGCTGCCGGTGAGCACGATCTGGTCACCAGCTTTCAGCGCGACAGGGATCCAGAGATTGAAAGTCCTTGATACAGGCGAGCTTGCCGGCGACACAAAGTTGTTGTAGGTCGTCGTCATGGCACCGCTAACGCTCAGGCCCAGCCACGTTACCTTCATCTCATCCTCAGCCGTGACCGTCACTTCGACGGAGCGGCCGGGCACCGCCTCGGTCGTGGAGACGGAGGTCGTCACCACCGGCTGGCGGATGTCCTTGATCGAGTGACCCTGCGACACAAGCTCCGACAGGTTTCCTGCCGCGTCCTCTGACTGCACCGTCAACGTGATCCGGTCGCTGGCCGTAGCCTCGTCCGGCACCGTGAAGGTGAAGTCGTTATACACGCTCTGAGCCAGCGGCGACACGACCTGCGTTGCGGTCAGTGACACGGCGCCAGTTACAGTCAGATGCACGCGGGCCACTGCAGTGTTGTCGGTAGCGTAGGTGCGTACGGTCAGATTCTGGCCAGGCACCACCTGTACCCACCAGCTTGGACTGCTGATGAGGACGGCTGGCGCAGTTTTGTCGGTGACCGTGACGGTCGCCGGCGTGCTAGCGCCAAGCTGGCCGCGGCTGTCCACAGCTTCGGCCGTGATGACCAGGCTCTGGCCCACCGGTGTGTTCACCGGCACCGCAACCGTGAAGACAGCTGTTGTCGTCAACACTGGGCCCGTCGTTATGGACTGCAGGCTGTTCAGCGCGCCGCCGGTGCGCAGCCGGATTTCGGCCAGGCCCTGGTCGTCGGCCGCGTCGACGGTGACCGTCAACATGCTGCCGCTTTCCACCGTCAGGTCCGGTTCGATGCTTGTGATCGTCGCCAACGGCACAGTGTCATCGACCACCGCCACCTGGACGGGAGCCGATGCTGCGCTATTGTTGCTGCTGTCCGCGGCCGTGCCGGTCACGGTGAAGACGCTTCCGGCCGTCACCGTAGCAGGAACCGTCGCGGTGAAGATGGTCGAGGCGTCGGCTTTGGCTGGCGTGATCGTACGTGTGCCAGTGACCACAAACGCGCCGTCGATCTGGTAGCCGAGGCGGGCGACGGCGGTTTCATCCGTCGCGGCCACTGTGAACGATATCGTCTGGCCGGGAAGAACTTCGCGCGCAGCATTGTCCACCACGACCTGCACGGAAGGTGCAATCGTGTCGCGTACAGGCAAGGTGAGGGTCACTGGCCGCGCCGGGTTCCCCGCGGTGTCCGTCGCCTGGGCCACAAGCACCAGCGTCTCAGTCGGCCGCGCCGATGCCGCCACGGGCACCTGGAACGTGGTCGATACGAGCGTCTGTGTTGTAGTGATCACCCGCGTCTCATCGAAGGAGGCGACGCCGCTAGCCTGGAGACGGATGGACCCTAATGGACCGTTGTCCGTCGCCGAGACAGTGACCGCCACATCCTCACCGGGCGTAACCTGCGTATTCGGGGCCGGGGCCGTGAAGAACACCGTCGGCGCCGTGGAATCGCCCACTACTAGGTAGGCAGTCGCGATATCACTGCTCTGCCCACGTGTGTCGACCGCGCTGGCCTTGAGCTCGATACGGCTGCCAGGCACGGCATTCACCGGCACATCGACCGCAAAGTCGACGGTGCGCGAGGTGACCGCCGGGGTGACTGTGACCTGGCCGTTGGCGCTGGCCGCGCCAGTGACCTGGTAATAGATCCGGGCAAGGCCGCGGTCATCGTAGGCGCCCACCGTCACGGTGATGCGGCTTCCGGTGCTCACTACTGTGCCCGATAGAGGCTGGCTGATGGCCACCTGGGGTTTCGTATCGCTCTGCACAGTGATCGTGAGCGCGCTCTGCTCGCTTACGTTGCCAACCCGGTCCGACGCGCGCGCAGCCACGGTTAGATCGCTGCTTGCGTTCGCCGGTACAGGCAGGTTGAATTCATAGGGCGCGATGTCATCTACCAGGCGCGACTGGCCGTTCACGAAGAACTCGACGTACGCGGTGTCGTTGGTCTGGTCGACTTCCGCCACGACTTTGACGACGTCGCCGGCCAGGACCGTAGTACCTGACGGCGCGGTCATCGCCTGAATCACCGGAGCAATAAGATCCAACGTATCAAAGGTATAGCTGTGGGCCGGCAGCTTGTTGCCATAGATATCAGGCATGGCCGCCAGATCCACGCGCACCACTGCGTTGGCGCTCCAGTTGGGGTCTGGTACAAAGACCAACACCGTGTTGTCCAAGATGAAGCTTGTGGTGCCAGACATGGGCTGGCCGTTTTGGAATACCTGCACCGGCAGACCAACGATCGCGTTGGGATCGATGGCTTCCGAGAAGGCAATCCGTATGGGCGTGTTCAACTGTACGTTGAAGGCCCCGCTGATTGGACTGCGGCTGGTAACAGTAGGCGGCGTCTCGTCGGCAATGGTGAATGACGAGACAAACTCCTGTTCCATGGGCCGGTCTACCAGATCCAGGATATCCTTCTTGATACGCAGGCTATAGGTAGTGAAGTCGCGGAACGGCACACCTGGCACGAACGTAGCCACCTTGGCCGCGGCATCAAGCGACCAGGTACCAGTGACCGTTTTGCCCGCGCTCGTGACGATTAGATTGGTGGCGTTGATGGTGCTTGCCTTGACCGGCTCGGTGAACGTCACGATGATTGGCTGGTTGACAGGCACGTTGATGGCGCCATTGGCCGGTGTAATGGTAGCCACGGCTGGCGGCGCAGTGTCCAAGGTCAGCGTGCCAAGATCCACGATCTGCCCCTGGGCGCTGACCGTCACCGTGGTCTTGGCGATGCCCTTACCCAACGGATCGAAGATGTACAGCGTATAGGTGCCGAGCTTGACATTCTCAAAGGTGAAGCTACCGTCCTCACGCGACGAACCGTAGTAAGTTACGCCGGTGCGCGAGAGCTCTAGCCCCATGAGCGGGGCCGCCGCGCCGTTTTCACGCACAACGGTACCCGTCACGACGCCAAAGGGCTCCAGCTGCACCTGCAGATCGAGCACCCCGCCGTCTGTCGCGAGCGTCCCAGTTACGACGCCGGCCAGGTTGGTGCTCGCCTGGCGCGCGGTGACACTGATATCGCCCACCAGTACGTTGGTGACCGTGAAACGGCCTCTGGTATCCGCCTGCGTGTTCGCCGTGTAGCTAACCGGCAACCCGTCACTGCGTCGCTGTACGCTCACTTCGGCCAACCCTACCGGATTGTTGCCGCCATCCACGACCTGGCCATATAGCGTACCCTGACCAATAAGTGTGATGTCGATAACTTCAACATCGCCGTCGAAACCGAGGGTGCCGGATCCGACACCGGCGCGTTGGCCCAATGCCGGCCGCGCCACCAGGTCGACCTTGCCCAAGGGCACATTGTGCATGCTGTAGTAGCCCGTAATCGTCGAGGTGGCGCGGATGCCTGACGGCGAGGCGTATACCGAAACGGCGCCCGCAGGCGAGCCGTCAGCGTTGAAGATCTGGCCCTCGACCCGCCCCACCAGCGGCCGCGTATAGGTCATGTTGACCGTTGCGATCTGGCCTTCCGTGGTCAGCACGCCGCTGGCGCTGACCCGGATCGACGAATCGTAAGGATCCTCCGCCACCAAGGTGAATTGGCCGCTGGGCACTCCCGGGAAGCTATAGGAACCATCCGTTCCGGTCGTAGTCATGCGATTGCGGCCCGCGGCCGAGGAAAAGAGGGTCACCTGCAAACCTGCCAGAGGTTGATCCTCGGGCATGCGTTTGACCACACCCGTGACCGTACCCAAAGCCTGCTCGACCATATTCACGGTTACGGTCACGTTGTTTGTGGAGACCACCCCACTGGCAGCGCCGCGGCGCCCTGTGGTTGGGTCTTCCGCCGACAATTGGAAGTTGCCCTTTAGCACGCCATCGAACTGGAAATACCCGTCGGCCTCGGTCGTCGTAAAGAGCTGGCCCGACGCGCCGGTCATCAAGACACGCGCGTTGGGGATTCCGGTGCCGTTGATGCGCTGGAAGCGGCCAACAACCGTTGCCGCCGCATTGGGCACGGTCACCGTCATAGCCACATGGCCGTCGACACTGGTGGCGACACCTGGCACTGTGCCACTTCCTGAGCCGTAGACACCGCGGGTACGGTCATAGGCTGTGACGCTGAAGAGACCTTCGCTGACGCTGTCACCGCCGGCGAAGGTAATCTGGCCGTTGTTATCCGTGCGTCCTTCGCGCACACGGGCCGGATAGTGTCCTTCCCTGAGGACGACGTCTGCGCCGGCGATGGGCAGTGCGTCTGCGCCAATCACCGTAATCGCAACCGAGCCCTCGCGTAGTAGTTTGATGGGTATGTACGCGGTCTGACCCGTCGCGACCGTGCCGGAGCTCCGGCCAGTCAAGCCGCTAACGGGATCCGACGCTATCAGCTCAAACACGCTCGGATTGACCAGCGGGAAGCTAAAGTTGCCGCCTTCGTCGGTCCGGACTGCGACATCGCCGATCAAGCCGGAGTTGAACTGGACGATCACATTCGGCCCCACGGGCGTGCCGTCTGGGTAGAAGACCGTGCCTGTTATCGCTCCGGTAGAAAGCAGGCTTAAGGTCACCGGGACCGTTGCGTTGGGCGCCGGGACTTCGCTCTTCACCGATACAATCTGAGGGCTGAAGGCGTTGGCCGCCTCGACGAGAATCGGTCCCACGAAGGGTGTCGTGAAGGTAAAGAGACCTGTCGACGGATCGCTGTTGACCCGCCGCGCGCGCTGGATGAACTCGAAGTCCACCGGCACAGTCTCGCACGGGGGAAGCTGCAGTGACTGGCCGTTACCCAGGTCGATCGTGCCCAGACAGCCCGGGTTCTCCGGCGGCGCCAGCAAGCCAAACTTCACCTTAAGCTCGCCGAGGCCGACCTGGGCGCCCAACGGTGTCTTGCCGTCGTCGTCATAGACAATACCGGTGACCGCCTTGCCGCGCCCCTTGAAGACAACGTCGATACGTTGTACCTGGTTGTTATAGACCAGTTTGCCCAGGGCAATATTGCCGTCCGAGAAATCGGACAGGAAGGCCGCCACCTTGTATTCGCCAAGAGGCATGTTCTCGACGGTGTATTCACCCTTGTCGTTGGTGAAGGTCTTATAGACGCCACTGCCGTAGATGATGACCTTTACATTGGGCGCCGGAACGGTGCCGCCAGCCTCAAAGACACGGCCGCTGATAATGCCGCGGGCGGGCATCACAAACTGGACGATGGCCTCATCACCGTCGTTGGCGATGTGGACTCCCTTTTGCACTGTGCGGTTGCGCACAGGGTCAAGCGCCGTCAATTGCCTGGTGCCGACGGGGATATTCTCAAGCACGAACTGCCCGCTGGAATCGGTCGTCACCACAGCCGGACCGCCATAGATGGAGATACCGGCCGCGGGCGTCCCGTTATCTTCGAAGACCGCACCACGCACTGTGCCCGACCCGCCAAAGAGGATCAAATTGGCGGTCACGGTACTGCTGGCCACAACGGTCGTGCGCACGTCGGCCTGTTCCAGGTTGACGGCGTCGATGGCGCGCAGGCTTACGTCGCCTACAGGTACGGTATCAAAGCGATACGCGCCACTTGCATTGGTCTCTGTATAGCCGCCATAGCTTGAGTAGATGGGAACGCCCACGGCTGGCGTTACCCCGTCCGCCCGGAATACCTGACCCACCACGCTGCCGGTCTCAAGTGGTCGATCCACCGGCAACAGTACCAGCGTCTGGGTGAGGACGGTGCCGGCCACCGGCATATTGGACGCGATCTGGGTCTTGACCCGTGTCTGCTGGTGAACGGCCTCAAGCTGGAACGCGCCGACGGGCACGCCGCCGATAAAGTAGCTTCCATCCGCGCCAGTCTGGGTCACGGCATTGAGCGGCGTGCCGCTGTCATCGTACAGGGTGAGACTGCGCATCTTCACATACGCGCCCGCCAGCGGCGTGGTGCCGTCCGGACCGTAAACGCGACCGGTCACGCTGCCATTGCCCAAAAGGATGATGTCGAGCAATACGTGCTGGCCTTCAAAGCGCGCGCTCGTGCCGGCATAGTTCTGTTCGTTGGTCACGAGGTCCAGTGCCTGGATCTTGAGCGGCACCTGCCGCACATAGTCGAAACTGTAGCGCCCTTGTGCGTCTGTATTCTTGGCCGAGACCAGCTCCCAATACTTTTCGTCGTTGATATCCTGCTCAAGCTGAGACAGCGCAATCTTGGCAAAGGGTACAGGTGTACCGTCTGCGCGGCGCACGGTGCCTGACAGCCGCGCGCCGATGATCTTCGGTTGAATCGGCACGCTCTGTATCAGGGGCGCCATCACATTGCCGCGCAGGTCGACCACGTTGCTGACGGTCAGCGTGCGATCGACGTAGGGGCCGACACCAGCGCGCAAGGCCAGCAACACGACACGGTTGTCGGCCTGAATGCGGACGCCGCCAACCAGGTTCTCGTCCACGGCGTATTTGGTGATCGTTTCCTTCTCAGCCTCGCTTTGCGCGGAGGCAGCGTCGACCTCCTCGCTGAAGAGCACGCCGATGACCTGGCCGTACTTGGTTGCGTCCTTGTTCCCGGTCCATATCTGCACCGCACTGATGACAGACGGCGCGCGGTCGACCACCGCTTCATTGACAGTCGGGCTCAAGGTTTCGTCCACAAAGCCGTCACCGTCGCGGTCGACGATCAGGCGAATCTCTGGATTGGTTGCGCCCACGGTGAAGAGCACACGCGCGCGGCTACCTGCCACAAGCGCCACATCTTCAAAGGTCACCCGCTGCAGGCCGCCTGTGCCGGGAATGACGAGACCAATGTCGACCGCGCCGCTGCCCGTGCCCACGACTTCGGCCGTCCACGCGCCGGAAGCAGGCGTGGAGACCAGCGCGTAGTGGACTGCACGGCCATCTGTCTCGCGGACAGGAGTAAAATAGCCGCCAAACGCGATATCCTGAACGACTTCGCCACCAGGCTGGGTAATACCCAGGCGCCGGCCAGCCGGATCGGCCAGGTTGAGAATTGCCTGCGCACCGCCCGTGTCCGCTCCCACCATGACTGACAGGTGAGCGGGACGCGATGCGACCGCTTCGGCGAAATCTTGTTGGAAGGCCAGGGCGCCGTTCGCCTGGATGGGCACGCTCCACAGGGAGCCAATGACATCCCGGAAGGCTGTGCCACGGCGAGAGCGGCGCATGAGTTGGTCGAAGCCGCGATAGTCGCTTTGGACTGTGGCCAGGCGAGCTCCCTGGAAGCGCTGGTCCAGCCGCGCGTAGTTGTTACCCAGGAAATCGAGCGCCAGGTCACGGGCAGCAGCCGCCAGCGGCTCGCCCATGTGAATGCGCTGGCCTGTGGCGGCCAGGCTCGCCGCATCGTCATAGATTACGCTGCGGCCCATGGGCAAGAGCCCCTCAGGCGTCGTCGGCGACGAGGCCAGAGCAAAGGCCTGATTGAGCAGCGCGACGCCCGCCAAACGCAGGCTGTCCGGCAGCCCCTTGGCCGCGGGCGGCAAGACCAGGCTTGTCGGCGACAAAGGGATCCCCAGCTCGCCTACCGCGGTACGGAGCTCGAACTTGCCAGAGACCCCGTCCGCCGCAATGGAGTTGGCTATCACGGTACCTGTCTTCAGTGCCCGCAGGCGGAAAGTGACTGTCTCTGCATCGCCCGCGCCGATAGTCTCGATCTGGACCGAGGATGACGACAGCAGCTCGGCGCCGCTGATGCTTCTCGGCAACAGGTTGAGGGAGACGAAGTTGGCCGGCGTTGTTGAAATATTGGCCACCGTCACCAGCAGATCATATTCCTCACCCGCGCTCACGGTAGCCGGGTGGTTGATCGTCAAGGCGAACTGCGGGTCGCGCACTTCCACCACGCCGACCGCCCGTCCTTTCACCGGGACGGGACCGTCGGGTAGACCATAGAGGGTACCGGTAATCTCCATCTCCACCGTGTGGATACCCTGGCGGCGACCTTCGACCAGATACTCGGCGTCGCCGCTCTGCTGCGGCGCCAACGTATTGATATCGTCTTCGGTCTTCAACTTGCCATCAGGGCCGGCGTAGACGACCGGCTGCAGCTTCGGCTGCGTGACCGGTGGATCGCCCACTTTGGCCATGCGCAGCGGGTCGTCGAGTGAGTCGAGCACATTGTCCTCACCCTTGGGCAGCACAATCGTGGCCTTGAGATCGCGGACCTCCAGGTTCGAGTATCCTGGCGCCACGTTGGAAACCTTCAAGATGACGCTAAAAAACTGGTTCAGGTAGGCGATGTTGCCAGGAATGATGACCACACCGGGCAGCGGGGTGACCAGTTTGGGCAGCTTGCGCTCCGGGTCATCAATGGACAGGCTAAAGCCCGAGATACTAACGTCGGGCACCTTCAGCGTTTGGGCCAGGCTGGGCAGGATTCCTTCCTGGGGTGGGGCGGTGGCGCCCACGCTCGGGATCGGATAGAGCGGTAATCCCGGCACGCCGGCGCTATTGTTGGCCGGGAAGATCATGGGCATCTCGATTTCGACCACTTCATCCTGTAGGCCGAACGCCACAGTGAAGTTGACAACCTGGTAGTTGTCGGGGTCGACCGCAATGCCCTTCTGCTTGATTTCGTCCGCAGTCAACGGCCGCGAGGTGACCTGGGAGACCAACACTTTGTCGATGACTTCGAGACGCACGGTGCTGGGGTTTCCCTCCACGATCACCGCGCCGCCGCTCATCAGACGGATGTTCTCCAGGGTATAGATGCCTGGCAGGGGCAACGGTGGAATCTGGAAGTTCCCGCCAGGCACAGCCGCCAGCGCCACCGGCGTCTGGAAGGCTGGACCGCGGAGCTGGCCGATGACCACCGCATCAGCGGGAAGTGGCGGGAGTTCACCCTGTTCAGCGCCAGGCAACCCCAGCGTAGCGCGTACGCTCGTCGCCTGGTTTTTGGGCACCACCTGGTGCTCAGGACCGGGCCGCAGCTCCAGGCCGACGACCACGATCTGTCCCTCTGCCAATGGAGGCAGAAGTTGCTGGGCAAAGGCCGGGGTGATGCTCACCATCGGCAAGAGAAGCGACAGCACCACGGGCAAGACCACCCAGCGGTACCAGCGATTGGAGAGGCGATTCCGTGTATTCATAACCTGTTCCGGATTTCTGCTAGGTCATTTGATACCTGCAACGCTATTGATTCCCTGGCCGGGTATTTGC